>JAYTOF010000001.1:0-2491 GCA_043747955.1 Chitinophagaceae bacterium
TGCATAATCTGCTTCATCCAGTCTAAAATCATCATACGCACTCAGGTCTCTCACGGTAACCATACCCTCACATTTATGTGTAACAGTTTCTACAAAAAAACCAAAGGATGCAACACCGCTGATAATACCGTCAAACTCCTCGCCCAGGTAATTTTTCATAAACTCTACCTGCTTGTATTTATTACCGGCACGTTCGGCTTCCATGGCCTTGCGTTCCCGGTCGCTGCAATGTTTACAGCGTTCGTCCATTTTTTTATCCAGTTTCAGATCTTTCTCCAGGCACTGCTGCAAAATACGGTGTACCATTACATCGGGATAGCGGCGAATTGGTGATGTAAAATGACAGTAATATTCAAAACCCAAACCATAATGACCGATGTTTGAAGAGGTGTAAACTGCTTTTGACATGGTTCTGATACCCAGTTGTTCCAAAACATGCTGCTCGGGTTTGCCCTGTACTTCTTTCAGCATTTTATTGAAAGATGCTGCAACCGCACGTTCATCATGCATATCAAATGTGTAGCCAAATTTTTTGGCGAATGCCACAAATGGTTTCAGCTTTTCATCATCGGGTGTATCATGTATGCGGTATGGAAACGGAATGGGCTCCTTATTTACTTTTATTTTTGAAACATAGGATGCTACAGTCCTGTTTGCCAGCAACATAAATTCTTCAATCAGTTTATGGGCATCTTTACTTTCTTTTACAACAATGCCGATTGGTTTTCCTTTCTCATCCAGTTCAAAACGCACTTCCTGCGATGAAAAATTAATGGCTCCGTTTTTAAAACGTTCTGCCCTGAATTTTTTTGCCAGCTCATTTAATAAAACAATGGGTTTATAATGCAGGCCGTCTTTCTTTTCAATAATTTCCTGCACTTCATCATAACTAAAACGATGATTGCTGTGAATGATGGTGCGGCCCAGCCAGGTATGCTTGATCTCTGCCCTGTTTGTAATCTGAAAAACTGCTGAGAAAGTATATTTATCTTCATGCGGCCTTAAAGAACACAATTCGTTTGATATTTTTTCGGGCAGCATCGGATTTACCCTGTCGGGCAAATACACGCTGGTGGCTCTTTCATAAGCTACTTTATCCAAAAGCGTTCCCGGTTTTACATAATGGCTAACATCAGCAATATGTACTCCAATTTCATAATTGCCATTATCCAGGTTGCGGATTGATATGGCATCATCAAAATCTTTTGCATCCACCGGATCAATGGTGAAGGTTAAAATATCCCTGAAATCTTTCCTTTTATTTATTTCTTCACGGGCAATATGTTGCTGCAGTTTTTTAACTTCTGCCAGCACGGCTGCATCAAATGCAAGTGGAAAACCGGTTTCAATCAAAATCTCCTTCATGGCCATATCATTCTCATCTTCCGATTTTAAAATACTCACCACTTCGCCAATTGGTTTTTTCTCTGCCTTATCCCAGCTTACTAATTTTACTACCACCCTTTCGCCATCTTTTGCTCCGTTTAATTTGTCTGCTGCAATATAAAAATCGGGTATTGGTTTTTCAGATGCAGGTATAAAGAATGCAAAATTCTTACTCATTTGAATGTTGCCTAAAAACTCAGTCTGTTTGCGTTCGGCTACATCTACAATTTTTCCTTCGGGCCTTTTTCCTTTCGGTAAACCTTTATTAACCTGTACCCTTACCATATCGCCATGAAAAGCCCGGTTAAAGTCATTTGGCCTCACAATAATATCTGTTTCATTTCCCTCAACAATAACATATCCCATTCCGCTTTTCGAAATATCCAGTTTACCTTTTACAATTTCTGTTTGCGATGATTTTTTAATGGCTTTATTCTTTTTGTGCATACTTGTATTTTATGCTGCTCATTCAAATTGAACAAATTTTATATTGATGTTCAAAGCTGTATAAGTAACAAATTATCTTTTTATGCCTGCAATGTACCAACAAATTGCTACATTCGGAAAAACGAAGCCGTTTGCACACACCCACAAATTCTCCACAAAAAATAATTACACGAACTATCTGGATATTGTCGTTGGTAAGTTTATTTACCGATATGGCCAGTGAAATGCTGTACCCGATTATGCCTCTTTTTCTAAAACATATTGGCTACACTGCCCTGTTCATAGGAGTTTTGGAAGGTGTTGCCGAATCGGTTGCTGGCTTAAGCAAAAGCTATTTTGGTAAAATGAGCGATAAAAGCGGCAAACGTTTGCCCTTTGTACAGTTGGGCTATACATTAAGCGCCATCAGTAAACCCATGCTGGCTATTTTTATTTATCCGTGGTGGATATTTTTATCAAGAACCATAGACAGGTTGGGAAAAGGCATACGTACCGGTGCCAGGGATGCTATGCTCAGTGATGAATGCACAAAAGAAAACAAAGCCCGTGTTTTTGGTTTTCACCGTAGCCTGGATACCATGGGTGCAGTTTTTGGACCGGCAATTGCTTTGATTTATCTGTACTTTTATCCCAACAATTATAAAACACTTTTTTTAAT
>JAYTOF010000002.1:0-51140 GCA_043747955.1 Chitinophagaceae bacterium
GAATTTTGCAAAGCCCATTAGGTACAGCCAACAAATATATATACAGCGATAATGATTTTATTTTTTTAGGGAAGATAGTAGAAGCCTTATCTGGCTTGCCCTTGAATGAATATGTAAAAAAAGAATTTTATACCCCCTTAGGTTTAACAACGGCAACATTTTTACCAAAAAACAATTTAAGCATAAATAGAATTGCCCCTACCGAAGATGAAAAATATTTTAGGTTACAGCTATTACGTGGCACAGTACATGACCCAGGTGCCGCAATGTTTGGTGGTGTAGCTGGCCATTCAGGTTTGTTTAGCAATGCTTACAATATTGCAGTAATTATGCAAATGCTTTTAAATGGCGGCACATTTAATGGTAAAAATTATTTACATAAAGAAACCATTGATTTGTTTACCGATTACCACAGCACTATTAGCCGCAGAGGTTATGGTTTTGATAAGCCTGAAAAAGATAATGCTATCCGCCCCGACCCTTATCCCTGCTTAACAGCATCAGCACGTACATTTGGGCATACAGGCTTTACCGGCACCTGTGTTTGGGCCGACCCAACATATAATCTTGTTTTTATATTTTTAAGTAACCGGGTTAATCCGGATGGAGGTGAAAACACAAAACTACTTAAGATGAATGTGCGTACCAATATACAGGAAGCTATCTATAAGGCAATGGGGTTATAGTGATTTAAAAACTATGTAACCTTTCATATTAATACGAAAGAGTAGTTCATATTGTATATCCTTCTTAATCAAAAAGATCACTCAAAAAATTACCTTTTCTTTTGTTGTAGTTTTTGTTATAATCTTTATTTCGGTCAAATGAAGAACCGGTATGGTTAAAATGGTCATCCTGTTTTTCTTTCCCCGAAATTTGTTGATTACTGTTTGGTGATGAATCAAATGAAACTGACTTTTCAATTATCTTATCAAGTTCACCCCTGTCTAACCAAACACCACGGCATTTAGGACAATAGTCAATTTCAATACCTTGTCTTTCCAACATAACTAAAACTTCTTCGCAATTTGGACGTTTCATTTTTTTAAATTTTAATTTTTAAAATAATTATTGATTTAATAACCCTGCAGCCCAAAGCAGATTATTTTCTGTTTTAAAATACTTTGCCTTTAGTTCTTGTAATTTTTGCAAAGCCTCCAGCGCTTTATTTTCCCGGGCATTTATCAAAAACAAAGAACTTTCACCGGCTTGAAAACGGATCTCTTCACCCTGCTGTAAAATCTGGTAGTTTTTATAAGCTTTTTCCTGCAAAGCCACCTGGCTTTTTAACGCAAGCAATTCATTAAAATAGGATCTAACCTTATTTTCAACCTGCTGCAGCTTTTGAACTTGTTGTAATTGTGTTTCTGATATTTTTAATTTTACTTTCCGGTACTCACCTCTGCCTTCCGATAAACGAAGGGGAATGCCCAATGATAATCCATACTGAAAATTATTTTCAAACAAAGGACCGGTAGTAGCAGTCTTTAAAATTTCATAGCCCTTACCCAATTGATTATACCGAAAATTTACTGTGGGCAACAGTTCCTGAAATTTCAATTTCTTATCTACACCTAAAGCATTGAGTTTATAATTATACATCATCAACTCCGGATGACTTTTTATGGCTGAGGTCAACAAATTATTCAGCTCGGGCAAAGCAACTGTTTCAATGTTTAAAGTTTGCAGGTCTTCCTCCGGAATAATATTTGTTGACAGATTAAACGGTTGAGTACCTGCTGTCCAGAGAAATACCGAAAGATCCAGCGTTGAGTTTTGAAATTCAAGCCGGGCCTGGCTTTTTTGTAATTCAAAACTTTGCAATTGTACAAGGGCTTCAGCCGTGTCAATAGCGGGCCTGTCTCCAAGGCGGTAAGCCGTTTTAACCAGTTGCACTCTTTTTTCATTTACTACAACGGCATTACTTATGGTTTTATAAACCTGGTACTGCTGTACCCATGTCCAGTAAGTTTTCACAGCATCCAACAACAGGCTGTTGAGTATATTTCTTTTTTCAATGGCAGAAGCCTCCCGGAATATTTTTGCTGTTTGCAATGCAGCTCTTCTTTTATCCATTAACAGGTTTTTAGCCAATGGTACACTAATGCCTACATAACTTGTTTTGCCTTTTGTTTCTTCGGGATCGGTACGGTTACCAGACAGGTATTCCAATCCGGCTGTTACTTCCACACCAAACCAGGTTGGTATCGAAAGTTCGGGGCGGTTATAATAATAGTAGTTTGTTCCATCAAAGGTTTTCTCTGCTGTTTCATTTGCTAAAACAGGGTCAAACTTGCTCCTGGCAATGGTTACATCAGCCCTGGCTTTTTCAATAAAAATATCAGCCTGCTTTGCAATGGGATGGTATTGCTTTACAATTCCCATCAACTGTTTAGCTGATAAGGTTTGTAAAGAATCAGGTTGCTGCAATCTTTCCTGTGCATTTGCAGCTATTGAAAAAATCAGCAATACAAAAGATATGATACAATTTAAAAGTTTCATTTTTTTTCTGTTATTTTCAGTTTTTCCTTTTTATAATAATCCGGCGGAAAGCCATTGATATTGCGCCAAAGCTCAAACCATACCGGCACATTGTTCAATAAAGTGATGCCTTGTGCGCCTGCACCAATCTTTAATTCCTTTGGCCATGGTTTATCTTTTACATCTTCCTGCACAATCACCCTGAATTTACCGTTTACACTTACATTACTTTCCACAGCCACGATCTCTCCGCCAAAAGTGCCCGACGACGCTTTTGGCCATCCACTGAATACAATTGCCGGAAAGCCATCAAATAAAAAACGTACTTTTTGACCGGCTGCTATCAAAGGAAGGTCAAGGGGCTGAACATACATCTCCACTGCATATTGAATTTTATCCGGTACGATCTCAGCGATCATCTCACCTTCTTTTACAAACTCTCCAATACCGGACTTTTGTGCTTTTACAATTTGACCGCTTTGCGATGCAAGAATATAATACATGCCGTTGCGGATATTATAGCTGGCGTATTGATTTTGAAGTTTTGCAATATCTGCCTGGCCACTTGCAATTTGAGTGAGTGTTTGAAACTGATCGCCCTGTGCCTTGGTAACTTTTTCAACATTCTCCTGTTGTAAAGTACTCATCTCAATCCGGGTAATCGTCAGGTCTTGTTTACTATTTGCCAGTTTATTCTCTGCCATTATCTTTTTTGCCTGAGCATTTTGAAATTGCTGATTTCGGATCTCCAGTTGTGTTAAGGAAACCAGCCCGCTGTCGTACATAGCTTTTTGGCGTAGGTATTGTTTGCTACCGATGTTGAAATCATTGATTGCAGCAACATTTTCGGCACTGTCTGCCTGTACTTTTAATTGTAACTGGTTCAGTTTATTCAACAACTGGCTCAGTTTTAACTGAAGGCCCGAATTAATGGCCCCGATCTGCTGATCTGCAACGCCTACTTTACTTTTATAATATTCAACAGACATTTCTTTACCAGCCAATTGTTCTTTGGTACGTTGTAAAAGATTTGGATCGAGGTAATCTGTTTTTACTTCTGTTAATTGAACCAATGTATCACCAGCTTTTACATAATCACCTTCCTTAACATGCCATTTCATTACCCTGCCCCCGATGATGGTGTTCACTTCCTGAGGACGTTGATCCTGGTACAGAGTGGTAACCGTTCCTTTTGCCCGGATGTTTTGAGTCCAGGGCAGGAATAAGAAAATAATAAATACCAGTATACAAATGAAAAACCACCCTTTTACTTTACTGTTTTTGTTGTACTGATAAATATGTGTGTATGATTTTATTTTATTGCTGTCCATTTTAATTTGATTTAGAATTGATGGTGGATTGGATTTTAATTTTACCATCTTCCATGATTATAACTTTATCACAAAGCCCTGCAAATTCATCATCATTGCTTACCACCACCAGTGTTGTATTTTCAATTTGGGTGAGTAATTGAATGATCTGCATCCGGTAATCATTTTCTGCCCGCTGCCATGGTTCTTCCAGAAGCAATAACCGGGGTTTGCCAGCCAGGGCCCTTACCAATAAGATTTTATGAACAACATTATGTGATAACCGCTTGCCGGCAGGATCCAGCATGGTATTATATCCATTCTTTAATGTTCCAATAAAATCATTCAAGCCGGTTTTGGCAGCCAGATCAATTACTGTTTGCATGGAAATACTTTCATTACCCAAAGAAATATTTTCCCATACGGTTCCATTAAAAATATCCTGATGGCTGATCAGTACACCTATTTGAGATCTTACCGAGTCTAAATGATAGTTTCCAACCGGCACATCATTCAGCAACATCGAGCCTTTAAAATCGGTATAAGCACCAGCCAATACCCTTAACAGGGTTGACTTTCCGGAGCTGTCATTTCCTTGTATACAAATTTTTTCATTGGCATGTATCTGCAAATTAATATTCGACAAAACATCTGTTTCATCATTATAACTGAAGCAGAAGTTCTTCATCTCCACCTGTAATCCTTTACCGGTGTCAGCTAAATATGCTGACCCGTTTTCTTCTTTCGGTTTATCGGTGAGGTTTGCTATTTTTTCAATGGATGTCAGTGTATCATACACACTTCCCATGTTCATGATCAGTTTTTCAACCGAATTCAACACGAGCAATATGATAATTTCGGCTGCAATAAACTGGCCGATATTTAATTGTTGATTAACCAGCAGCAATGTGCCAACAATGAGCATGGCAGCCGTTATAAATGTTTTAAAGATAACCAACACATGGTACTGCCATTTCAATATGCTGAAATGCCTGTTACGGGCATCCAGGTATTTCGTTACTTCGTCGTCGGTTTTTTGAAGATGGAAGTCATTGCTTTTAGCCAGCTTTATCGATTTGATCACCCTGGCAGTTTCTTCCAGCCAACCAGCAACCCTGTATTTATAATTACTCTCCTCTATACTGGTTTCAAGGGCTTTGTTGCCGGTATAGCGCAGTATGAGCCATAATAAAAGAATGAGTACAAAACTAAATAGTATGAATGCCGGATGATAAAAAGATAATAATATCAGCCCAAATAAGATCTGGATACTCGCTGTTGGTATATCCAGTAAAATTTTTGATAAACTTTTTTGTAAAACCGGAACATCAAAAAAGCGGTTGATCAGTTCAGGTAAATAAATATGATCTGTTTTTTTAAGGTCAAGTTTTGGAATATGTTCTGCAAACGCGAAAGCATAGCGTACAAATATCTTTTGCTGGATCTTTTCTATGATCTTCATCTGGTTTACCTGCATAATGCCTGCTGCCAGCACACCGGCAACTACCAATACGATCAGCACGATCAATGATGCTCTCATAGAAGCTCCCAATACAAAACCAATAATGGCCTGTATGCCAAGCGGCAGTGAAAGCTGAATTAACCCATTTAATATGGCGTAAAAATAAACAGCAGTAATTTCTTTACGCTCCAATTTTACCAGGTTCAATATCCTGGCAACCGGGCTTAATTTAGTTGGCATTAAATAAAATTTATTAATCAGTTATGTAGAAGAACAGATCTGCAAATGTGGGTTTGTTAGGCTAATTTAATACATTGATTAACAAAAATCAGGTGGAGGGGTAAGTTTTTCGAAGCAGGGCGATGGCATAATGCTTTCAGCCAGGTGAATTTGAGTAAGGAGTTTTCCAGTCAAATTCTGGCTAATATTGTAAAAAGAAATGAACTCTTTGATTGATTTTGAATTTTCTTTATCTGTTTTCTTTTCTTCACTGATATCCAGCATGATAGCCTTTTCATTACCCCATATAGATTGTATGGCAGGTAAAGCTTGTACTACCGTAAAAAGAATTAATATGATAAAAGCAATTTTTTTCATTGAGGCGCAAAACTAATTGCCCTGTTTAACATAAACAAGCCCCATTTGTTTGAAAATTGTAAAATTTTTGGGTTCTGGCTTTAAAGCTCCTCCGAACTCTCCGGCAAATGATCATACTCTCCCTTCAACGCATAATAACCAAATATCATCAGGCCAATGGCAATGGGTGTAAAAATAGTGATGATAATTATCCAGGGAATGGGTTTATTAATATCTTTTGTACCGGTACTGTTGATATTATTTATAGCACCCATCACTAAGATATACATGATCACCGGTGCAATGATGATCCACACAATGCCCATTATTTTTTTAACTGTATTCATACAAATATTTTTTTTGCCGGTAAGGCGATAAGACGTCTTTCCGTCTTACCGGCTATTTTTTTTAATCATTAACGTCTTTATCTATTTTATTACTTAAGTATAATGCGCCGATGATGAAACATAATGCTGCCACAGCAATTGGATACCAAAGCCCCACCAGCGGATCTGTTGTAAATGTGGTTGCCAGCAACGTTGCAATGAAAGGTACCAGTCCGCCAAACACACCATTGCCGATATGATATGGCAGGCTCATGGATGTGTATCGGATCTTAGTAGGGAACATCTCCACTAAAAATGCAGCCATGGGCCCATAGGCCATGGTAACAAAAATGATCATCATCCAAACCAGCAAAATGAATTTCCATTTGAGCGGAGCAGATAATATTTTATCGGAATAGGCCGGTTTTTTATCCATCGCCAGCCAGGCACTTCCGTCATTGTCATAACCTGCTGTATCGGCTGATATTTCAGTAAACTGTATCCCTTCATGTAATAACCAGGTACTTTTTGTATGGGTTATTTCAACAATTCCGCTCTTGTTCTGAATACTGTCTTTTGTGATCACTGGATTTTTCTTCCCTTCAATCTTTACATAACTGCGGCCCTCAGCCTTGTCCATCCATTCCTTTCCGTTTGTATCTTTTATAAAAGTTGCAAATACCGGCCTGTAAAAAATAACTCCCAGTAACATACCTGTAAGCATGATCCATTTTCTACCTACCTTATCACTCAGCCAGCCAAAAAATAAAAAGAATGGTGTTGCCAGTCCGATAGCCCACAATAATATTTCCCGGTTCTGCATAAATTCGATCTTCACCGTATTCTCTAAAAAACTCTGCGCATAAAACTGGCCGGTGTACCAGATCACACCCTGCCCCATTACTGCACCAAATAAAGCCAGTAATACCATTTTAAAATTTGCCTTGTGCCCGAAACTTTCTTTAATAGGATTAACAGATGTAGTGCCTTCTGCTTTTAAAGCAGCATACAAAGGAGATTCACTCATCTTTAACCGGATGTAAATAGAGACACCCACCAGTAAAATAGAGATCCAGAATGGATAACGCCAGCCACCCCACTCAGCATTAAAAGCTGCTTCGCTCATATTTGTTTTTACCAGCAGGATAATACCCAGTGCCACAAACAAACCGAGTGTAGCGGTAGTTTGTATCCATGCGGTAAAATATCCACGTCTATCTGCCGGGGCATGTTCGGCAACATAGGTTGCTGCACCGCCATACTCTCCACCCAGTGCCAGCCCCTGTATTAAACGCAATACCAAAACCAACAGGGGTGCAGCAATACCAATGGCTTTATACCCGGGCACCAGGCCAATTAAAAAAGTTGATGCCCCCATTAATATTAAAGTGAGTAAGAAAGTATATTTTCTGCCGATCAGATCTCCCAGCCTGCCAAACACCAATGCTCCAAAAGGACGAACTAAAAATCCGGCAGCAAAAATGGCCAGTGTACTTAACAAAGCTGCTGTTGTATTTCCCTCGGGGAAAAACTGAACGGATATGGTTTTGGCCAGCATACCAAAAATGTAAAAATCGTACCACTCAATTAAAGTGCCGAGTGAAGAGGAGAAAATTATTTTACCAATACCTTTTACCGGTGCAACAGTCATAATTATCTTTTATACAAATTTTGGGAGGAAGTAAACATAAATATATTACTTTGCTGTTAAAGTAAAACAACAGAATATAATGTCATATCCCTATCAGATAAGATCGCTGGAACAATATCATGCCGATTATAAAAAAAGCATTGATGACCCTGAAGGATTTTGGTCATCGGTTGCCGAAAATTTTAACTGGCAAAAAAAGTGGGACAAGGTATTGGATTGGAATTTTACAGAACCCAAAGTAGAATGGTTTAAAAATGCAAAACTGAATATTACCGAAAATTGTATTGACCGTCATTTGGCAACCATGGCTGATAAACCGGCCATTATCTGGGAGTCTAATAATCCGGAGGAAAGAACAAGGACCGTAACTTATGCACGTTTGCATAAAAGGGTTTGCCAGTTTGCACAGGTGCTGAAAAATAATGGTGTTAAAAAAGGCGATCGTGTTTGTATATACATGGGCATGGTGCCCGAACTGGCTTATGCAGTTTTAGGGTGTGCCAGGATTGGCGCAATACATTCTGTTATCTTCGGTGGTTTTAGTGCACAAAGTATTGCCGACAGGCTCTATGATGCACAGGCTGAATTTATAGTTACCTGCGATGGCGCCTACCGCGGTGGAAAAGATATTCCCTTAAAAACTGTGATCGATGATGCTTTGATCGGTAACCGGACAATAAAAAAAGTGATCGTTTATACCAGAACAAGAACCCCGGTTTCGATGCTTAAAGGCCGTGATGTTTGGTGGGAAGATGAAATGGACCACGCCGAAACACAGCTTGAAGCAACTGGTGATATTAATTTTCCTGCCGAAGTAATGGATGCAGAGGACCCGCTGTTTATTTTATACACCAGTGGCAGCACCGGCAAACCAAAAGGTGTTGTACACAGTTGTGCCGGTTATATGGTTTGGACCAACTACACTTTTGTAAATGTGTTTCAATACCAACCGGGTAATGTGTTTTTTTGTACGGCAGATATTGGCTGGATAACCGGGCACAGTTATATTGTTTACGGTCCACTAAGTGCAGGCGGCACCAGTTTAATGTTTGAAGGCATTCCTACCTGGCCAACTGCCGGAAGATTTTGGGATATCGTTGATAAACACCAGGTAAATATTTTATACACAGCACCAACTGCTATAAGAAGTTTAATGAGTTATGGATTAGAGCCGTTAAAAGGAAAAGATCTTTCCTCCTTAAAAATTCTGGGCACAGTTGGTGAGCCCATCAATGAAGAAGCATGGCATTGGTATAATGAAAATATTGGTAAGAATAAATGCCCCATTGTTGATACCTGGTGGCAGACAGAAACGGGTGGTTGTTTAATCAGTAATCTTGCAGGCATAACTCCTTCAAAACCCAGTTGGGCAACTTTACCAATGCCTGGTGTACAACCGGTTTTGGTTGATGAGAGAGGAGCAGAGATAACTGAAAAGGACGAACATGGAATGTTGAAAGGAAATTTGTGCATTAAAGGGCCATGGCCCGGCATATTAAGAACAACATGGGGTGATCATGAACGATGCCGCACCAATTATTTTGCCACCTATGAAAATTTATTTTTTACAGGCGATGGGGCATTAAAAGATGAGCAGGGTAATTACAGAATTACCGGCCGTGTGGATGATGTATTGAATGTAAGCGGCCACCGCATTGGCACAGCCGAAGTAGAAAATGCCATTAACATGCATGCCGGTGTTATTGAAAGTGCAGTAGTTGGTTATCCGCACGATATAAAAGGGCAGGGCATTTATGCTTATATAATTTATGGCCACTTCCACAGTGATGAGGAACTAACCAAAAAGGATATTTTACAAACCGTAACCCGGGTAATTGGTGCCATAGCCAAACCTGATAAAATTCAATTTGTTACAGGGCTGCCAAAAACAAGAAGCGGAAAAATAATGCGGCGCATATTAAGAAAGATCGCAGAAGGCGAAACTGAAAACCTGGGAGATACTACAACCCTGCTTGACCCGGGTGTTGTAGAAGAAATTAAGGAAGGAAAATTATGATCCGCATTTATCACTTTTTGTTTTTAGTTTAACTTTACAGTTCCACAAAATTATAATTGAATGAAAAACAGGTTTTATTTATTTTCTGCACTTTTTTTAATTTTTATACATATTCATTTTGTATCAACAGCACAAATGAAAAGCTGTTGCGAGCCTGATGGTGTGATACTGGTTTCAACAGTTAAACAATCCAGGGGAACATTAAGAATGGTTAAGATCCTGGACAGCATCAGTAAAAATGCCAACCCCGAAGATTTTTACCTGATGAATACCGCACGGGCAGAATTATTCAAAAAAAAATTAGTTACTGAAAAAGATCCTTATAAAAGGTTAGACCTGTATTATCAATATAGTGCAGAATCTTTAAATGCCGGAAAAACTGATGAAGCAATTAATGTTCTTAAACAGATTATGACGGCAATGAATTTAACGGCAGAGAATTTATCAGCTCAATACAAATTGTTTTTTGATCTGTTAGCAATTGCCTATATGAGAAAGGGTGAGCTGGAAAACTGTGCTGACAATCATAATGCACAAAGCTGCATCATTCCCATACAGGGCGGTGGCATTCACAAACTAACTTCAGGTTCTGAACAGGCAATAGAAATATATAAGATCATTCTTACTAAATTTCCTGATGACCTCCAATCAAGATATTTACTGAACATTGCGTACATGACCCTGGGTAAATACCCGGCCGAAGTACCAACGCAATGGCTGATCGAATCAGCCGTATTCACAAAAAATTCCAGCAGCATTGTTTTAAAAGATGTAGCCGGCAAAAAAGGGGTTGATATGAATGGCATATCGGGCAGTTGTGTAGTTGAAGACCTTGATAATGATGGATTACTTGATATCATGGCGACATCATATGGCCTTAACGACCAGGTAAGATATATGCACCAACAAAAAGACGGCACCTTTAAAACTGAAACTACTTCATCAGGATTGGTGGGAATAACCGGTGGATTAAATTGTATACATGCCGATTATAATAATGATGGCCTTGCCGATTTTATAATACTGCGGGGTGGTTGGCTGGGTAAGAATGCAAAATTCCCATTCTCCTTAATAAAAAATAATGGCAACAACAGTTTTGAAGATGTTACCCTTGAAGCCGGGCTTTATTCTCCGGCACCAACACAAACCGCTACCTGGGGCGATTTTAATAATGACGGATGGATAGATCTTTTTGTGGCTCACGAAAATTATCCCAGCCAGCTTTTTATGAACATCAAGGGAAAGTTTAAAGATGTGTCGGCAAAATATGGTTTAAACTTTATAACATTTGCAAAAGGCTGTGTATGGGGCGATATCAATAATGATGGTTTTCCTGACCTGTATATTTCTGCTCTGGGTACTCCCAATAAATTATGGCTCAATAAACCCGGTAAGGTTGCCGGCGAAAGAATGTTTGTTGATATTTCAAAAGCTGCCGGTGTGGAAGAGCCGCTTTATAGTTTTCCCACCTGGTTTTTTGATTTTGATAATGACGGATGGCTCGATCTCTTTGTTTCGGGTTATGACACAAAACGGTTTTCGCTGGTTGCAGAAGACGCTGCCCGTGATATGCTCGGCCTGCCCGCTTTAGGCGAACAGCCACGTTTATATCATAATAATGGCAATAACACTTTTACTGATGTAAGTGCAACATATGCTGCTGATCATGTGAACTATGCGATGGGCTGCAATTTTGGTGATATTGATAATGACGGATGGCTTGATTATTACCTGGGTACCGGTGCACCGGAATATACAAGCATTATTCCCAATAAGCTTTACCACAACCTGGCTGGTAAAAAATTTGAAGATATTACCTATGCTACCAATACGGGGCATATTCAAAAAGGGCACGGAGTGGCTTTTGCTGATATTGATAATGATGGCGACCAGGATATTTATGAAGTGGTGGGCGGAGCCGTTGAAGGCGATCGTTTCAGGAATGTACTTTTTGAAAACAGTACAGTAAACGGTAACCACTGGATAAAATTAAAGTTAGAAGGAGTTAATTCCAACAGATCGGCTATTGGTGCAAAAGTCAGGATCAAAGTAAAATTTCCAGATGGAAGCTTTCAGAATTTTTATCATACGGTAAGTACCGGTGGCAGTTTTGGTTCTAAACCATTAACCATATCGGCAGGACTTGGTAATGCAACAGGTATTGAAGAGATTGAGATAAAATGGCCTGATGTAAAACACAGTTCGGAGATCATAAAAAATGTTTCACCGGATACCCTGATACAAATCAGGGAAGGATCCGGAAAACAATAAAAATCAATAAAAGCATTCTTGTAAAAGCCATTTTAAAGATCGTTTTTCTGTTTTCCCGTTTTATTAAAACTACTGCTGTAAAGATCTGTTCTCGGAACGGATTATCTTCTCAAAGGCATACCAGTCAACAATTTTATCCCCTATTTAACGTTGACTAAAGCATAAGCCTATACCAATATCATGAAAAAACATGTATTTCACCTTTTGGTGTTAACTACGATCCTTATTTTGATTAATCAAAATTTGTATGCACAGGTAAACCCGGTAGTACGCTGGCCCAAAGCCCCAAATGGAAAAATTGTTTGTTTTACCGATGAGATGGAAAAATACAGGTATGCTGTTTCTGGAAAAACTTATAACCAGACAGCTATGGAAAAATGGATAAATACCTTGCAGGAAAAAGCAGATAATATAAACAGTATAAGCCGTGCCACTCCTATCATTTATACGATCCCCGTTATCTTTCATATCATTCATAATGGAGAAACCGAAGGCGTTGGGCGTAATATCAACAAAGCATTCGTTGATTCACAAATAATTCAGATCAATAATGATTTCAGAAGAAAAGCAAATACATCGGGATTTAATAATCATGCCAATGGGGCAGATGTGGAGATACAATTTGCTGCTGCCACACTTAGTCCAACCAATGCCGTATTACCACAGCCCGGTATTGACCGCATTAACCGGAATGCAACCGGCTGGACAGCTCCACCACATTTAGATACTTACATGCAAAGCACTGTTAAGCCTGCTTCTTCCTGGAATCCTGATAAATATCTAAACATCTGGGTTTGTGATTTAACAGATGTTTCTGGTACCGTTTTAGGTTATGCCCAACAACCCATCGCTCCCGGAAACATTGGTCAGGATGAGGATACAGCCTCCATTGCAGGAACTGATGGCATTGTGTTACATTATACAATAGTTGGAAGCAGCAATAAAAAACCTGCAGGTAACTATCCTTATGATGAAGGCCGTATTTTAACCCATGAGCTGGGCCATTTTTTTGGACTTCGGCATGTGTGGGGTGAAGGAAATTGTGACCTGGATGATTTTGTATTTGATACCCCCCGACAAAATGATGTGTTATTCGGATGTACTACAACCAGTAATACCTGTAACGATACCAATTACGGCTGCCCATATGATTCTGTTGATATGGTTAGAAACTATATGCAATATTCCGACAATGCCTGTGTAAATATTTTTACTGTGGGACAAAAAAACCGGATGCGGATTGTAATGGGAGGATATGGAACCGGTTCTCCCAGGAGAGAATCGCTTCGTTTTTCCGACAGAAGCTTAACCAAACCAAAAATATCCTTTATCCGAACAGATACAGCTGTAATTGAAAGAACTTCCTGCAATGGGCCCTGGGGTTTTACCGTACCGCTTAAGATTTCCAGGCCACCAGCGGGTACTACTTATGCATCACTGACCATTTCCGGAAATACAAACGGGCTTGATTTTACGATCAGTCCTGATTCGCTTTCATTTTCGCCAACAGATTCTGCTGATAAATATTTTTCGGTTGTCATGAACCCTGATGCCGTTATGGAAGGGCACGAACAGGCATACTTTACTTTAACTGTAAATGACAGCAATAGTATTGCCGCTCCCGATGCTTATGAACTTATTATATGGAATGATGATAATCCTCCATTTATGGGCAAGCGGATCAATGGTTATGTATTTGCCGAAGATTTTGAAACGCCTTCAACAGGGTGGATTAAATATGATTATATAAAAGGTGCAAACAGATGGCTTATTGGCGGTAGCAATGGTGATGTAAGCAGTGGTAAAAGTGCTTATATATCTAAAGATTCATCTGCACTGTCTTATAATGCTGCCAGTGTTTCCCATACCATCATGTTTCATGAAATACAGGCTTATAACTGGGATAGCCTGTATATCAGTTTTTACTATAAATGCAATGGGCAAACAGTAAGCGGAACCAGAAAAGATTTTGGGAAACTGATGTATTCTTTAGACAGTCTTAATTTTTTCCAGGTAAACGGAACTACAGATTATTCAGACAGCAGCAATGCAACATATGTAAGCACTTTCCTTCCATCGTTTTTATGGAACAGCAAGTTCTATCTTGGATTTTACTGGCAGAACGATACTGCTACTGCCAATAATCCGCCATTTGCCATTGATGATATTTTGATCAGCGGCAAAACTTATATCCCCGCATTTATACATACAACCATTGACACCGCTGCCGGGTATGATGAAAGACCGGTTGGGCCAATGGAAACTATTGATTTTTATGACAGGTTAACCGGTGATGTGCTGGCGACCATTCAAAATTTATCGGGTCATAATTATGGCTGTGTAACAGTGGCACAGGACCGTGCCGGTATCAATGCACAATATGTTATTAACGATCCGGCTACTTCCATTCAAAACAAACTGTTTGATAAAACATACAAAATAATTCCCCAATACAATAATACCAGCGGTAACTACAAAGTAACCTTTTACTTAACCCAGGCTGAAGTAAATGGCTGGATGCTTGCAAGTGGCAATTCATTCATAAATGCTGATATTATAAAAGACACCGGCCATATAAGCAATACCGATTATTATGGCCCGTATGAACAACAGCCGGCAATAAAAGGAAATTTTCTTGGCGGTTCTCACCGTACCATTACTTCTGTATTCAATACTGGTTTTTCGGGATTTGGATTTGGCCATATCAGTACCGGAACGCTACCGGTTCAGTTAATTTCATTTACGGCAACAGAAAAAAATAAAACGGCTTTGCTAAACTGGAAAGTGGATAATGAATTGAATACACTTCGTTATAGTATACAACGCAGCAATGATGGAATTAATTTTTCAGAGATTGGAATCAAAACGGCAACTGCAGCAGCGGGCGTAATTCAATATACATATACTGATGGCCTGCCTGCCAAAGGATGGAATTATTACCGTCTTGTTATGTATGACCATGATGGCAAATTTAAAATTTCACAGGTAGAAAGACTGTATTTTGTATTTAATATCATATACACGATTGCACCAAACCCATTCAGCAATAAAATAAGTATTACCGTAAATAATAAAGAAACAGCTGAAGTTATTTATACAATATCTGATATATCCGGTAATACCATGATCAATGGCAGCAACCCTGCTGTATCACCCGGTCAGGGTATAACAATAAATACCCAAACACTTGCTTCCGGTATTTATAATTTAAAAATAAAATCTGCTGACAATGTTCAGCAATTCAAAATAGTTAAACAATAATTTTTAAAGAAGAGCCATATACGGCTCTTCTTTTTTAGACTGCCCCATGTAAAAAATAAGTTTAATACTTTTGCTTTCTTAAAAGCAAATACAATTGATATTACCACAACAACTTTCAATAAAAGATTTTACGTACGGATTGCCAGATGAGTTAATAGCCAGATATCCTCTTTCAGAAAGAGACACCTCAAAGCTGCTGATCTATAACAAGGGTATTATAAAGGAAGATATTTACAGAAACCTGCATCAGCATCTTCCCCAAAACAGCCTGCTGATCTTCAATAATACCAAAGTAATTAAAGCAAGGATTTTATTAACAAAACCAAGTGGCGGTGTTATTGAAATATTTTTGTTAGAGCCATTTCAGGCTGATTATACTTCTGCCCTGTCGGCTGTAAAAAAAATTAAATGGAAATGTTTTATTGGGGGGGCGAATAAATGGAAAGAAAAAGAACTTCAGTTAGTAATTAAAAATGGAAAATTAATCATTGTTTTACAGGAAAAAATTTCTGATGCATATATAGTTGAATTTATCTGGAATGATGAAATCAGTTTTGCAGAGGTATTGGAACAGTGTGGAGATGTTCCCCTGCCTCCTTATATAAAACGAAAAACCGAAAAAGCCGATACAGAAAGATACCAGACTATTTATGCCAAAGATGAAGGTTCGGTGGCGGCACCCACAGCCGGACTGCACTTTACCAAAGAGGTCTTTAAGAGCCTTGCAGAAAAGAAAATACAAACAGATTTTGTAACCCTGCACGTAGGGGCCGGCACATTTAAACCGGTAAAAACAACCACTATGCAGGGCCATGAAATGCATGCAGAGTGGGTTGATGTCAGCGTTGAAATGATCGAAAGACTTATTGCACAACTTAGTAAAACTATTGTTGCTGTTGGCACCACCTCGTTAAGAACACTGGAAAGTCTTTACTGGATGGGTGTTAAAATAAATCTTCAACCGTCAATAAATAAACTCCATTTAAACCAATGGGAGGTTTATGAAGCACAATTGGTAAATAGTCAGTTATCTGCAGAAGAAGCTTTGTCTGCTTTATTGATCTGGCTGAAAGAAAAAAAACTGGAAAAAATATTTACCCAAACACAACTGTTAATTGCTCCAGGTTACAGGTTTAAAATAGCCAATGCCCTGATCACCAATTTTCACCAGCCACAATCAACACTGCTTTTACTGGTAGCTGCTGCCACAGGTGATGACCTGCCTGCCGGACAGGAAGGCTGGAGAAAAATTTATGATCATGCACTGCAGCATGATTTTCGGTTTCTCAGCTATGGCGATGGCAGCATACTATTCATAAATCAATAATATTATCAGCCGTTAAATTACACTGCACTAATTTTATAAAATAATTATCGCTTTTATGATCATTAAGAAAATAGTAAAAACACTTTTTAATAATACCGGTATCTATATTGGTAAAAGACCAACCTACAGGGGTAAAGCAAATTTCAGTATTGATGGTTTGCATTATGGTTATTCATTTCCTTCTTCAAACTATACCCCCTGGCAGGGGGATGAGGCATTCATGAAGATCTATGTCCAGATAAAAAATAATACACTGGTAGATATTTACCGTTGTTACGAATTGTGGCAACTGATTCAAAAATCTCACTCACTTGATCCCAATGCTGCCATTCTGGAAGTAGGTGTCTGGCGTGGCGGAACGGCAGGCATTATGGCCCGGCAATTATCAAATGTTGCAAGCAAAGCCACTTTATATCTTGCCGATACGTTTTCAGGTGTAGCTAAAGCGGGTGCAAACGACAGTTTTTATACAGGAGGCGAACACAGTGATACCAGTCAGTATATTGTAGAAGATGTTTTAAAAAATAAAAGTCAATATCCGTATTACAAAATTTTAAAAGGGATTTTTCCGGAAGATACTGCCGATAAGATTTCAGTTCATGAACTATTCGGCCTTTGCCATATTGATGTAGATGTTTACGAGTCTGCCAAAGATATTCTGGAATGGGTATGGAATAAACTGATACCGGGAGGCGTGGTGGTTTTTGATGATTATGGATTTCATTCCTGTACCGGTGTAACAAAACTGGTTGAAGAGTACCGCAATCATTCCGACCGTCAGATCATTCACAACCTTAATGGTCATGCCATTATGATAAAACTTAAATAATACAGTTCGGATTTTTTACTGCTGAATGGTTACCGGTGTACCTATCGGTATATATTTGTAAAGATCTTTCATCTCGGTGTATTTTACAGAAACGCAGCCATCGGTCCAGTTATAAAAATTATCCACGGTCCATTCTTCCTGTGGCCTGGTGGCATGTATGGCAATTCCGTTTCCTATCCTGGCATTTTTGGGTACTAAACCCTTAGCCTTTCTTTCTTTAAATTTTTGAACACTGATATCATTAGGATAATCCAGTAACAATTCGGGTCCCCATTTCAGGTGGTATTTTTTAATAATCACTTTAAAATTTCCATCGGGTGTTTTTTTATCCCCCTCACGCATTTTATCACTTAGGTCCATACTGCCAAAAACAATGGGATAGGTTGCATACCATCCTTCCTCATCATACACTTTTAATTCATAATCACTTTTGTCAATAATAATATAATAAGGATTTTCGATACTGTCTTTTACAACAGGTTTTAAAAGCCTGGTTTTTGTTGTTTTTGTTACCGGTTTCTTTTTCTTTTTTACAGGTACAAAAGAGACCAATGCAATTACAGCAAACAGGGTAAACAATTGAAAAATACGGTAACCCTTCATTTTCTACAATTTTTCTTTTAATCTCAAACGACGTGCCACATAAATATATTTTAATCTGTGGAAAAACATTAACAATTTATACGTAAAGTGGGAAAATAAAAAACCCCCGGCAAAAGCCGAAGGCTGTATGATAAACCCACCCCTCAACCACTTTGGTAAAAACCGTCCCGATAGCTATCGGGAGAAAAGGATTGAGTGAGGACGTGTTTTTACCAATTGCTGAACCGTAATCCTACGGTGTACGGTCTCATATCCAAACCTCTATCGTACATTGATTGAGGGCTGTAAGATCCATAGAAACGGATGGGACCCAACCCTAATTCTGCTAAGTAAGAGAACTTAAAACGCTCCATGTCATAGTCTCCCCTGTTTTTACGTTTCCCCCTTTCGTTGCTTACTTGTTTATTGTGCTGGTTATACAAATAGCCTGCACTTACACCAAGGCTAAGGCTGACTCCTTTCTTATTGTTTTGGGGATTAGTAGCAAAATTCAACATCAGCGGTATGGTTACATAATTGGTGACCAGTTTATTTTTAGAAAATGAAATTGAATCCCTGAAAATAAAAGAAGATGTGGTTTGAGCCCCGGCTGAATATGGTATATTACCCCCTTCCCGGTAACTTATAGAAGGTATATTATCATACAATTTATACCGGTAATTATTCGACTCTATCCCCAAACCATACTTAAGATTTACATAATGCTTCACCAGGTTAAGCCTTTGCATAAAAATCCAGAAGTTTACATTGATACTTTTTTCTGTTCTGAGTTTAAAATCATTTTTTCCTAATGCCGGGTAACCCGGATTGTTGATTAAGTAAGAACCAGTATTGGTATAATTGGTCTTATCATCATAATTAGAAAATCCAAGATCAAGGATAAACCAGTTGGTACTGATATTACGGTTTTTGCGGGGGGCATGATCTCTTCCCATGGTAAAATCCTTTGTTTTGCCATTCCCGTTCTTCCCTTGTTTTACAATGATCATCCCGCCGATACGGATGGTATCCTTTTCCTGTTTTGTTTTAACTGAATCATCCTGAGCAGATACGGTTAAGCAAATAATTGCTGTTGCTAAAAGTAATGTTAGCCTTTTCATTTGTTTCAATTTTAAGTGATTATTTTAATGCGATCTCAAAGCCGGCCACTTTTAATCCGTCACCGGTTTTAATGCTGGTGTTACGCTCAATCATTCTTTTTGCTTTACGTAAAAAACCACCAAGCGCTGTTCGTTTTGCTTTATTCTCATCCATATAAAGAATACGATCGTTGTTATTTTCAGTATCCGTATTAGCATACACTACCGGGATGACAGCAGTAGTAGACTGATCTGATGAACTGTTTGTTAATTTATCAATACCTGAATTCGTAACTTTTTCTTTGATATTGTTTTTGACAATCCCGCTATTGACTCCGGATGCATCAGCGTTTTTGTTGTTCTGTGGTAATACGCCGGCAACAATAATTTTGTTACGTTCATTCCTGTTAATATTTTCCAAATAGGATTCAGGCAGGTTATTGTCCGGCTTTTTAATACTGTTTTCCCGTACCGTGATATTTTCTTTTTGCCCAATTGTATTTTGCCTGATCATTTTAATATTGGGTTGTCCGTTGTTTTTAGTCAGCTTATCTGCCTGATTTTTTTCCGTCCCGGCTGTTCCCCTGTTTTGCGGATCATTATTTCCGGGAGTTTGAGATTCAGCGGCAGTTTGGTTTACAGGTATTTCTGTTTTTCCCTGGTTTGAAATTATTTTATTCTCCCTTGCAATTTCAGCGGCACCTGTAGTTGTTTTAAAGTTATTTTTATAGATTGACATACCGGTCCAGATTCCAAAACCAAGTAAAACAGCTGCTGCTGCTGCCCTCCACCATTTAAAGCCAACAACCTTACCGCCTTCTGTTCTGTATAAAGACTGTTTATCAGTAAATACAATATCAGTATCCGGCTGCAGTTTGGTTTGTTGTAAAATATTCCATTCCGTATGTGCCAATTTATCTGTTGCCAATAAAGCTTCAACTGCTTTTTTATCTGTTGCAGATAATTCATCATCGGCAAACAATAAAAGATTTTCCTGCAAAGCAGAAATCCCCTCTTCCATATACAACCAATCCTTTTTTTCCAATACAATATTATCTGCTTTTACAACAGTTTGCTGCAACAGCAACAACTCTCCCTGCAGATCTGTATTTTCCTGCACAAATACATCAACAGCTTTCTTTTCCGCTGCAGACAATTCATTATCTACATACAGTAAAAAAAACACTTCGTAATTATGTCGGTTTATATTCATTTATTCTTTTTACACTAATTAATACGAATTACACGAATTGGGGTCAGCTATATTAATTAGTTTAATTCGTAACATTTTAAATAACGTTTTCAGGACTTACAATATACTCCCTCAATAGCAGCCTTGCCCTGTGTAAATATACTTTTACCTGGCTTTCGTTCAGCCCGGTTATTTGTCCGATCTCTTCATAACTGTACCCCTCATAATCTTTCAACATAACCAGGCTCCGCTGCTTTTCATTCAGCTTTAACAACGCCTCATTTATTATTCTTTTAGTATCCTGTTTAGGACCAACCGACCCATTGGCATTTTCATTAAACGTCTCTTTCAAACTGACCCGTTTGTTCTTTCTTATATGGTCTATCATCTGGTGGTAAGCAATGGTAAACAGATAACTTTTACTCCTTTCATTTTCTACCAGGGCCCTGTTTATCCATAGCTTTTCAAATGCCCCCTGCACCACATCTTTTGCATCCTCAGTATGCCTCAGATTCTTGAGGATAAAGCGGTACACATTGTCTGCATACAGGTTTACGCATTCATTATATTCTCTCTCCGTCATACAGTTTCAGGTAGTTAAATTACCTCAATAAGGTTGTTTTGCTTATATAATACGAAGGTGGAGTATAAAATGTTACAGAAAAATAAAAAATAGCAGCCTCTCTGCCCTTCCTCCACTCCCGAAGAGAGGAGGCGGTGCATTAAACATAACCCCGGCCGACCGGGTCATCCGGGCGGGCAAACAGTATATCTTCCACATTGTCTAGAATTCCCTATTCATCAATATTGCAACCGGTGTTTTTTTATGCAAAACATAATCATCGCTTCAATCTTGTCCATTTCCTCCCCCACCGGGGGAGATAAAGGGGGGCTTTGGGGTGAGGTATTTTAACCTAAATTTGCCCGAATTAACTTCTACATATGAATGAGAAATTTGTAAACCGCATTTCAGCCGAAATCGCTGATATTGAGTCAGCCGGCCTGTATAAGAAAGAACGCATCATCAGCAGTGAACAAGGAGCTGAAATTATTGTAAACGGCAAGACCGTTCTGAACTTTTGTGCCAATAATTACCTTGGCCTCTCCGCTCACCCTAAAGTAGTTGCCGCCGCAAAAAAATATATTGATTTACGGGGTTATGGAATGAGTAGCGTACGCTTTATCTGTGGCACCCAGGATATTCATAAAGAGCTGGAAAAAAAACTGGCGGAATTTTTAGGAACAGAAGATACTATTTTATATGCGGCTGCCTTTGATGCAAACGGCGGCGTTTTTGAACCTTTATTTGGAGAAGAAGATGCGATCATTTCTGATGCACTCAATCATGCTTCTATTATTGACGGCGTTCGTTTGTGTAAGGCACAGCGTTACCGGTATGAGCATAATAATATGGAAGACCTGGAAGCAAAGCTTAAAGAATCAGCTCACCTGCGTAGCAGAATAATTGTAACCGACGGAAGCTTTAGTATGGATGGTACCATTGCCCAGTTAGATAAGATTTGCAACCTGGCCGATAAATACGACGCCATTGTTATGATTGACGAATGCCACAGCAGCGGTTTTTTAGGTAAGACCGGTAAGGGTACACATGAGTACAGAAATGTAATGGGAAGGATAGATATTATAACAGGCACCCTGGGCAAAGCACTTGGTGGTGCAAGTGGCGGTTTTACAAGCGGGCGCAAAGAGATCATTGAAATGTTGAGGCAAAGAAGCCGCCCTTATTTATTCAGCAACACACTTGCTCCAAGTATTGTGGGTGCTTCCATTGCTGTTTTGGATATGCTGAGTGAAACTACTGAACTCAGGGATCAGTTAGAAAACAATACCAGTAACTTCAGAAATAAAATGACAGAAGCCGGATTTGATATTAAGCCCGGAGATCACCCCATTGTTCCCATCATGTTATATGATGCTGTGCTGGCACAAAACTTTGCTGCTAAATTATTAGATGAAGGAATTTATGTAATTGGATTTTTCTTTCCGGTGGTTGCAAAAGGACAGGCCAGGATAAGGGTACAAATAAGTGCTGCTCACAGCGAGCGGCATTTAAATAAAGCGATTGAAGCTTTTACTAAGATTGGGAAAGAATTGGGTGTAATTAAATAATAAATCATGTCAGAACAATCACAAACCTTTTTAGCCAAAAGCACTATTAAAGCAGCCGATCTGGAGCACCGCCGAAAGATCAATTTTAATATTGGTAAATACAATGCGGTGGTTCCTAAAGGAAAGGAACAGTTTGCTGATGTTCACCTGGCAAGGGAAAGGGCCAAAAATATTAAATGGCGTGCCATTGAAACGCTGGATCAGCAACTGGAAGAATTTGAACTCAACTTTTCCAAACGCGGCGGCAAAGTGATCTGGGCCGAAAACAGCCGGCAGGCAATCGATGAGATTTTAAAGATCTGTTCCGAAAAAAATTGCAAATCACTGGTCAAGAGCAAGAGTATGGTCACTGAAGAAATTCACCTGAATGATGCGCTTGAAAAAAACGGGATTGAAAGTATAGAAACCGACCTCGGTGAATATATACAGCAGCTGGATGGTGAAGCTCCTTATCATATTGTAACACCCGCCATGCATAAAAGTAAGGAGGATGTTGCCAAACTATTCAATAAAAAACTGGGCACACCCATTAATTTAACCCCGGCAGAATTAACACTGGTAGCCCGGAATATACTACGGGAAAAATATGTACAGGCAGAAATAGGTGTTACCGGTGCAAATTTCATCATCAGTGATATTGGAGGTATTGCCATTACAGAAAATGAAGGTAATGCCAGGTTGAGTTGCGCTTTTCCTAAAACACATATTGTTGTTGTGGGTATCGAAAAAATGATCCCTTCAATAACAGATCTTGGATTGTTCTGGCCATTACTTTCTACTTTTGGAACAGGACAAAAAATTACAGTTTATAATACCATTGTTACCGGTCCAAGACAGGAAAATGAAACTGACGGACCGGAAGAAATGTTTGTGATACTATTAGATAATGGCCGTACTAATATTTTACAAAACCCAAAACAAAGGGAGAGTTTGTATTGCATACGCTGTGGAGCCTGTTTAAATGCCTGTCCCATTTATAAAAATATTGGCGGCCATGCTTATGGAGCAACGTATAGCGGCCCCATTGGCAGCGTAATTACACCACACCTGCAGGGTATGGATGAATTCAAACATTTAAGTTATGCATCATCTTTATGTGGTAATTGCACCGAAGTATGTGCAGTAAAAATAAATTTACATGAGTTATTACTGGAAAACCGTCACGAATCAGTTGATGAAGGGCTGGTAAGCTTTAGTGAAAAAATGGCCTGGAAGGCTTGGCGTATAGCCAGTTTGAAAAGAGGTTTTATGAATTTGGGCGGTGGTAATTTAAAAAACAAAGTAGTAAATGGTATGTTTAAAGGCTGGAGTAAAAACAGGAGTGACCTGAATTTTAGCCAGAAAACATTTAACCAGCTATGGAAGGAGCGATATAAAAATTGAAAATTAAAACTAAAATAATTTGTCCTGCTATGACGGGACTTATTTATTTTGTGCAAGTATGCTCCTGATCTATTCCCATATTACTTCTCCCAGGCTCCAATACACCTGCTCTTTTATTTTTAAAGAGTTGATGGAGGTTGATTTTAAGATAACCATCGACCCGGAGGAATTTAAAAACTATGCAGGGGCTAAGATCAATTACAGCAATGCACACACACACAATTCAACTAATTTCTATACCGTTGGCGGGTTCAATATTCAAAATATCAACCTGCTTTTTGAAGAGAAAATCAATGTACAGCAAATTGATTGTTTTGAGTTTAATGGTATACAAGCTTTTTTTAAAATACCGGGATCTGATTTTCCCTTTGATATTTTTGCGGCAACATTTTACCTGCTCAGCCGCTATGAAGAATACCTGCCACATGAAAAAGATATGTATGGCAGGTATGCCTATGAAAATTCACTGGCTTATAAAGAAGGTTTTTTGAAATTACCGCTTATAAATATCTGGGTAAAGGAATTTACAAAAGCCCTTCAGGATCAGTTCCCGTCATCCAATATCCTCCGGAAAGCTTTCGGACCAAAATTCAAATTTATTCCTACATATGATATTGATATTGCTTATTCATATAAACATAAAGGATTATTAAGAAATACCGGCGGCTTCTTTAAATCACCTTCGATTGAAAGAATTAAAGTATTGGCTGGTTTAAAAAGCGATCCTTTTGACAGCTTTGACTGGCTGCATCTTTTACACCGGCAATATCACTTACAACCAATTTACTTTTTTTTGGTTCCCGAAAAAAATGGCCGGTACGATAAAAATATACTCCCCCATAAAGATGTCATGTGGCAACTGGTAAAGCAACATGCAAAAAAATATATGGTTGGTTTACATCCTTCCTGGCAAAGCGGTGATAATAAATCGTTATTAAAAAAAGAAAAGCAGCAATTAGCAGCAATGATTCAGGCCGCAGAAAGCGTCCCGACTCTTAGCCGCCAGCATTATATCCGTTTTAATTTACCCGAAGGATACAGCAGGTTAACAGAAGCAGGTATTACTGATGACTATTCGATGGGATATGGCAGTATCAATGGTTTCAGGGCTTCGGTTGCTTCATCTCATTACTGGTTTAACCTGGAAAAAGGAGAACAGACTGATCTACGGATCCATCCATTCTGTTTTATGGATGCCAATGCTTATTATGAACAAAAACAAACAGTACAGCAGACACTTGATGAAATGATACATTATTTATCTGTTTGCAAAAAAGTAAGCGGAACACTGGTTACTGTTTGGCATAATAATTTTTTAGGCACCGCCGTACCATTCAAAGGCTGGAAAGAAATGTATGTACATTTTATTGCTCAGGCTCTGCAATAACTTTTTCACGGCTTCGCTTGATACTGTAATTTACCAGGAACACACCTGCAAGTGTTACAATAGCGCCCCAAAAAATATACATGGTTAGTTTTTCATGCAATACTATGGCAGCAGTAACCATGGCAACAAGCGGGTTAATATATGCATACAGTGATGAGACTGCAACCGGCAGTTTTTTCATGGAATAAATAAAAGCAATGAATGCCAGTAAAGATCCTGCCAGCACCAGGTAAGTAATTGCACCCCATGCCGTGGATGAAATATTTTTAAAAGCAACAGTTGGCTGCGTTGTTTCTGCAAAAATAAATAAGATAAATGCACTGATCAGCATTTGCCAGCCGGTTGCATAATATGGATTCAGTTTTGTTTTATTACGGACAATGATGATCGTGCCCACACTCCAGGACAGCATGGCCGTAACGGATAAAGCCACACCAAAAATAAATCCATCAGGATGATGCTGGAAGGCATTTTCATAAAATACAATACCAATGCCTGATATACCAAGCAGCAGACCGATAAAAGTAAGTACGGTCAGGTTTCGGTTTTTAAATAAAAACATTTCAATGATCACAACACTTAATGGATATAAAGCCCCCACCAGGGCACTTAGTCCGGTTGGGATATATTGTAAACTCCAGGTGCTTAAACCGTTTGCCAGTACAAACATCAGCAGGGCCATCATCAATAACCATAAAAATTCTTTCCGGGATGGAAATGGCAATTTTTTATAGAAAATAAAAAAACAAACAAAGCACATCCCACCAAAAAACTGCCGGATATAAGCCATTTGCAGTGCCGGAATTTCGCCAACACCTATTTTACTGGCCACCCAGGTAGTGCCCCAAACGATACAGGTAATACCCAGTGCCAGATACCCTCCTGCTTTGCCTTTTGGTAAATTTTTGCTGCTGATCATTTATTGGAGGCGTAATTAATGTTTAAAATGCCGTAGGCCTGTAATCACCATCCCTACATTATTTGTTTTGCAGTAATCAATGGAATCTTTATCACGGATTGAACCACCGGGCTGTATAAAAGCAGTAATGCCTGCCGCATGTGCTATCTTTACACAATCATCAAAAGGGAAAAAAGCATCACTGGCCAATGACACTCCGTTCAAATCAAAATTAAACTGCCGGGCTTTTTCTATTGACTGCCTCAATGCATCAACACGGCTTGTTTGTCCACAACCTTTCCCAACTAATTGTTTATGCTTTACCAATGCTATGGCATTACTTTTTAAATGTTTGCAGACGATATTTGCAAAAATCAGGTCTTCTTTTTCTGCAGCCGTTGTTTCTCTTCCTCCTTCCTCTTTCCAACCGGCATCATTACCGGCATCATTTTGCTGGGTAAGTATGCCGTTTAAAACGGATCTATATTGATGTGTTGCTGTCAGCTTTCTTTTTTGTTTTAAAAGGATACGGTTTTTTTTTGTCTTCAGGATTTCCAATGCGTTGGCATCAAAAGATGGCGCAATCAAAACTTCAAAAAATATTTCATTGATGGCAGTGGCTGTTGCTTTATCAACAGCTCCATTACAGATCAAAACACCACCAAATGCACTTTCCGGATCACCTTCGAGTGCTGCATCCCAGCTTTCTTTAACAGTTGGCCTTGATG
Organism: Chitinophagaceae bacterium; assembly: GCA_043747955.1. GTDB lineage: Bacteria > Bacteroidota > Bacteroidia > Chitinophagales > Chitinophagaceae > Ferruginibacter. The sequence continues at coordinate 26,912 of JAYTOF010000002.1, forward strand.
CAATACCGCAAACATTGGTATGTTTAATAATGGCAAAAGTGGTGCTGTCAAAATCAGCAATAAGCTGTACTGCAGCATCCACATCTACTAAATTATTATATGATAATTCCTTGCCATTGAGTTTATCAAATATTTCATGGGAGTTACCATAATACATACCCTGCTGGTGTGGATTTTCGCCGTAACGCAGTACAGTTTTCTCTTTATCAAATGGATTTACAAATTCAGTATGATTAAAATAATTCGAAATGGCTATATCATAACCTGTACAAACATCAAAAGCTTTAATGGCAAATATTTTCCTTTGTGCCAGATCCGTTTCTCCTTTTTGCTCTCTTAAAATTTCTTCCAGCAATGAATACTCTTTTTTTGCGGCTACTACCACAACAGAAGCATGGTTCTTTGCTGCAGCACGGATCATGGAAGGTCCGCCGATATCGATTTTTTCGATGATCAGTTTTTCATCAGTTGTTGATGCTGCTGTTTCTTCAAATGGATACAGATCTACGATCACCAGGTCTATTTCCGGAATGTCATATTGTTTCATTTCCAGCAAGTCTGATTCATTTTCTCTTCGGCCAAGGATACCGCCAAATACAGATGGATGAAGGGTTTTAACCCTACCGCCTAAAATTGAAGGATAAGTGGTTAAAGATTCAACCGGAACACAAGGCACATCTAATGCTTCAATAAATTTTTGTGTTCCACCTGTTGAGTAGATGGTAATGCCCAATTGATGTAACTGTTGTACAATGTTTTCCAGTCCGTCTTTATAAAAAACAGAGATGAGGGCCGACTGAATTTTTTTCTGCATTTGCTGTAATTGATGTGTATCGCTTTCAAAATTTTTACCTGTAAACTTATTTCAGCGGCAAATTTACAGTTTTTTACCTGCCGTTAAAACCGATCGCAGATATATTATACAAAAGAAGCAGAACAACCGCTGAGGGTGAGTTAATTAATGAAAAGCATTAATGGCTGGTAAAAATTATTTCAGCGCGTGAATTTTTTATTATTTCCAGGGGATTGCCGCCTGTATTTAATGGCTGCGAATTACCATAACCTTTTACCGAATCAATTCTTGAAACGGCTATACGTCGTGATAAGAGATAGTTTTTTACAATATCTGCACGTTCATTTGCAAGGCGTTCACATAATGCACCGATACCTTCTTCTTTGTATGCATGGCCTCCAATTGAAATGGTTAGAGAAGGATTTTCGCTTAATATATTGATAACACTATCCAATACTTTATAAGTACTGGTATGTAAATTAGATCGCTCTGTTTCAAACGGCACAATAACCACGTCTTTATTGGGACATCCTTTATTGTCTTTGTAACCAAATTCATCAGGACAATAATCATCAGTATCCACAATGCCATCCCCATCCCTGTCCTGTATTTGAGGTTTGCCCGGAAGCGGTTTAGGGTAATTCATTCTCATTTCTGCACGGCAATTAACGGTTAGCCCGTTTTTATCAGTACCCAGGTATAAAGGCCTTGTCCGGCCATAACCTTTTACAGAAAGAATTCTCGAACTGTCAACACCCCTTCCCAAAACATAGGTCTGAATAAACAATGCCCTGTTCAATGACAGGTAATAACAGATGGTATCACTGCCTTCATCCTTGTAAGCAAAACCATCAATTGAAACAGTTATTTCTTTGTTTTTTAATAAGATCAATATTACACTATCCAGTGCCTCTAAAGTAAACGAATGGAATAAAGCCGATTGCTTATAATCAAACCGGATCACAATAGTGTCTTTACTTTTTTGGGAAACAGAATTTGCTATACCGGTATTTGAAGTACCCTTATGAATGCTGGTTTGGCCGTTATTTACCGGAAAAGCAAATAAGGAGAGATTAATGATCAACAAAAACAGGAATGTCAACAGCCGGATTAAACACATCGTTTTAATTTTAATAACAGCACAAATGTACTTGCTCCTGAGAATATTTTTAAAAGTAATTATATCAAATTAACAGGATATTAATTAAGCAACTTATATGCCAACATTATATACAAAAGCTCCTTCAGTTGGTATTGAATACGCCTTAACCTGCAGTTCATTACATTCTTTTTGCCATTTTTCAATTTTCCACATAGGATTGGAAGCATCAAAAACAAATAGCTTACAATTGAAGGCCTCAACCAGCCGGGCAATGCTGACACTGGGGTTTTTAGAAATAATGATCAGGTCAATATTCATTTTTTGAGACGGGGGTTCCATAAGTAAAGGCCTATCTATGATTCCGATTATTTTATCATTAAACCGGTAAAAAATCTTTTGCTGAAAAACATCATGTAATGAATACAGCCGTTTGTTAAGTTGCATATTTATGCGGGCCGGCTTTACATGAAAATTCTGTAACATCCCGTCTTCTGATAAAACAGGATCGCCTACAAACTGGTAATTATTACCCTTTACAAAATCTATGGCCTGGTGCCGTGGCACATTATAAACGATCAGTTTCTGCTGGTTTTCAATTTCCCATATGTAATAAGTATGCTGCATGGTAAATGCAAGCAAACAAATCATTCCGTATTTAAAATAATTTTTATCCTTTTTAAATAACCATACGCCGAAACCAATAACTATTGCATATAATAACCAGGTAGAGAAAACCGTTGAAGGAATTTGATCCCACACGGCAAATGAAAGATCATTTATCCAAAGTATGACCTTATTCATTACACCTGTTAACCCTGCAACGAGTTTGCCGAGATACAGGCCAACCAGGGGTATCCATGAAAAAGCAATAAGCAATATTTCGGCATATAAAATAAAACCGGATAACGGAACCGCGATAATATTAGTGATTAAAAATAAATTGGGAAACTGGTGAAAGTAATAAATACAAACCGGGAAAGTTAGTATCTGTGCTGCAAGAGAAATTGCCATTAATTGCCATACCTTGTCAACCCATTTATTTTTTATATACATGCAGTTGTAAATTGGTTTTTGAAAAATAACGATACCAATCACTGCCAGGTATGATAATTGAAAACCAACATCCCATAAAAAATAAGGATCATAGCAAAGCAACACGAAAGCCGATGCTGCCAGGGAATTATATATTGATGCCTTTTTTGAAAAATTTTTACCCAGTGAAATAAAACTGAACATTACTGCAGCACGAAGTACAGATGCTGATCCACCTGTTACTAGAGCAAACAACCACAGGCTGGCCAATATCAATATCACCTGTACTGATTTTGATCTGTTAATAAATGGTATCCTGGCAAAAAGCCAAAATAACAGTACATAAATTAAACCTAAATGCATACCTGAAACGGCAATGATATGCACTACGCCAGTATTGCTGTAAGCCTGCACCAGGTCTTTATCCAGGTCATTTTTATACCCGATCAATAAAGCTTCGGCAATACCTAATTCATCTTTACCTGCATCAACTGTTTTACGCAAAACAGATAACACATATTCCCTGGCAGAAAAAATAAACTGCTGCAACTGGTTGACAGGCTGTTCATCAGCCACCCTAAACGGTTCCCAATCTTTATCATTTAAAAAAACACTATGAAAAGTTTGCTGGAAAGCAGCAAACCGCTGAAAATTAAAAGCACCCGGATTACCTGAATTTTTTATGGGCTGAAGTTTTTTATGTATGACGATCCTGTCGCCGTACTGCAGGTCATTTTTTGTATTCTCCTTAGAAAAATATAATATCAACTTTCCCTTAGCGGGAACAGTGCTGTCATTTTGAATAATGGATTCTACATACCCCTCAGCTTTATAAGATTTAGTTTTTTCTGCCAGTGGTTCAACAATACGTACAACCAGGTAACTGCTGTTCTTATAATAATTTCCATACCAGTTATGATTATGCCGTACATCTTTTTGCCAGGTAATGAACAAACCAAAACTTACCAGCAGCAGGTTAATAATAAAGCCCTGTAAGGGTTGTAACTTAAAACGGAATGATAGCGGGAGCCATAAAAAAAGCAGAAACGAAATGCTGAAAGAGATCAAAGCGGCAGCAATAACAAAAATTGAAGTCTGAAAATACCATTGCAGCATTATCCCGGCAATTAAAGGCAAAAGCAGCCTTATAAATGGCGCATTTTTCCAAACAGGTATACTATCAGGGCGGATCATGTAACAAAATAGAAAATCAACCCTGAATTTGCAAGCACAATTTTATTTACTCAGGTGCATACTCCGCTCTTTGTACAGTTGCCTGAAGTATGGATCCCGGAGATCTTTGATAAATCGTATTGCTTCACCGGTGCTTTTCATTTCTGGGCCCAGTTCTTTATTTACACCCGGAAATTTGTCAAAGGAGAAAACAGGCTCTTTAATGGCAAAGCCCGTTAATTTTTTCTCGTAGGTAAAATCTTTCAGTTTGTTAACCCCCATCATGATCTTAGTTGCGATATTCAAATAGGGTATTTTATAAGCCTTTGCAATAAATGGGGTGGTACGGCTTGCCCTGGGATTAGCCTCAATTACATACACATTACCATCTTTTATAGCAAACTGAATATTGATCAGCCCTTTTATTTTTAATGCCCTTGCAATCTTTTCGGCATACTCTTCCATGGTATGCACAATTAACGGCGATAAATTAAATTGTGGCAACACGGCATTGCTATCGCCGCTGTGAATACCGGCCGGCTCAATATGTTCCATCACGCCCATCACATGAAAATCGTCACCATCAAAAATGGCATCTATCTCTGCTTCCTGGCAGCGGTCTAAAAAATGATCAATTAATATTTTGTTGCCCGGTAAATGTTTTATTAAACTCAGCACTCCTTTTTCCAGGTCTTCATCGTTAATGACAATACGCATTCTTTGTCCACCCAAAACATAACTCGGCCGGATTAAAACCGGGTAACCAACCTGCCTGGCTACTTCAATCGCTTCATCGGTGTTATAAGCTGTTCCGTAATTGGGATAGGGAATTCCAAGTTCTTTCAGCAAATCACTAAACCTGCCCCTGTCTTCGGCAATATCCATACTGTCGAATGAAGAGCCAATTATTTTAATGCCTTTTTCATGCAACCGTTTGGCAAGTTTTAATGCAGTTTGTCCACCTAACTGCACAATTACGCCATAGGGTTTTTCATACTCAACTATTTCCCAGAGATGCTCCCAGAATACCGGTTCAAAATAAAGTTTATCGGCAATATCAAAATCAGTAGAAACAGTTTCCGGGTTACAATTCACCATTATGGCTTCGTAACCGGCTTCTTTAATTGCCAGCAATCCATGAACACAGCAATAATCAAACTCAATGCCCTGGCCTATCCTGTTGGGTCCGCTACCCAAAACTATTATCTTCTTTTTATCAGATACAATACTCTCGTTACTTATTAATTTGCTTTCATTGGCTGGTTTGTTCTCAAAAGTTGAATAGAAATACGGTGTCTTCGCTTCAAACTCGGCACTACAGGTATCAACCATTTTAAATACCCTGGTCAAGCCCATTACCTTTCTTCTTTCATAGATCGGTTCCGCATCTTCTTCCTTCATAATGCTTTTAAGCTGTTCATCGCTGAAACCTAAAAGCTTTGCTTCTTTCAATAAATCATCAGGCAAAGTTTTCAAATCGTAACGGGCAATTTGTTTTTCGCAGTCGCAGATCTTCTGGATCTGGTAAATAAACCAGCGGTCAATTTTAGTGCTTTCGCAAATACGTTTAATACTGGCGCCGGCCATCAGGGCATCCTTGATCCTGAAGATCCGGTCCCACTTGGGTATTTTAATATATTCTAAAAGCTCATCAGCCTGCATTAAACTTTTGCCATAATAACCCAAACCCACAACTTCATTCTCCAAACTCTGACAGGCCTTTTGTACGGCTTCGGCAAAACTTCTTCCAATGCCCATGACTTCACCTACACTTTTCATTTGAAAACCCAATGTATCCCTGGCACCTTTGAACTTATCAAAATTCCAACGCGGTATTTTTACAATCACATAATCCAGTGCCGGTTCAAAAAAGGCCGATGTGGATTGGGTAATTTGATTTTTTAATTCATCCAGGTTATATCCGATTGCCAGCTTTGCGGCAATTTTTGCAATAGGATAACCGGTGGCTTTACTGGCCAATGCTGAGGAGCGGCTAACCCTTGGATTAATTTCCACAACGATCAGTTCTTCAGTAAGCGGATTAAGTGCAAACTGCACATTACAGCCTCCTGCAAAATTCCCCAGGTCTCTCATTATAGCAATAGCTGTGTTACGCATATTCTGGTAAGCGGAATCACTTAAAGTCATGGTTGGCGCAACAGTAATGGAATCACCTGTATGCACGCCCATAGGATCAAAATTTTCAACACCACAAATAATAACAACATTATCTGCATTATCCCGCAATAATTCCAGCTCAAATTCTTTCCAGCCAAGCACTGCTTTTTCTACCAGCACTTCATGTATCGGGCTCGCAGTTAGTCCGAAATTTAAAGCTTCATCCAGTTCTTCTTTAGCAAAAACAATACTGCCTCCTGTACCCCCCAGGGTAAAGGAAGGTCGCAACACTAAAGGAAAACCTATCTCCTGTGCAAATTCTTTTCCTTCTAAAAATGAATTGGCAATTTTTGCAGGACAAACGGATATTCCCATTTCAATCATCCACTGGCGGAATTTTTCCCGGTCTTCTGCCTTATCAATGGCTTTAATATCAACACCAATTAATCTAACCTGATGCTTTTCCCAGATACCCAGTTCATCAACTTCTTTACAAAGATTCAGTGCCGTTTGCCCTCCCATGGTTGGTAAAACAGCATCTATTTCATTTTCTTCCAGTATTTGTTCAATACTTTCCACCGTTAATGGAAGCAGGTAAACCCTGTCGGCCATCATGGGATCGGTCATTATAGTTGCAGGATTACTATTGATAAGAATAACTTTTACACCCTCTTCCCGTAGTGAACGGGCGGCTTGTGTACCGGAATAATCAAATTCACAGGCCTGGCCAATAATGATGGGGCCCGAACCAATGATTAAGACTGAGGCTATAGAATTGTCTTTTGGCATAATTATATTGCTTATGAAGTGGCGTGCAAAAGTAATTGTAAATGATGTAAATAAAAAAGGCTTTTGCATTCATTTTTGTTTTACCTGCTACTATGCTAAATTTGCAATACAAAATATTAAGTTGCATATACGCCCTGTTTATAGAAATATTTTCTTAATCCTGTTGTTTTTACACCCTGGTATTGAAACATTTTCACAATTTTTTCCATTAAAAAATTATCCCAAAAATTATTTTATATACCCTGTTGCAGCCACAAATTCTATTTCGGCTAATTTTGGTGAACTGAGGCCCAATCACTTCCATATGGGACTGGATTGCAGAACAGACAAGGCACAAAATAAAAAAGTACTGGCAACAGCAGCTGGTTATATAGCCAAAGTAAAAATTGAACCCTGGGGGTTTGGGAGGGCACTGTATATTAATCATCCCAATGGATTTACGACCCTGTATGCACATGTAAACGGATTTTACCCGGAGCTGGAAAAATATATAAAAGAACAACAGTACAAACTGAAAAGCTGGAATATTTATTTAGATATTCCGGAAAATTTATTTCCGGTTAGCCAGGGAATGTTTATTGCATTCAGTGGTAACACAGGTGGGTCGCAGGGGCCACACCTGCATTTTGAAATCCGGGATACAAAAACCGACAAAGTTCTTAATCCTTTATTATTCGGGTTTCCAATACCTGATACTGTTGCGCCTGATGTTTTTCAGCTGGCTGTTTATGACCGCTGTTTAAGCACCTACGAACAAAGTCCGAAATTATACCCCCTTAAAAAAGTGAATGGAATTTATGTAACTGCAGCTTCATTAATCACCGCAAATACCGATAAAGTAAGTTTTGGTATTTCAGCATCCGACCGTTATACAGGCTCCAAAACACGAAATGGCATTTACGAAACTGTTTTATACGAAAACCATATCCCCATTATTGGTTTTCAGCTGGACAGTATAAGCTATGATGAAACACGTTATATTAATGCACATATAGATTATAAGCACAAAAGCAGCGGGGGATCATATATACAACATGTTTCAAAATTACCAGGCTATATTAACAGTATTTATAAATTTGCAAATGGTGATGGTGTAATAATCATTGATGATGACAGCATACACAAAATAAAATTAGAAGTTAAAGATGCAAATGGTAATACTTCTGTTGTACAGTTTAACATTCAGCAGGATGAAAAATTTACGGGCTCAGAAACGGATGATTCAACAACCTATTTTCAACAAAACTCTTTTCATCCCGGTTTCATAAATACATTTGAAAATAGCAATATCAGTTTTTACCTGCCCGAAAACAGTTTGTATGATTTTATACATTTTCAATACAGGGAAGTGTATCCAAACACAGGAAATACGATTTACCAGTTACATAATACCAGTGTACCGTTAATGGATTATTTTCCGGTAACGATTAAAGCTGCAACTGCATTTCCGGATAAGATGATCATGCAACGTTTTACAAGCGGGAAAAATGATTATAAAAAAGCAGAGCCGGTTATAACCGCAAATGAACCCGGTTGGTTCAGGGCCCGCTTCAGGGAGTTTGGAAGTTTTCAACTGATGATTGATACTTTGCCGCCAACCATTACCCCCATTGGTTTTAGAGATGGTATGAACTGCAGTAAGCTGAAACGGATTATTTTTGCAATAAAAGATGATACAGAAGAAATTGAAAATTTTACTGCTGCACTTGATGGCAACTGGCTATGTTTCAGTAATGATAAAGGCAGCAGGTTTATATATGAATTTGATGAAATGTGCCCGGCAGGTGAGCATGAACTAAAAATCACAGTAAAAGATCAGGTGGGAAATACGGCGGAGAAAACCTTTAGGTTTATCCGTTAATGCCCCGATCCCCTGTAAAGTAAATGAACCGGGAATAAAGCAAAGATTATTTTAACTTTAAAAGTTCCTTTAGGAATTCGATAATGACACATTTAACAGAAGGTAAGAAAGCTCCTGCATTTAAAGGAAAGGATCAAAATGGCTATCCCGTTTCTTTAGCTGATTTTACAGGAAAAAAAATTGTTCTGTATTTTTATCCCGAGGATGATACGCCTACCTGCACAGTACAGGCCTGCAACCTCAGGGATAATTTCAGTCTTTTAAAAAAGAATGGATTTATTGTATTAGGCGTAAGCCCTGATGAAGAAAAAAAGCATAAAAAATTTGAAGCCAAATACGATCTGCCATTTACTTTAATTGCTGATCCGAAACATGCGGTCATTGATAAGTACGGTGTTTGGGGAGAGAAACAATTATATGGCAGAACATATATGGGGCTGCACCGCACTACTTTTTTAATTGATGAAAAAGGGATCATCCGCAAAATATTTTTAAAGCCAAAAAGCAACCAGCATACCGAAGAAATTTTAAATGCCTGGCAACTTATTGGCTAAAAGTTCCGTTAAGCAATGGAACAATCATAAAAATTGTAATTATGAAAAACCTGTTACTGATACCGGCATTATTTTTTTCAGCCGCTTTTGTATTTACCGCATGTAGTAAAAGTGAACCTGCGGCACCGGGAAATAATAACAGCGGTATCACTTTTTCCTGTTCTGGCATCAGTCCTAAATTCTCTGCCGATGTACAACCCATACTAACAACAGTTTGCTCTATCAACAGCAATTGTCATGCAGCTGGCTCCATTAATTCGGGCGGGCCTTTTACAAACCATGCAGAAGTGTTTGCAAAAAGATCAAATATCAGGGCAGCCATTCTTTCGGGTATAATGCCACAGGGTGGTACAATTACCCAGGCACAGATAAATGCTTTTATCTGCTGGATAGACAGCGGCGCTCCCAACAATTAGCATAAAAGTTTTGGAACAAAATAATTTCAACATAAGAGAAAATTCCTGGCTGGCAAAAATTGCAGCAAAAAAATTAGGTAAAAAAGAGGTAGCCATGGTATTGGGTAAAACCATACACCTGTATAATACTTCAAAGGAGGAGTTTTTAGAGAATAAAAAATGGGTAAAGCATGAGTTATGCCATATTCAGCAATTTAAGCAGCACGGTTTCATTTGTTTTATTGTAAAGTACCTGTGGGAAAGTACCAGAATGGGATATTACAATAACAGGTTTGAAACAGAAGCAAGAAAAGCCGAAGAGTTATAACAGCCATTCCACTTCTCCAAAATCAAACTGATGTTCAATAGCATCAACAGTTATTAAACGGCCCTCGGCAGAAACAGCTTTTATGACCGTCTCAAATTTTAAGCCTGCCTTTTTGAACAGCACTTTATTATTCAGTTTATACAGATGTTCATTATATTTTTCGATAACATTAATTGGTGATTTTTCATTGAGTTTATTTAAATTTTTCATCAACAAACCATATAGTTCTTTTGCCAATGCCACACTATCAAAATCTTTCCCGGTTATCTGTTTAAGCGAAACCGGATTGGCTAATACTTTATCAAACTTTGTCTGGTTAATATTTATACCTATCCCCACTACAGCCCATTTCCATGTTCTTCCCTGGAAAATGTTTTCAATTAATATCCCTCCTGCCTTTCTGTCACGCCAAAACAAATCGTTGGGCCATTTAACTTTTGTTTCATCGCCTGCATATGCCGAAAAAAACTCAAAACAAGCCAATGCTATGGCAGCACTTAAGTGAAATTGATGTTTTAAAAATAACTGGCCTGGCTCTAAAACAAGGCTCATGGCTATATTTTTATCCCGTTCCATCTCCCAACGCTTTCCCCGTTGTCCTTTTCCTGCTGTCTGCTCCCTGGTAAACCATGCCATTCCATGCTTCGCCATTCCAGCATGAACTTTTTCCATGGCATAGTTGTTGGTACTGTCCACGGTATCTAATATTATAAATAAATCATCGCTTGACATAATTATCCAAATGGCAAAGAAGTGTTACTTTTGCGATTATTTGCAAGCTACAAGCTACTTTGCAAAAAACAATAATAAACAGGCTGATTTGCAGGCAAAGCAGCCGGAGGAAAGGATAAATAAAACTTATATCACATTTGAACAATTTGAACGCATTAAATACCCGTAAAAAAAGCAGTGTTGTACGCATAACGAGAAACAATAAAATTTTCAAATCCATCATTAATGCCATACTGGAAAAAAAAGGAGACAATGTTGTAAGCCTTGATCTCCGGAAAATACCAGAAGCTGTTGCCGATTTTTTTATAATTTGCCAGGCAGGTAACACAACCCAGTTAAGGGCCATTGCAGATTTTATAGAAACAGATGTAAAAGAAAAATGCCAGGAACAGGCTTATAAGCATGAAGGCAGGCAGGGACAGCAATGGATTTTGATAGATTATGTTACTGTGGTAGTTCATGTTATGTTACCCGAACCAAGGAAATTTTATCAACTGGAAGAAATGTGGAGTGATGCACCAATGATGGAACACAGGGATTGATAACGTTTTTTTAAAAATTTAAAATATTACCAGGTAATAACCGTCTGTTGTTAATAGCAAAGATGGGTACCCAAAATAATGTCACAAAAAAATATGAACCAGCAAGACAGTAATAAGAAATTTAATCCGGATAACATACCTCCAAAGGGAGATGATCCGCTAAAGAAGAAACCCAGGTTTAGTATATACTGGGTTTACGGAATTATATTGATAGGCCTCGTTGGCTGGAATTTATTTCGTGGTGTAAGCAATGTTGGGATTGAAATAAATCAACAGAACTTATATGACCTGCTTAAGGCCGGATTTATAAAACAGGATTCTAAAGAGAGCAAAGAAAAAACCGGAATCGTTGTTGTGAGCAATAAAGAAATTGTTCGTGTTTTTGTATACAAAGACAGTATTTCTAAAAATGATGTTTTTTTTAAATCACTCATTACCCAACCCGAATATGAATCGCTTATTAAAAATGAAACCCCGCAGTTATATTTCAGTATTGCCAATGAAGAGACCTTTGCCAAACAGCTTGATGAATATTATAAAGAAAACGTTCAGGTAATCAGGATCCTTCCTGTATATACCAAAGAAGGGGAATTATTTGGCCAGGTAATCAGTACTTTACTTCCCATTTTATTAATAGGCCTGTTATTTGTGATGATGATGCGCAAAGTAGGCGGACCAGGCGGTGGTGGCGGTTCCGGCGGAATTTTCAGCATTGGAAAATCAAAAGCAACATTATTTGAAAAAGGGACAAGGGTTAATATAAACTTTGGTGATGTAGCTGGTTTAGATGAAGCCAAAGTGGAAGTGATGGAAATTGTTGACTTCTTAAAAAATCCTAAAAAATATACAGCGCTCGGTGGTAAAATCCCAAAAGGAGCTTTATTAATTGGACCTCCGGGAACAGGTAAAACATTATTGGCAAAAGCGGTTGCCGGTGAAGCACAGGTTCCTTTCTTCAGCCTTAGCGGAAGTGATTTTGTAGAAATGTTTGTAGGGGTTGGTGCAAGCCGTGTTCGTGACCTGTTTAAACAGGCACGGGAAAAAGCCCCCTGTATAATTTTTATTGATGAAATTGATGCCATCGGAAGAGCCAGGGGTAAGAACATGATGATGAGTAATGATGAAAGAGAAAATACACTTAATCAATTACTGGTAGAGATGGATGGTTTTGGAACTGATCTTGGTATCATTATCCTGGCCGCCACAAACAGGCCTGATGTTTTAGATACAGCGCTTTTGCGCCCCGGCCGTTTCGACAGACAAATTTCTATTGACCGTCCCGATCTTGTAGGAAGGGAAGCCATTTTTAAAGTTCACCTTGAACCAATAAAAATTTCTCAAACACTGGATATTCATAAGCTGGCCGAACAAACACCGGGATTTGCCGGGGCAGATATTGCCAACGTTTGTAATGAAGCAGCACTTATTGCTGCCAGGAAAGGAAAAGATGCAGTAGACATGAGTGATTTTCAGGATGCCATTGACCGTGTGATTGGCGGATTGGAGAAAAAGAATAAGATCATCTCTCCCGAAGAAAAAGAGATCATTGCGTATCATGAAGCAGGACATGCTATCTGTGGGTGGTACCTGGAACATGCTTATCCTTTGCTGAAGGTAACCGTTGTACCAAGAGGAACAGCTGCATTAGGATATGCCCAGTATACTCCTAAAGAACAATATTTGTACAATACCGATCAATTAATGGATCAGATCTGTATGACCCTTGGCGGAAGAGCCAGTGAAGATATTTTCTTCGGAAAAATAAGTACCGGAGCTAGTAATGACCTGCAGCAGATCACCAAAATTGCATACAGCATGATCACCGTTTATGGTATGAACGATAAAGTGGGAAATATCAGTTACTATGATCCGAACCAGGAAAATGTATTTACCAAACCCTTCAGCGAGGAAACCGGTAAAATGATTGATGAAGAAGTTCGTAAACTGATTGATAATGCCTACCAGATCACCAAAAAACTGTTGACAGAAAAAAAAGCTGATGTAGAAAAACTGGCAAAAGAATTATTAAAAAAAGAAGTGTTATTTAAGAGCGATGTGGAAGCTTTAATAGGGAAAAGGCCTTACGAAGAAAAAAAGACACTGGATATAGAAGTTGAACCTAAAGATTTGGTTGACAAGGAGCCAACATCAGAAATGCCTGAAGAGCTAAAAACTCCACCGGTAATATAAATGTATATATGGCAGTTACAGCAGCAAAAGAAAATATTTTAAAAAGAATTCGGCAGGCACTGAGTAACCCGGTGCCTTTGCCTTTTCCCCAAAGCGAGGGAGCCAATTCTGTTTTTCTGCCGGCTGCCGATAGCCTGGATATTGTATTTGCCCAGGAGTTTACAAATATGCAGGGCAGGTTTGCCTATTGTATAAATGAAAAGGAAATGTTGCAGCAATTACAACAATTAATTACAGAAAAGCATTGGACCAAAATTTATTGCAATACCGGTAAATGGAACGCCCTATTCAGCAATACCATAAACCTGCCAGGTTGTGATGCATCCATAACCGATTGCGAATTTTTAGTTGCCCGAACCGGAACTATTGTGATGAGTGCCGCACAACAAAGTGGCCGCACAGTTAGTGTTTACGCACCGGTTCATATTTGTATTGCTTTTACCAATCAATTGGTTTACGAAGTAAAAGATGCCTTACAATCAATAAAGACCAAATACACAGGAAACATCCCTTCTCTTATAACATTTGCTACGGGCCCCAGCCGTACCGCCGACATAGAAAAAACGCTGGTAACCGGTGTACATGGACCAAAAGAAGTGTATTGCTTTCTGGTTGAATCATAATTGCAATATTACAAGTACCTTTATTACCAGATGAGCAACGAAATTTATACGCTTTTTGTTTATGGATCCCTGCGCAGCGGATTCCGTAATCCTATATATGAATACCTGACCAAATATTTTCATTTAATGGGTGAAGCTGTTGTTAAAGGCAAACTGTATGATATGGGTGAGTACCCGATAGCCCTTCCTGTTGATGAAGAAAAATTTATTTCAGGCGAATTGTATTGTGTTAATAATCCACTCGAATTTTCATGGGCCATTGGCCAGTTAGATGATTATGAAGGCCTGAATACGGAAGAAGGTCAGCAACCCATTTATAAAAGAGAAGAAGTTGTAGCTTATCAAAAGGGGCAACCGGTTGTTGCCTGGATATACTGGTTTAACGGAGTTGCAACCGGTAAGCCTGAAATTGAATCGGGGGATCTATTGCAGTACCTGCAGCAAAAAAACAAACCCTGACTCTGATGGAAGTAGTAAGAAATAAAAAAATTTACTTCCTTTCCGATTTTCATCTGGGAGCACCCAATGCTGCCGACAGTCTCATCAGGGAAAAAAAAATTATTCAGTTCCTTGATGAAATAAAAACAAATGCCGCCCAAATTTTTATTGTGGGTGATCTTTTTGATTTTTGGTACGAGTACAAAAAAGTAGTACCCAAAGGCTATGTACGCATATTGGGTAAACTGGCTGAAATTACAGATGCAGGAATACCTGTTCATTTTTTTGTGGGCAACCATGACATGTGGATGAAAGATTATTTTCAAAAAGAGCTTAATATTCCTGTATACTTTGAGCCCGTTGCTTTTGAGTTTAACAACAGGAAATTTTTAGTTGGCCATGGTGATGGACTGGGACCGGGCGACCATGGGTATAAATTTATCAAAAATATATTCCGGAATAAATCAAGCAATTGGTTGTTTGGGATCCTTCCCCCCTATATTGGCATGGGCATTGCGAACTATTTCAGCAGAAAAAGCAGGGCACAAACCGGGCAAACAAATGAAGTGTTTTTAGGTGAAGATAAAGAATGGCTGATCATGTATTGTAAAGCCGTTTTACAAAAAGACTATTACGATTATTTAATTTTTGGGCACCGGCATTTACCCATTGATTTCAGGTTAAATGACCCCAATAGCCAACGGGAAAGCCGGTATATTAACTTAGGCGACTGGATAAAATATTTCAGCTATGCCGTCTTTGACGGAGAAAAACTGGAATTGAAGTATTATATCCCTATCCCCTAAAAGTCGACAAAAAGAAGATTAAATGTTTATCATAAGTTGAAAAAAATAAAAGCAATATTGTTTTTTCTGTGCCTCAGTGCTGCTTTGGCAATTCCGCTGAAAATGAATGCCCAGCGTGATTCTGCTTTTCAATTTATCAAATCTATCAAAGGCAATTTTTCTTATTTTAACATAGATAACCTTGATTTTATTTACCTCGTTACAGACAACAACCAGCTAAAAAAAATAAGTGCAGCCGGTGATTCCGTTGCTGTTTTTAATGATGTGAAAAAATATGGCAACCCTTCCTCAATTGATGTTACCAATCCCCTGAAGACATTATTGTACTATAAAAATTATTTAACGGTTGTTGTGCTTGACAGGTTATTAACCATCCGCAATTCTATCAATTTCAGAAAACAGAATATTTTCTTTGTAAACAGTATCACCCTTTCTTATGATAACAATATCTGGTTATTTGATGAAGAAAATTACAAGTTGAAAAAAATTGATGAAGATGGGAGGTTGTTGCAGGAAACTGCCGACTGGAGATTATTGTTTGATACCGTTCCTTCTCCCACCCGGATTATTGACAAAAACAATTTCATTTACCTCTACGATCCCGAAAAAGGATTTTATATTTTTGATTATTACGGTAGTTTTAAAAACAGGCTCACCTTTTTAAACTGGACCAATGTTGAAGTAAATGGCAATACCGTATATGGTTTCGGAAATAACACTTTATACAGCTATGAACTGAAATCCCTTACCATAAAGGAATATAAACTACCCGCTTTTTTTGGCAATTTTATGGGTATTAAAGCTATGAATGGAAAAGTATACCTGCTTAACGAGAAAGGTATAGATATATATCAGATCATATCAAACTGAATTTCGGTTTAAGTTATTATGTAATGGCTCAAATTCAAACATGCCCTGGCAGGGTAACCTTTTGTAATTACCGGCTGGCCATCCCAAAAATTCAATTGGTATAAAATATTCCTGAAAGATTTAATTACTGATTCAGGATTTCTGCAAGTTCCTTGTCCCACTTTCCCGTTTTACCATATTCAACCACCCGGCCAATTTCTTTTCCGTCTTTCATTACAATAAAGGTAGGTACCAGTATAACATTAAATGCCTCGGCAATATTGCCCAACGATTTTTTTTCACGGTTCACACCAAACAGGGTAATGGCATTATCAGGTATTCCGCTCTTTTCCTGCAGTTTAAAAAATTTAGGTAATATAAACTGGGTATCCTCACACCAGGTACCGCCAAAAATAACAAATTGTATTTTGCCCCTTGCTCTTTCAAATGCATTAAGTGTTGCTGTATCAGGGTTATAATAGCCCTGGCTGGTAGTATACCAGTTAAAAGAAGTGTCGTTTTGAATTAAATATTTATTAACCAACCCCCTTACAATTTTAACTTCAGGGTGCTTTTCATCCTGGCTGGCTTCATATTGTGCCTGGCCAAACAGTTCGGCAGTTACAGGAATAAAAAACAATAAAGCCAATAAATATTTTTTCATAACAATAAATTTACCTGGAGTTTTTTATGAGGAATGAATATCGCATCAAAATCACAACTGCACTAATTTTTTATGTTAACTGCTGGTTATGCAATAACAAAAAAGCTGTCAGCCTGAGCTTGTCGAAGGCGAGTTTCATTCTAGCACCGGTTTCGACAAGCTCAACCTGACAGCCCTTAGCGTAAAGGCTTATAAATCAGCTTTCAGTTCATTTAAAAAGCTTTTTAGTTTTTTTAAAGATTCTATCAAAGCAAATTTTTCATCTGCTCTTTTATGTTGCTTTAAAAATTCCTTAGCCCCTTCCATGGTATATTTTCTTTCACGCAGTAAATGATAGATCAGTTTCAGGTTTTTTATATCCTCTGGCCTGAAGAGCCTGTCGCCTTTGCCATTTTTCCGGGGCTTTAAAATATCAAATTCATTTTCCCAAAAACGTATCAGTGACTGGTTCACTTTAAACATGCCGGCAACAATGCCAATAGCATAATATTTTTTCTGAAACAACAGCTCATCATCCGGAATTTCAATGAGATCAGTTCCGGCATCCTTTTCTTTCAAACTCATCCTGCCCCGGGTTAATTTTTTATTATCTTTTTTTACTTTTATTTTATGGGCAGCTGGTTTCTCAATAACAATAGCTTTTACCACCCTTGCTTCACTAACAGGTGCATCATCAAATGAAAAAGATATTTGCTGGAGATCCATAATCAAAATTAATCAAAACTTTTGGCACTGCCCGTTGCCGCAATTTTCAGTACCCTGTCATATTGCTCGGCAGTTAAATCATTAAAGAAAAAGTAAACCGGGTCAACCGGGTTTCCATTAATATGTACTTCATAATGGCAATGCGGACCGGTACTGGCTCCGGTACTGCCGATCCATCCAATCACTTCGCCCCTTTTTACGCGTTGCCCCATTTTGGCCTTTATTCTTACCATGTGCATATACTCTGTTTCGTAACCATACCCATGATTTATGATTACATGGTTACCGGTACCAGTGTTATTGCCGGCAGTTGTAATAACTCCATCGCCGGTTGCATAAATAGGAGTACCCTGTGGCGCCGTAAAATCTATCCCGCTATGCATTTTAGCAATTCCGTAAATGGGATGTATCCGAAACCCAAATCCACTGGCAATCCGGTTAAGCTCTTTATTACTTACAGGCTGAATGGCCGGAATACAGGCCATTTTGTTCTCCTGGTTATTGATCAGTTTTTCAATGGCGGTATAACTGTCGAACTGGTAGGCAACTCTTGTGGTTATATTATTCAGTGTTTTCGCTATTTCATTGCCCAGATCATCTTCTTTTATTAAATTGATTTTTGCTATTTCCTTTTTCTTTTCAATGGCTTTTGTTCTGGCACTGTCAGATAAAGGATTGGCCTCAAAAATAGAGCGGTAAACCTCATTATCCCTTTTCTCCAGTTCAGCCATCTGTTGCTGCAGTATTTTGGTTTTGGCGGCAATACTGTTATAATTATCCCTGATTATTTCATATTTCAATGCAGCTTCCCTGTCTGCAGCCTTTGGAAAAAATTTTGTGTATAATGTAATAATGATTGCAGAAGTAACTAAGGCCGCCGAAAGAAAACCAAAAAGCCGTAACAACTTTACCCGAAACGGCGTAACAAGCTTTTCATATCGAAGTGTATGTGTATTATAGTAGTATTTTATTTTTTTCATACCGCCATTCCCAAAAAAGGGAATTTGATTTTTGTATAATAGTATATTATGGATTCAAATAATAATTTGCCTTCTTTTCTTCATGTAATTCCTCCATTTCCTCCCTCTTTTGGGTCCCCTGAACAGGGAATGAACGAAGTTCAAGAGGGGGCTTTTTTCCATACATTTGCAAAAGTTCACAAATATAGCCCCATATATAACAAAAATCAATCCATATAAACAATTGGCATATGATGACGAGTGCTGAGATACGACAACAATTTCTTGACTTTTTTAAATCAAAAGATCACTCTATTCTTCCTTCTGCACCCATAGTAATAAAAAATGATCCTACGCTGTTATTTACAAATGCCGGTATGAACCAGTTTAAAGATTATTTTCTGGGTAATAAACAAGCACCCTACATGCGGGTTGTTGATACACAAAAATGTTTGCGGGTTAGCGGTAAGCACAACGACCTGGAAGAAGTGGGCGTAGATACCTACCACCATACCATGTTTGAAATGCTGGGCAACTGGAGCTTTGGTGACCCTGCGCGTCAGGCAGGCGGGTATTTTAAAAAAGAAGCCATTGCTTTTAGCTGGGAATTACTGACCGATGTTTACAAACTGGATAAAGATAAATTATACGTTACCATTTTTGAAGGCGATGATAAAGAAGGCCTGCCCAGGGATGAAGAAGCATTTAGTGAATGGAAAAAATACATAGCTGAAGACCGCATTTTACCCGGTAATAAAAAAGATAATTTTTGGGAGATGGGCGATACCGGCCCCTGTGGCCCCTGTACCGAAATACATGTGGATTGCAGAACACCGGAAGAAAGAAAAACAGTGGATGGAAAAACCCTGGTAAATAATGATCATCCCCAGGTGATTGAAATATGGAACAATGTATTCATCCAGTTCAACCGTAAAAAAGATGGCAGCCTGGAAGAATTACCGGCAAAGCATGTTGATACCGGAATGGGGTTTGAAAGATTGGTGAGGGTTATTCAAAATAAAACTTCTAATTACGATACTGATGTTTTTACCGGCACCATTGAAGCAATAGAAAAAATAACAGGTAAAAAATACGACCCTAACGTAACACAATCTTCGAAACAATCTTCGCCAAGCCCCTCCCCTTTGGGGGGAGGTTGGGAGGGGGCCGTAGCTTTCAGGGTAATTGCCGACCATATCCGTGCTATCAGTTTTACAATTGCAGATGGACAATTGCCTTCCAACACTGGCGCAGGCTATGTTATTCGCCGCATATTACGCCGGGCAGTCCGTTATTATTATTCTTATTTAGATTATAAGCAGCCATTACTGCATCAATTATTACCGGTTATTGCAAAACAATTTTCAACTGTTTTTCCGGAGTTGATACAACAACTGGATTTTGTAAGTAAAGTGGTGAAGGAAGAAGAGGATGCCTTTTTAAGAACAGTAGATAATGGTTTATCCATGCTTGACCGGGCTTCAAAAAATATCACCGGCGAAGAAGCTTTTAAATTGTACGACACTTTTGGTTTTCCGCTTGACCTTACAAAATTAGTTGCTGCAGAAAAAGGTTTAACTGTTGATGAAAAAGGTTTTGAAACAGAAATGCAAAAGCAAAAAGACCGCAGCCGCTCTGCTGCAGTTTTAGATACTGAGGATTGGATCATCGTAAATGATACTCCTGCTTCCAGATTTGTTGGTTACGATTCAACAGAAACAAAATCAAAAATTGTTAAGTACCGTAAAGTAACCGGGAAAGGGAAAGAGCTCTATCAAATTGTTTTAGACAACACGCCTTTTTATGCCGAAAGCGGCGGACAGATTGGCGATAGCGGCTCCCTCTCCTTTGGTGAGGGCACGGGCCTGCCTGCCGGCAGGCAGGGTGTTGTAACGATCACTGATACTAAAAAAGAAAACGATCTCATCATCCATTTTGCAGAATCAATTCCCATAGACATGAGCGGCGAAGTAATTGCAAAAATTGATGCGGTAAGAAGAAAAGACATTACCCTGCACCACAGTGTTACACACCTGATGCATGCCGCTTTACGAAATGTATTGGGTAAGCACGTAGCGCAAAAGGGCAGCCTGGTAAATGAGGAACATCTACGTTTCGACTTTAGCCATTTTGCAAAAGTTACCGATGAAGAGATTGCTTTAGTAGAAAAACTGGTGAATGAAAAGATCAGAGAGAATATTCCGGTTGTTATCAAATCAATGAATAAAGATGAAGCTGTTGCGCTTGGCGCCATGGCTTTGTTTGGCGAAAAATATGGCGATGTGGTTCGTGTGGTAATAATGGATCCCGGTTATTCCATTGAACTCTGCGGCGGCACCCATGTGGGTAATACCGGAGAGCTGGGTTTATTTAAAATAAAAAACGAAGGGGCTGTAGCAGCAGGTGTAAGAAGAATAGAAGCAGTATGCGGCAAAGCAACAGAAGAATTAGTTAATAACATATTTGGTGAAATTAGTGTAATCAGTGGCTTACTAAAACATCCGAAAGACATTGGCAAGTCCATTGAAAATTTACAAAGCGAAAATGCTTCTTTAAAAAAACACATCGAAGTATTGGAAGCCAGGCAACTGGTCATCATCCGCAATGAACTGCTGCAAAAAGATGAGATCATCAACAACGTAACTTTTGTAGGTGATATTATAGAAGTAAGCAGCGCCGATGCATTAAAAAAACTCTGCTTCGATTTAAAAAATAAACTGCACGATTATGTAGCTGTGCTATGCGCCAATATTGATGGTAAGCCCTTTGTTGCCATTGGTATTTCTGATACGGTAGTTGCTGCTAAAAATTTAGATGCAGGTAAAATTATTAAAGAACATGTTGCCCCTTTAATAAAAGGCGGCGGCGGCGGACAAAAAAACCTGGCAACTGCCGGGGGGCAGGACATCAGTAATTTACAGGAGGTTATTGAAAAGGTAAAATCATTATTGACTTTTTAAAATACCTTTTTTTGCATGCGCATTATCTTTCAAACTCCCCGCCTCATCCTTCGTCAATTTTTGGAGACTGATGCACAACTTATTTTAGATCTGAACAGCGACCCCGAAATTATTAAATATGTTCATGAGCCAACATTAAAGACTTTAACAGAAGCAGATAAAATTCTAACAAATATTATTCTGCCGCAATACATTAATAACCTGGGGCGTTGGGCCATTCATACAAAAGATGACATGGAATTTATAGGATGGTGTGGCTTAAAATACCGCCCTGACCTTGGTGAAATTGATCTTGGCTACCGGTTAATGCAAAAAGCATGGGGTAAAGGTTATGCCACTGAAGCTGCAAAACATTCCCTGGATTATGGTTTCATCTCTTTATTGCTTACAAAAATCACCGGCAGGGCACATAATGAAAATATTGCTTCTTTTAGAGTGCTGGAAAAAATAGGTATGGATTTTACAGGAGAAGAAATGGTTGACCATTGCCCTGTCAGAACGTATACTAAAACAAACCCCGGAATATAAAATGAGCCGGATTTGTTTTCTACCCCCTGATTTTTCCTGTTTTCATAATTTCTACTGAAAATTCTTTGTGATCCCTTTTACAAATCTGTTTAACCAGGCTATTTTTGCAGGCAAATTCCAAAATAAATTGTTAAAGCCAAAAAATAATCTGCGAAATATTTCGTAATTAATAAAAAGGTATTAGTTTTGTTCTACTAAACATTTCGTATATAAAAATAATCATCATGAAAAAAACAGTTTTTATAGCTGCGCTGGTATGTTTTGCAGCTTTT
Source organism: Chitinophagaceae bacterium (assembly GCA_043747955.1). Lineage (GTDB taxonomy): Bacteria > Bacteroidota > Bacteroidia > Chitinophagales > Chitinophagaceae > Ferruginibacter. The sequence goes on from JAYTOF010000002.1 coordinate 49,325, forward strand.
ACAACCACAGTTACAGCACAAAATGAAAAACTTGATAAAGTAATTGAAAAGGATAAAAAAGAAACCCAGGAAATCGTCATTCGGAAAAAAGGAGAGAAAGACTCTAAGATCACCGTAGAAATTAAAGGAGATAAAATAACCATTAATGGAAAACCTTTATCTGAATTTAAAGATGATGAGATCACCATTAATAAAAGAAATATCACCATCAGGAATGGAAAAGGTAATCTGAGATATCAAATGACACCAGGCGATTTTTATGAATTTGAAGGAATGAATTTATGGAATGATGCTAAGGAGAGGTCGGGAGCCTTTTTAGGTGTTACAACAGAAGCGAATAACGATGGGGCAAATGATACAAAGCTTCAGGGAGCTGAAATAACCGAAGTAAGTAAAGGTAGTGCTGCAGAAAAAGCCGGTTTAAAAAACGGTGATGTCATTACAAAGATCAATGGTAAAAAAGTAGATGGCCCTGCATCTTTGTCTGATGTGGTTACTTCCTTTAAAGCTAAAGATGAAGTAACCGTTTACTATAAACGGGATGGAAAAGAGAGTTCTGCAAAAGCTGTTTTAGGTGAACGTAAAGAATCCGGTTCAATGGCGTATTCATTCAGCGGGCCCGATGGCTTGGCAAGATCATTTAGTTTACCACGAAAAACTGTACCGGGTGTTGAGCTCTATAATGATAAGGGATTGGCTGAACTGTATCCAAAAGTATGGACTCCGGGCACCGGCAATAATTATGAATTTTTCAATGAAACTTATCCTCGCCAGCATAAACTGGGTATAAAAATTCAGGATACTGAAGAAGGTAATGGGGTAAAAATTTTAGAAGTGGATAAAGACTCTCCTGCCGAAAAAGCCGGGCTTAAAAAAGATGATGTGGTTACAGAAATTGGCGGAATAAAAGTTTCAAATACGGATGAGGTACGCGACCAGTTACAGGAGAATATGGAAAAATGGGCTTACAATATTAAAGCATCCCGTAATGGTAATGCCATGAGTTTCGATATTAAAATTCCTAAAAAATTAAAGACAGCTAATTTATAAGCCATGAATAAGCACGAGAAGGCGTCCTGAAAAATTTCAGGACGCTTTTTTATTTACAGGGTCAGAAAAGAAATAAGGAAAAGAGAATAAAGCTTTAATACTGACTACTGCCCAATTACTGCCTATTGCCACTTGCCAATTGCTTATTCCTTATTGCCTATTGCCCATTGTCTATTACCTTTGCCACCGTGAAAGAAAACGATAAATACCAGGTAGTAATTGGAATGGAAGTGCATACCCAACTGCTTACAAAAAGCAAATTATTTTGTGGTGATAGTGCTGGTTTTAGTACCGATCCCAATACCAACACCAGCCCTTTTACACTGGCACATCCCGGTACATTGCCAAAAATGAATAGTAAAGCCATTGAATATGCCCTAAAACTGGGACTTGTTCTACATTGCGAAATTGAACGGCATAATTACTTTGCCCGTAAAAATTATTTTTATCCCGACCTTCCCAAGGGTTACCAGGTTTCGCAACATACTACCCCCATTTGCAAAAATGGATTTGTAACTATACAAGTTGGTAATACAGAAAGAAACATCAGGCTTAACCGCATTCACATAGAAGAAGATGCAGGTAAAAGCCTGCACGATATTGATGAAAATTATACTTCCATTGATTTAAACCGTGCCGGTGTTCCGCTTTTGGAAATTGTAAGTGAACCGGATTTGCACAGCAGTGACGAAGCCTTTGCCTACATCACCGAATTAAGGAAACTGGTTACCTGGTTAGGTATTTGCGATGGCAATATGGAAGAAGG
>JAYTOF010000003.1:0-18303 GCA_043747955.1 Chitinophagaceae bacterium
TATTCCTGTTGAATTATTATTAGCCTGTAAAAAAATCATTGTAGTAATTGCTGTTATGATTTTTTAGTAATAGGGTGAAATGAATCTAAATTAATATCAAGGGTATGGGGAAGTGTTTTTTCTACTATATGATCTTTAATTAAAATAGATATACATAAAAGTATGTTCTTAATTACAGTAACAGTAGTATATATTATTGTATACTGCTGTTGGAAATGACTATCATTGTAACTACTCTTTGAATATAAAAATAAAAAGAAATTACCCGCCGAATTAATAATAAAAGCAACACTTATCCAAAAAATCGCTTTTTGGTATATTGGCTCTAAAACAATTTCCTGCATTACTTCAAAGAAATAATAAATAATAAAACATAATAAGGTTATATGCTCAACACTTGCAGGTAAAAAAGGTAATCCTAGATTTTTTTGAATTATAAATGTATAAACACAAAATATCAAAAAAGCTACTGGAGAATAGAATAAGATATTCTTAATAATCTTATTCTTAATATATAATGAAAAAAAGTAAGTCAGTAATGAATATTCTATTACAATATAGACCCACACAATTCGATAATAGTTTTCAGTTGATTTTAAAATATAAAAAAAACTAAACCCAACAATGACCAGAACTGCAATAGCAATGGTATATAAAAAAAATACCTTTCTTTCTTTTGTTACCATCCTTTTAAGGAAAATAAGACAAAAGAAAAAAGGTAATAATTCAGATACGTAGGTTATATATTTTAGATTTTGTAAGATAGTAAATGGTTATTTAATCAAAAATAACCATTGGTTCTTAAAATCAGAAATATAAATTGATTTACTTAGTTAGCAAAAACATTCAACCAGTAAATCGATAATTCCACTCATCATAATAAATAGTTTTTAGGTTTCTAAGTAATTGTTCCAGATGTAAACTTCTATCAAAAACAAAAGTCTAACAACGGCTTTATTTTATAAATGAACAGCTTAAAAAGGCTTAAACCTAATATTATAAAGGGTTTTAAGGTAAAATAAACGTAAAATAACGTAACTAATTAGAGTAAATGTACGGCAGGTTAATAGTAAAATTACTATGAAATAAATTGTAGTTTTCCACAGTATATTTACTTATGTGGAAAACTGTGTATGTGAAAAAGCAGATTTAGAAAAAATATGGGGCAGGCTTAGATACCTATTACTTAAAAAAGCAGAAGAACCATAAAAGGCCGGGTGTTGTGGTTAAAAACAAACAGCTAGGTTACTCAGTTTAGTTTATTGGATTTAAAACGGGATTTTTTATAAAATAGTTGATTGACATTGGCAACACAAGCACAAACAAGGTTTTTCCCGGATAATTGGAAATGTTCTTAATTTTAATTGGATATTTGGATATAAAATTATTTAGTGAACCCATGTCAATCAACTGATACAAATGTATAACGGGCCGTGTCCATGAAAAAGAGCATTTATGCCCTTTTTTGCTTTAACAGGAATTACCTTTTAAATGGGTATAAGTGCATTTGTTATAAGTAGTTTACCGTAGTATATTGCACGTAAAATTACCAGGTACAATTACTGAATGCTGTGAAAATCAACGATATGCTGCCGGGACTTTCCTGAAATTACCTGCTAGATTTGTTGATTTAAGTTTAATAATTGTAACTTAGGCAAGTTTTTTTGTTAACCCCCAATAGTGAATTCTATGAGTAATGACCAGTTAATTAAGATTGCAATAGCCGATGACCATAAGATATTTAGGGATGGGATCAAAATGGCACTTTCCGGTAAGGATAACCTTAAAATGCTTTGGGAAGCAGAAGATGGAAAGGATATGATGCATAAAATTGCGATTAAAAAGCCGGAAGTGCTTTTAATGGATATAAGGATGCCGGAAATTGATGGCATCAACGGTATTCAGCTGATCCGGAAAGAATATGAGGATATAAAAATAATTGTGCTGACCATGTATGATGATCAGCAAATGATCAGTAAGATGATGGAGATGGGCGCCAATGCCTATTTAACTAAGACCACCGATCCGGAGGAAATATACGAGGCCATTCTAACCTGTATGAATGACGATTTTTATTTTAATGACCTGGTCAATAAGGCCGTTATGGGTAAACTGATGCAGAAAAAGAATGTGCGTCATCATTATGGCAGTAACACACCGGTACAGTTTAATGAAAAGGAGATTAAGATACTGCAACTCTTATCCGAAGATAAAACCACCGAAGAAATCTCGAAAATAATTTTCCTCAGCCCCAGGACCATTGAAACCATCAGGCAAAACATGAAAACCAAGGTTGATGCTAAAACCATTGGCGGACTTATCATGTATGGCATGCGGAACAAGCTGATTGAGTAATGGTACAAACAACTGTAAAAAAGGCAGGTTCAAAATTTTTTAGTGTAAAGAAACTTTGAAACGTGTTTTACACGTTACTGTATAATTAAACCCGATTTTTTAAAAAGTAATTATTCCATTTTTAACTGCATATATAGCCAATCCTACACGGCTTTTAACATCAAGTTTTGTAAACAACGCATCGCGGAAGCTGTCAATATGCCTGGGCGTTAAATTCATGACTTTTGCAATTTCTTTATAGGTCTTTTCTGTACTGGCTAATTTTAAAAAATCAATTTCAGTATCGCTTAATATTGATTTTTCCAGTGCAGATTCTTTACGAAAAAGAGATGTTATTTTTACAGTAGTGTGATTGGAAAAATAATATTCTCCTGCTGCAACTGACAACAGTGCCGTTTTTAATTCATCAGGATGAATATCTTTTTTTAAAAATCCATCCACACCTGCCTTCAGTAAACGGATTAATGCTATTTCACTGTTGTACATGGTAAGGATTACAATTTTTACACCGGGCCGGTTTTTTGCGATCCATTTTGCTGTTTCATAGCCATCCATCTTTGGCATATTCAAATCAATTAGCACAATATCTGCATGGTAGCCATTTTCCATTGCCTGTACTACTCCTTCACCATTAGCTGCAGTAGCTATTACCGTAAATTCTTCAAATTTATTGATCAGGTTTGCCAGGGCATCCCTTAACAGTATATGGTCGTCTGCCAGGATAAGTTTATACAATGGGGTTGTTTTCATTTATCGGTATTTCAATTTTAATTTCGGTGCCCAAATTTACTGTGCTGCTGATCAGCAATATACCCTTTAACATGATTGTGCGCTTTTTTATGTTTTGAATGCCGGTTCCCGGAAGGGTTTCAGCAGTATTAAAACCTTTGCCATTGTCATTTATCCGGATAGAAACATGGGAAATATTGTAATGCAGGTGGATATTTATGATTGATGCGGCCGCATGTTTTATAATATTGTTGAGTACTTCCTGAACTATACGAAAAAGCATCAGTTCAATATTACATTCCATAAAAACGGGATTACCGGAGGTGGAAAAATTAATATGGTATAAGCCTGATTTTGTCAGCTGTGCCGCTTCAAATTCCAGTGCTTTAATCAGGCCGTTGTTTAAAATAATTTCACTGCTCATACTGTGGCTTAGATCACTCAGGTCAATGATGGCTTCACTTATTATATTTACCGAATCATTTATCTGCAATTGGGTATTAGTACCAGCCGTATAATTAAGTGTGTTTAAATGAAGCTTGGCCAGGGTAAGTTTCTGGCCAATATTATCATGTATTTCCCTTGATATGTTTTGAAAGGTTTGTTCCTGTATTTCTAACTGCGATTGCAGGATTGCATTTTGATGGGATGTTTTAAGGGTTTCTATATCTTTAAAATAAGCATTTTGTTTTTGCTGGTATTTATATACAATTGTTACAATAAAGCTGATAAGCAATAATAAGAGTAAACTAGTACCTGTAATAAAAATTATTATGCCTTGTGTAGACGGATTTTGCATAAATAGGCTTTTATAAAAAAGAGGTGCATGATAATAATAAGCATATTAGAAATAGAAAAAATATTTGAGGCGAAAACAGGAAGAAGTAATTTAATATAACTATTAAGTGTATAGATTGGTAAGGACAAGCATGAATAAAAAATCAGCCCTGTTACAATCCAAAATACTGGCTCTAAAAGGATATTTCGATACGATAAATTTTTGAAGAGATCATAGTAGAAAAAAATGCAAAAAATAGTTTTACAAATAACTGATAATGCAACTATATTTAAATTTCGTTTATCTACATTACTGAAATAAATTAAATAAATTGAAATTAATAAAGTAATTGAAAAAAGGATTTTTATTTTCATTGAATCTTTTTTATCTTTTAAAATTTTTAAAAAAAAGAAAGACCAAAAAAGTAATTCAAACAAAAATAAAAAGCTTTGAATTAGAAAACAAAGTTCTTGATTGTAGAGAAAAAAAATTGAGCCAAAAATTGAGTTAATTGATACTAATAATGCTATAAGGGGGCATAAAAAGAACCCTTTCATATAATTGTTACTGTTTTTTGAAAGGGAAAGAGCAATAATAAATGATATTATTATAACTCCTGTCCCAAACCAGATTACGATATTATTAAGCGTAGCCATTTAAATTTAATTCAATACAATACTACTTTTATTAATCGAATAAACTCACTGAAAAATCCCACTTTTTTCTGTTGTTTTCCCCTTGTTTTTAAAATTTAAGATTTTCATCTTTGACCCCTAAGTTTATTCGTACCCATTTTAATTAAATCGTACACTTGATTATGCAGCTGTTAAATCTGGTAATAAGGGGTAAACAACCCCCGTAAGTATTTGACACAGAATAATTTCTGAAAACTGCTTATAAAACAAAGTAGGACACAGGGTTGAACTGTGCATGAAGTGTAAAATCTTCTTCAACGTACTCTATAAAAAAAAATTAATATGAAAAAGTATTTTTTTTCTTTATTTGCAATTTTATTCCTGGTAAATTTAGCTTACGGTCAAAATGAACCAAATTATGCAGCGCCTGGTGGAGGTGCTACATGTACCTGTACAGCACCCAGTACATCTACCTGCACTGCGGATTGTTTATTTAGTACCTGTTGTGTTTGCTGGAACCCCAATACACAAACCGGAGGCTGTTCCTGTTATTATGGTATCGCATCTTGCAAAACTGAAATGAATTCAACAACTGGTAACATGAATTCTTCAAATTTTGGCAATGTAAGTCCCAATGCAAAGATTAAATTTTCGTTTGAAAAATTTAATCTTTTATTTGACTTTTTTAAATCTAAAAGTATTACTGTTACTACATTTGAAAATTCTTTTAGTACTATTAAATCAAGATATGTATTGTCTGGTAAAAAGATTGATATTTCAAATACTGATTATGCACAAATTTTAACTGAATATTCCAGGCTGATTGATTTATTGGATACTAAACAAAAAAACGACTTAAACAGTTTTATTAAATCTATAAATTAAACGTATGATACTATTGGACATTAATTTTCCTGGCTTTAATGTTATCGTCATTTTAGTACTGATGATTTTAGTGATATATTTTGTTGCTTCTAAAATATTCGGAAAGAAGAAATGATTTTTTAAAACCATCAGATCGGGTAATCTTTGCTTTTTAAATAGTATAGGTACAGTAAGGTTTTTTAAAACTTAAAACCAGATCTCTTTTTTAAATACCCTCTTTAAGTGTTTCTAAGGGGGTATTTTTTATACAACTGCCATAAGTTAGCAATTTTAAAATCTGGAGTATTTTTAACTGGATTAGGTATAAAAAAATTTATTTCCATAAATTTTAATTGTTGATAAAACGCCATCCGGTTTACAAAGGCCTGGCTATTTTAAAGATGGATAGAATAATTTTGTTCCTGTACCCTGTTAGAAACTGACGGGTTTAAATAAGTTTCCATAAAATCTCCAATTATACTGTTGTTTTTCCCTTGTATTTAAAATTTTGAGTTTCCATCTTTGCTACTGAGATTTAATCCGTACTCTATTTTATGCAACAATTAAACCTGGCAATAAGGGGAAAGCCCCCGCCTTAAAATTTAAACTGTAGGATCATATTTTGCCCTACTTAAGTAACCAAGTTGATAGCATGGGTGAGCCAGATAGGAACTTTATTAAATGAGGTGAAATAATTTAAAGTATACTGAAATAGATTTTGATATTTTAATTTGAATAATATTTCGAAAATTAATTTTCAGGGTTACATAAATTGATTCTGCATTAGTTATTTATATTTATTTATTAAAATTAAAAATTATGAAATTAGGTAAAATAGCAACACTGATAGTTTCATTACAATTGTTAGTAACAGCTTGTCGTTCACAGGATTTAACAGCTGATATAAAAAATTCATTAGGGGAAGGCATTTATAAAGAATTTACCTGTAAACTTTATTCTAAAATTCTAAGTAATAATTCACTTTTTATTATGTGTAATACAAAAGGAGCTAATAACTACTCTCATTCTTTTGTTATAGAAACTAAATCAGCCTTACCATATCCAAATATTGATGAAAACGACGCGTATTCTGTAATTATTCCTAATAGTAAAAAATATGTTATCTTCTATAATAAAACACAGTCTTACATCTCAATTATTGGTGTAATGGATGGTAATTATTCTTTTGCAAAAGAAAATATCCTGGCAAATTCAAAATTAAATTCTTTAAGATTTAAAGAGGAATTTTATGGGTATGGCATGCCCTTTTTGACAGGGTCATGGGATGTTGCAAAAATTAAACAAACCCAGTATAAATTCTGGTACAATATGCTGGATTATGCAGATAGTAATACCCCGGGTTTTAAAAGCCGTTTGCCGCAGCCAGGCGAAACAGAAACCAATATTGCTCCTGGTGGTGGTAGTCCTTGTACTTCCGGCGGCATTGGTTCAAGTGGATGTTCAACAGAAGGGACTTTGAATGCCTGTAGTGTTACCTGTATTGCCGGGTATTATGCCTGTTGTGATGATAACAGGATGAAATGTTATTGTGTGCCAAACCCGCCGGTACAGCATTAATGGATTTTGAGAATTAAAGTTGCGTTTATAAATAGATTTCGCATACGCCAAATGAAATGTACCCTTTCAATAATCTTTTTTTTAATTTGGCATTTTTGTATAAGCCAGGCAAAAGTAGCAATTGATTCAGGCAAATCCTATAAACCCGAAATTTTTACTTCAGGTTTTATTGACATCATAAATAACGGGCAGGTAAATGCATCTGCCCGTTTTATTCGTCTTCTTATAGGAGAACCCGGTAAATTTGCAATTCCGTTGTCTTTATACGGAGGTGTTTCCAATAATAATTTTCAAAGCCAAAACTATTCAGGAGGCCTTCAACGGAATAACGATCATTTGGTAAACCAATACATTAACCCATTAAGCGGGCTCATAAATATTTCAGTTGATGGGATCGATTATTTTAAAAAAACATCAAAGGCTACCAAAGCAGGTTTTATTTACCACATCGGTGAACGGGTTTTAACTGGTTACCGGTCAGGTCAAATTGCCGATCCGCAAACAGGTAAACCAACTAATTTTTTAAACAGTTTTTGTACACTTGGTTTATATTTTCAAACAGGGGCCTGGGATCGTAATAATACCAAAAATGTTGGCCTGTTCTGGTTGGCGCTAAGGTATATTGGTTGTTATACCAATCCAAAACAAATAAAAGATTTTTTACAGGACATTAATACCAATGGTATTTATCATGGTTATTCCTTTGCTTTTGGTGTTGAAATAAATAACCTGGTAAACCTGAGAGTGGTTTACTATAAATATGTAAAGCAACCTGAAATTGACTATACATTTCCTATCTATCAATTTTCCTTTAATTATTCTTTAAAGAATTAATAAAGATTTCAAAAAGTTTTTTAAAGAGTGAATTAAACGGGATAGGTTTGTAAAGTTATTGTGCAGTAAAAGTTTTAATTTAAGTAATTGGTTTTACAATTTGAATACGGCACTTAAACCCAACTGATTTTGCATATTGCAAAAAAAAATGCGAAAACCCCTGAATTTATACGTAAAATCCCTATTATAAACATAGGGTATTTACACGCATTATTATCTATCTGTATAATTAGAACTTGCAGCCATCGTTATATAGCTACACGATTAAGCCGTAAGCTCTATAAATGTCAATTATTATGATGTCGAATGAAATCACTGGAGAACCCATAAAAGTAATAATAGCCGATGATCACGTGCTTTACCGGGCCGGGGTTAAAACTGCTTTAAGCACTAAAAAAGATGTAAAAGTTATTGGTGAAGCTGATAATGGTATGCATTTACTGAATATGCTTAAAATGATACCGGTTGATGTAATTCTTTTAGATATACAGATGCCCATCATGGACGGTATTGCTACATTACCCGAAATAAAAAAACTTTACCCCAACATAAAAATTATAATGCTTACCATGATGGACGATCACAGCATGATAACCAAATTAATGGAAATCGGGGCCAATAGTTATCTTACCAAGACCAGCGACAGTGAGATCATTTATGATGCTATTAAAACCTGTTACGAACAGGAATATTATTTTAATTCTTTAACCAACAAAGCATTACTGACTAACTTAAAACAACGAAATGAGGTAACTCCGCATAAATTAATGCAGCAGGAAGCACACCTGAATGATAAAGAAATGCTGATACTGAAATTGATGTGTGAGGAGAAAAGTACTAAAGAAATTGCCGACCTGGTTGACCTTAGCCCCCGAACCGTGGAAGCCATAAGGGATAAACTTAAAGTTAAAACGGGTGCTAAAAGCACTGCCGGGTTAATTATGTATGCTGTAAAACACAATATTCTAAACGAAGAGTTGTAAAAAAACCGCCGCTTCTTTTCAATTTTGGTCTCTAAAACTGTAATGAAGAAATGTCCCGCTTTTTTGGCGGGACTTTTTATATGGTTTACTTCCGGTATCAGGATGTTGGTTAATGGTATATTTGACAAATGAATTACTTTAATTATAATGGAAAAATTTATGAGGACAGTAAAATGGTAATTGGTCCGGATAGCAGGGGATTAAGGTATGGCGATGGTCTGTTTGAAACTTTAAAAAGTATAAAAGGACAATTATTATTTACTGATGATCATTTTGCACGCTTATGGAAGGGTATGAACATCTTACAGTTTAAATTACCGAAACATTTTACACCGGAAACATTACAGGATGAAATAGTGAAACTGCTTAAAAAAAACGGGCACCATGATAGTGCCAGGATACGATTAACGGTTTATAGGGGTGATGGAGGTTTATATGATGATATTAACCATTCGCCCCATTATCTTATACAAACATGGGCATTGCCCGGTAATACCGGCAAGTGGAACAGTAATGGTTTGGTTTTAGGTATGTATACTGATGTTAAAAAAAGCTGTGATATACTGAGTAGTCTTAAGCACAATAATTTTTTACCGTATGTAATGGCATCGCTGCATGCCAGGGATCAGCAATGGAATGATGCCCTTATATTGAATACCGGAGGAAAAATTTGCGATACAACTATTGCCAATATATTTTTGGTTAAAGATGAAATAATTTATACACCCTCCCTGGACCAGGGTTGTGTGGCAGGTATCATGCGAAAAAACATACTGCTGCAACTTATAAAAAATAATAGTAAGGCCGTTGAAGCTGAAATAACCGTTACTGATCTGGTGAATGCCGACGAGGTTTTTTTAACCAATGCCATATATAATCTACGGTGGGTACATAGTATTGGTGATATAAAGTATACGAATAGCTACACCCAAAAAATTTATTCAGCTTTATTCCCAACTATTTCCTGATCTGGCTGTTTACAGCGTACTAACATTTTAGCTTTGGTTTATGCAAAAAGTAAATATTTTCTGGTTTCGGCGGGATTTACGTTTAAAAGATAATGCCGGGCTTTTTTATGCCTTAAAAAGCGATCATCCTGTTTTACCCATTTTTATTTTTGATAAACATATCCTGGATAAACTGGATGGTAAGGCAGACAGGCGTGTGCAATTTATTCATGCAGCCCTGGAAGAAATGCAGTTGTTATTAAAGAAGCTAGGTTCATCACTTGAAGTATTTTATACTACCCCCCAAGAAGCTTTTTCTGTTCTACTTGATAAATATGATCTGGAAAAAGTATTTACCAATCATGATTATGAGCCGTATGCCAGGGAAAGAGATTCCTCGATAACCACCCTGTTGCAAAATAAAGGGGTATCGTTTCATAGTTTTAAAGACCAGGTAATTTTTGAGAAAGGGGAAGTTGTAAAAGATGATGGTAAGCCATACACTGTATTTACGCCCTACAGCAGAAAATGGAAAGCCGCACTTGAAGGTCATCCAGTAAAAACATATCCTTCAGAGATGTTTACTGCTAATTTTTATCAACAGGCACCCTGTACAATACCTTCTTTATATGACATGGGCTTTAATAATACGGATCAGCCTTTTCCATCAAAAGAATTCGATGAACAGCTAATTAAAAAATACGGGGAGCAGCGAAATTTTCCAGCCATATCCGGAACTTCAAAATTGGGCATTCATCTCCGGTTTGGCACCGTCAGCATCAGGCAAATAGCAAATCAATGTAATGGTTTAAGTGATACCTATCTCAATGAATTGATCTGGCGCGATTTTTACCATATGATACTCTGGCATTTTCCATTCGTAGGAAAAGGCAAAGCTTTTAAGCCAGCCTACGATACCATAGAATGGCGAAGGGACAATGGCGAATTCGAACAATGGTGCAAAGGTCTTACTGGCTATCCCATTGTTGATGCCGGAATGCGGGAATTGAATGCAACAGGTTTTATGCACAACCGGGTGCGGATGATCGTGGCTTCTTTTTTATGCAAACATTTATTAATTGACTGGAGACTGGGGGAAGCTTATTTTGCAGAAAAATTACTTGACTTTGACCTGGCTGCAAATAATGGAGGCTGGCAATGGGCGGCAGGCAGTGGGTGTGATGCAGCTCCTTATTTCAGGATTTTTAATCCTTACCTGCAAACAAAAAAATTTGATCCTGAACTTGCCTATATAAATAAATGGGTGCCGGAATTAAACGGATTAAATTATCCAAAACCAATTATAGAACATGAGTTTGCCAGAAAACGGTGTTTGGAAATTTATGCGAAAGCTTTAAGAAAGGACTTTCCTTAAAACGTAGATTGTATAAATATTTCAGAACCGGTAAATCCGGTTTCCAGATTAAGTTTTTTATAAACTTCCAGTAATTTGCCTACTGCGTTTTTTCCTTCTTCGCCCAAATCAAGCGAAAAATTATTAACATAAAGGTCAATATGTTTATGCATCACCTCTTCATTCATTTCCTGTGCATGTTCTTTTACGTAAGCTGACAGGATTTTAGAATGATGACCGAAAGCATACTCAATACTTTTCCTGATCAGTTTATCAACCTGCAAACTAATTGCGGTATCATTAGTACGTTTGATAACAATACCACCAAGCGGTATCGGGTTGCCGGTTACTTTTTCCCAATAATCACCCAGGTCAGTAATTTTATGCAAACCTTTAGCTGCATAAGTAAACCGGTTTTCATGAATGATTACACCCAATCCTTTACCTTCCAAAACAAAATTTTCTATTTCATCATACCTAAGAAAAATTTTGTTCCTGGCATTGGGATAGGCCAATGAAAAAAGTAAATGTGCGGTGGTATGTTCACCGGGTATCGCAATCAATAGGTCTTCTACATTTATAACCTGCCTGCCGGACAGGCTGGTTTTTAATTTTTCATTTTTAATTAATAAGGGCCCCACACCACTACCCAATGCGCTGCCACTGTTTAAAACCAGGTATTTGTCCAATACCAGGGGCAGCACGCCATAACTGAGTTTGGTGATATCCAGCCTGCCTTGCAGCGCCCATTTGTTCAACGTTTCCACGTCTTCCAGCATCACATCAAAAGTTAAACCTCCGGTATCAATTTTATGATGAACCAAAGCATCAAAAATAAAAGTATCGTTGGGGCAGGGTGAAAAGCCAAGCGTAAGTTTCATTGTTTTGTGTTGATCCGTTAATTGGAAAACCTGCCTATCGGCAGGCAGGTCCGTTAATCAGTTTAAATAATGCTGCATTCAAATTATCAATTGCTTCCTGCATCTTCCATTTAGATTTATCTCTTTCGCCAACATAATTTGATATTGATCTGATCTGAAGAAAAGGAATATTTTCCTGCAGGCAAACATAATGCAAAGCAGCACCTTCCATAGATTCTATATCAGCATTGAACTTTTTTATGAATTGAAGTTTTTGCAATTCACTGTCGCTTACTTTATTTACACTAATTGCTTTAACAGATAATAAGGAAGATGTCTTTAATATTTTATTGGTATTCACCAGCCATCCATTTTCAAAGGGAAATTCATTTTTATCTGAAAGCCCTGTTTCAAAAACAGGTGTATACATTTCATTTTCTTCTATCCCCAGATCGGCAAAGCAATCCTGTTTTACCAAAACTACCTGGCCTGGTTTTATACCGGCTTTAAATGAACCTGCAATACCGGCCTGAATGACAAGATCATAATCAATCTGCAGCATCCTTTTTTGTAAATGGTAAACAGCAGCCGGAATGCCAACACCTGTAATTAATATATCATGTCCTGCATCGGCATCAAGTAAAGGTTGAATCTCGGGTGAAGTTGAAGCAATAACTAATATTTGCATTCAACAAATTTCGTGTTTACTCTTCATATTTCAGGATTTAGAAGCTACCTTTGCGAAAATTTTTAACAGCTTCATGGTTTACATCACAAGGATAGAACATTTTAATGCTGCTCACAAATTATTCAACCCGGCATGGAGCAGGGAGAAAAATGAGGAGGTGTTTGGTAAATGTGCTAACGAAAACTGGCACGGGCATAATTTTGAGTTGTTTGTTACTTTAAAAGGCGAACCCCATCCGGATACAGGGTTTGTATTTGATGTAAAAAAGCTGAGTATAATCGTTAAAGAGTATGTGATAGATAAGCTTGATCATAAAAACCTGAATGTTGATGTTGACTTTATGCAGGGGAAATTATGTTCAATCGAAAACCTGGTAATTGGTATCTGGAACCAGCTTATCCCTCATCTTCCGGAAGCTGTTCAGTTGCATTGCCTTAAATTATCTGAAACACCCAGGATATTTGTTGAATACTACGGGGAATTAGCTTAGTTTCAGGTAAACAATTCATAACTTTAATGGTGATTAACTTTCAATAGCTGATGTGTTTGAACAGCAAACTTCTGTTTTAACTGTTAGTAATATTTGTTCTGAATATTTATGATAAAAATTCAGAACAAACATAAATGTTTATATGTTATAACATAAATCATGAGCAACCGAGTATCTGTTTACCGTAAAGAACATTTTAATGCAGCCCACCGGTTAAACAACCCGGCATGGGATACGGCTACCAATGAAAGGGTTTTTGGTAAATGCAATAACCCGCATTTTCACGGGCATAATTATGAACTGGTAATTAAAGTAACCGGTGAGCCGGATGCCGATACAGGTTATGTTATGGATATGAAACGGCTTAGTGATCTTGTACAGGAACATGTGATAGAACGTTTTGATCATAAAAACCTGAATGAAGATACCATAGAATTTAAATCAGTAAACCCAAGTGCTGAGAATATTGCAATTGTTATCTATAATATTTTAAGAAAAAAAATCGAAACGAAATTTGATCTGCAGGTCAGACTGTATGAAACAGAAAGGAATTTTGTGGATTACCCGGCAACCTGAAATAAAAAATTAACTTTTTTAAAAAACATTTAATAAATGGCTTATAAAAAAATTGAGCAGTACGATGAAAAAACTACATCCGGGCTCATGGAAAATTATCGTAAAACCCTGCAATTGATCGGGGAAGATCCGGGAAGGGAAGGGCTGGAAAAAACACCTGAACGTGTTGCCAAAGCCATGCAGTTTCTTACACAGGGATACGAAATTGATGCCAATGAAATTTTAAATTCTGCAAAATTTCATGAGGATGTTAGTGAAATGATCATTGTAAAGGATATTGAACTGTACAGTATGTGTGAACACCATATGCTTCCTTTTTATGGTAAGGCACATGTAGCCTATATTCCAAACGGGTACATTACAGGACTGAGTAAAATAGCCAGGGTAGTGGAAGTGTATAGCCGCCGCCTGCAGGTACAGGAAAGGTTAACGAACCAGATATTGAATTCTATAAAGGAAACCCTCAATCCGTTAGGTGTTGCCGTTGTTATTGAGGCATCGCATTTGTGTATGATGATGCGTGGTGTTGAAAAACAAAACTCAGTAACTACTACATCTGCTTTTTGGGGCGAATTTGAAAAAAATGAAACAAGAAGTGAGTTTGTGAAACTGATCAGTGCTAAGCTGCATTAGGTTTATTGGTTTACTGATTTAGTTGTTTATTTGTCGTTAGATCTTTTTAACTTCAGGTAAGCTTTTTTTTATGTATACCCTTGAAGATTTAGATGTGTACAATCATTCTCAGGATTTTAGTGATAAGATTTGGTTTATGGTGGAGAAGTGGGATAATTTTGCGAAGTTTGGGACAGGTAAACAAATAACCAATGCAGCTGACTCTATCTCTTCAAATATAGCTGAGGGATATGGACGGTTTTTTATTAAAGAGAATATTAATTTTTTGCTTTTATAGCAGAGGGTCTGTCCTGGAAACAAAAAACTGGTTACAAAAATCGGTGAGAAGGAATTTAATAAGCAAAGACGAACATGCAATTCTAATAAGTCAGTTAGAAATAATTCATAAAAAACTAAATGGATATAATAAAGTACTAAGGAGAATTTGAAGAAACAAAAAAAGGACTGATTTCAAAACCCCGTCCGAACGACATTCAGCCGTGCAGGCAATAAACTGATAAACCATTAAATCAATAAACGATTAAACAAGAACGATGGCACATGCTTACATATTCCCCGGGCAGGGATCGCAATTTAGCGGGATGGGGAAAAATTTATACAATGCAGACCCAGTTTCAAAAGATATGTTTGAACAGGCAAATGAAATATTAGGGTTCAGGATTTCAGATATTATGTTCAGCGGTTCTGATGAAGACCTGAAACAGACAAACGTTACCCAACCTGCCGTTTTTTTACTTTCAGTTATTGCTTTTAAAACTTTGCCTAATGTTGAGCCTGATATGGTTGCCGGCCATTCATTGGGCGAGTTCTCAGCACTGGTTGCCAATAATACCCTGAGTTTTGAAAATGCATTAATGCTTGTTTCTATCCGGGCACAGGCTATGCAACGGGCCTGCGAAATGAACCCGTCAACCATGGCGGCGGTATTGGCATTGGCAGATCATAAAGTGGAAGAAATCTGCGAAGCAGTGATGCGGGAAACAGGAGAGGTGGTTGTTCCGGCAAATTATAATTGTCCGGGTCAATTGGTTATCAGCGGCTCTATAAAAGGAATTGAAGTTGCCTGCGAACGCTTGAAGGCAGCAGGTGCAAAACGTGCTTTGGTTTTACCGGTAGGGGGCGCTTTTCATTCACCATTAATGTTGCCGGCAAAAGAAGAATTGGCGGCAGCTATCGAAGCAACACATTTTAATGTGCCATCATGCCCGGTTTATCAAAATGTAGTGGCAAAAGCCGTTACAGATCCCGCTGATATAAAAAGGAATTTAATTGACCAGCTAACCGGTGCCGTGCGGTGGACACAATGTGTGGAAGCTATGATTACAGATGGGGCAACAATTTTTACTGAATCAGGTCCCGGTAAAGTGTTGCAGGGATTAGTGTTGAAAATAAATAAAGAGATGGTTATTGAAGGGGTTAATTAAATTGATTATAATTACTTAATCAGTGTTGAATATCCCTTTTGCTGAATTATATTTCCTTTGTAATCTATAGCCTCTGCTATCCAGACATAAGTTCCGCTATTTTGCTCTTTCCCCTGTATTTTACCATCCCATCCTTTTGCAGCATCTGTTGTTGTAAATAGAAGTTGCCCAAACCTGTTAAATATCTTGAGGTAATGAAACTCCTGCATGCCAACAGGAATGGCTTTGAGCACATCATTAAGCCCATCCCCATTTGGCGTAAAGGAATTTGGGACATATATCTCAGGGCGTTTAAAAACCTTAAGGGTAATTGTTGCATCAGCAAAGCATTTATTTGAAGTGGCTGCATGTAGTGAATAGGTAGTTTCCCTGTCTAAAATAGCAATAGGGTTTGCTATGAACGGATTGTTTAATCCGTATGCCGGCGACCAGCTGTACTGAATAAAACCACTGTTATTTACATCAACAACATCTAATTGTACCGGCTGATTAGTTGCCACCAGGCTATCCGTGCTGATTAAAATTTTTGCAACAGGTGCAAATGTAATTTTAACATCATCATCAGCCAATGACTGACATCCGAAAGCATCTTTTACTTTTAAATGATACGTGATCGTACCGGTGCCCGGATTAATAATAGTTGGATTAGAAATTTGTGGATTGTCAAGATAGGTTGGTGGACTCCAGTTGTAACCTGATCCGCCGGTACCTTTAAGTTGCAGGGTTTTTCCAAAACAAATGACAGTATCAGCACCTGCATTTGGCTGTGGTGCCGGTATTGCAGATACGAACACCGGTTCTGTAATGGAACATCCAGCTACAGTAATTCCTTTAATATAATAAGTAAAGCCTGGTTTTGCTTTGGAAGCCGAAGGATGCGCAATAGTTGCAGCGGCATCTAACCAATAGGTAAAAGCTAAACCTGATGTTGAACCTGCTGTTATTGATGCAGCCGTTAAATCAATAGTACTATCCGAACAAATTGCAGACGGGGTATTAATTTTAATAGTTGATACTGAACCAGGGGTAAATTCAGTAACAGCCTGTAAACCTCCGCAGGCCTGATTAATAATTGCGACTATTGAATATTGGGTACCTGTAGTTAATCCGGTAAAAAATCCTGTAGAATTACCTTCAATTTGTGTGTTCCCCTTAAATAAATTGTAGGAAACTACAGAACCTGATGGTGCTGAAGGAATGAGGGAAGCAGTAACGGAAACTGATGAACAACCGGAAACTACAGTAACTGAATAAAACCGGGAAGTACAGTAAGCGGATAAATCAACAGCAGCAACAAAACCATCCCCGCAGGCATACAACAACCCTTTGCCCTGGTCATATATGATATCATATATTGAACTTGAAGGGTAACCCGCTATAGTTATATCGTCAGCTTTATTATCATCAAATGTATTGCCGTTAAAGTGGTATACTTTAATAATGCCATTGGCTGAGCCTATAAAAACATTATCACATTGATCGGCAAAAATACCACCTTGCATCAGCGGTGTATTAGTGGAAATGGTAAGTGCAGTACCTGCCTCGGTTCCATTGGATTTATAAAATGCTTTCAGATTTTTTCCATCCCAATAAAATAAATACCTCGAATTTATGGCAAGGGTATTGCTTGAATTATCAAGTCCGTTCAGGTAAGGCCTGTTAAAAGGTTCAACCAGGTTAAAATATCCGGGTTTAACAGTCCATACTTTATCAGTATTGCTGTATGGTGGTTTATGCTTATAAATTATATTATCGGCCGTGGGGTCAAGAACAGATATGGAAAACAGGGTATACATATCGTTTGTAATGGGGTCAATCAAAATATCTGAAATATCATTATGGCCCGTAACAATTCCGGTGAGGTTAGATGGACTAAGTGTAAGAGAAGTTGGTGAAAGAATGGCTAACTCTTTATTAGAATTTCCACCACCCCCGGCAATAAAGATACCAGGTACTCCTGCGTTACAGTTCCACAACATTTTCCAGTTTTCTACAAATCCGGGATCAAGATCGGTAATATAGTTATCATAAAGGCCGGCCGTATTTAAACGGATGATCCTGAAACCTGATTGTTGTATTCCCTGACCTAAATAAAGGTTACCGCTTATTTTATCTGTAACCCAACCTCCATGTGCCTCTCCAAAACTCCAAACCGGCATCGTTAATGTACCACTAAAGGTCCATTGCAATACTCCGGATGCATCATACTTGGCTAATTTTTGAATGGTTCCATCACCGCCGCCTGAAACGTAAACATTACCTGCATAATCAAAATCAATATCTTTAGCTTTGCCGGCATCTGTTTCTGAAAGGGTACCAGTTCCTGAAACAAACCGGCTGATATCCTGGGGATTATCTGTATTGTAATTTTCCGGAAGCTTTAAACTGATCTCATTATTGTTTATGCTGAATGAAACATTTAATTTTTGATCATTTTTTTCAAAAGAATACTCCTGCGCTTTTGTAATGGTGATCTTATCAATGCCCGTATTAATAACCAGGTTTCCATCATTATCCTGAGTGATACTCTTTATATCACCGTCATATTTCATTTTTATTTTACTGAGATCTGCAC
>JAYTOF010000004.1:0-6970 GCA_043747955.1 Chitinophagaceae bacterium
GGCAACTGTGGTGCCTGCATTAAGCGGCAGCAAAACATTAAAAGATGCCACCAACGAGGCCATCCGCGACTGGATAAATAATCCTGTTGATACGCATTATATAATTGGTTCGGTGGTGGGGCCACACCCTTACCCTGATATGGTGGCCAGGTTTCAAAGCATCATCAGCGAAGAAATAAAAAAACAGTTGTTTACAAATACCGGAACCGAATTGCCTACGCATATTATTGCCTGTGTTGGAGGTGGCAGTAATGCAGCTGGTGCTTTTTATCATTTTTTGGATGATGAAAAAGTAAAGCTGATAGCAGTTGAAGCAGCAGGTTGTGGTGTAGATAGTGGTATGAGTGCAGCAACGACTCAATTAGGTAAACCCGGCATTTTACATGGCAGTAAAAGCTTGCTTATGCAAACGGAAGATGGACAGGTAGTAGAACCACACAGCATTTCAGCCGGGTTGGATTACCCGGGTATTGGACCCATGCATGCACATTTATTTGAAAGCGGGCGTGCTGTATTTATGAGTGCAACTGATACAGAAGCATTACAGGCAGCTTTTGAATTAAGTAAGATGGAAGGCATTATTCCGGCCCTGGAAACTGCCCATGCATTATATGTATTGAATACAATAGAATTTAAAAAAGAAGATGTAGTGGTTATTTGTTTGAGTGGGAGAGGAGATAAGGATCTGGATACTTACATGAAATATATTTAACCGCAGCGTAACAAAGACGCAGAGAAATACAAATGCAGTAAAAAAAATATGAACAGAATTGACAAACTTTTTTCTCAAAAGAAAAAAAACATTTTAAATGTTTATTGTACTGCAGGTTATCCTCAACTCAATTCAACAATCGAAGTAATCAATGCCTTGCAAAATACCGGTGCCGATATCATTGAACTCGGTATACCCTACAGCGATCCCATTGCCGATGGACCGGTGATACAGCAAAGTAATATGCAGGCTCTCGATAACGGAATGAGCATTCCGGTCCTTTTTGAGCAATTAAAAAATCTACGTAACTCCTTTTCTCCGCAGGATGCTGTGCAAGGGGATGATAGGGGCATTCCTATAATTTTAATGGGATACATGAATCCTGTCCTTCAATATGGTTTTGAAAAATTTTGTGAAGATGTGGCACAGGTAGGCATTGATGGGATCATTTTACCCGATTTACCTATGTATGAATTTGAAACTCAATATCAGCAATATTTTAAGAAGCATGATCTCAAATTCATTTTTTTGGTTACACCGGAAACAAGTGAAGAGCGGATACGTAAAATAGATAAACTCAGCAGTGGATTTATATATGCCGTTTCATCATCATCTACAACCGGCAATACAAAGCAGCCTGCAGATAATAATGCCATTGCCATGCAGGAAACGTATTTAAAAAAATTAAAGGATTTAAATCTGAATAATCCTGTTCTGGTTGGTTTTGGAATAAAAGACAGAAAGTCATTTCAGGAGGCCTGTAAATATACAAATGGCGCTATAATAGGGTCTGCCTATATCAATGCATTAAAGAATACCGGTACTGTTCATCCGACTACCAGAGAATTCTTAAAGGGTATACTTGGCTAATCCATTTTACCCAAAACTCAGTAACTTGCACTTCATAATTTTTAATGATGAAAAGAATTTTCCTGTTCCTTTTTTTAGTACCGCTTTTCTGCTTTGCACAGGTTACACCAAAATCAAAAGTAAAGGCAAATACAAAAACTACGGTTAAGGTAAAACCCGCAGATGCTTTTGTAATCAATGCAACCGTTGCCGGTTTTCCTGAAGGTACTGCAGTTGAATTATTAAATGGCCAAACTGGTGCTACTGAATTGGCAACGACTATAAAAGCCAATAAATTTGAATTTAAAGGAAAACTGGAAAGGCCTGATTTTAAGATTATCCTCTTTAATAAACAACCTCCCTACATTACCCTGTTTTTAGATAACAGTAATATTAAGATTACGGGCGTAAAGGAAACTATCGATAAAGCAAAAGTTACCGGCTCAAAATCACATTCAGATTTTGAAGAGTTTAACAGGTCTTTGGAACCATTTCAATCTGTTTTTGCTGATGGAGGCGAATATGATTCAGCTAAGCAGGCAAATGCGATGAAACTTATTCGGGAATTTGTAAGCACACATACCGCATCATACATCACGCCATTGGCTGTAATACGTTTTAATCAGATTGCTGATGATGTTTTAAAAACCGAAGAACTCTACAACCAGCTTTCTCCGGCAATTAAAGCATCAGTTATGGGACAGTATATTGCACAGCAGATTGCCGAAGGTAAAATAAACGGTGCCGGAACAGTGCTCGCCGATTTTTCACAGCCAGATACTTCCGGTGTTCCCTTTAGTCTTTCTTCATTGCGGGGCAAATATGTACTGGTTGATTTTTGGGCAAGCTGGTGTGGCCCCTGCCGGCAGGAAAATCCTAACCTGGTTGCCGCTTACAAAAAGTATCAAAGTAAAAAATTTACGGTTCTGGGGGTTTCATTGGATAAAGCCAAACCGGCCTGGATTGATGCCATACAAATGGACGGATTAACCTGGACACATATCAGCGATCTGCAGGGCTGGAGTAATTCAGTTGCCCAGCAGTTTCAGATTTTCTCTATTCCTCAAAACTTCTTAATTGATCCCGATGGGAAAATAATCGGTAAAAATTTACGTGGTGCCGCGTTGGAAAGAAAGTTGGCGAAGATTCTGAGATAAATCAGTTTGTTGTTTGAGGCCTGCCTGCCGGTAGGCAGGTTTGTAGTTTTTGGTTACGGGCTATTGTAATGCTATATAAATTGATTTGAACAGTTTATCCCGAAAGCTTTCTGGGCACTCTTGTTCGATATATCATTAGTAAACTTTTATTGAAGCAAAGGTTCTTGGCCGGGCGACCAACAACGGCGGAACAATCCTTATCAGAAAATATTTCAGCACAAATCAAGTGGTATTTCTCATTTTAATTGCCTTTTATATAACTGCACTGTATTCTCCATACCCAAATAAATAGCATCACATATTAATGCATGGCCAATCGATACTTCTAACAAGCCAGGTATATTTTCAGCAAAGTATTTTAAATTCTGCAGATCAAGGTCATGCCCTGCATTAATACCCAAACCCAATTCATTTGCCTTAACTGCAGCTGCAGTAAAAGGTTCTATTGCCAATTGCCTGTTACCTGTTGCATATTCCTTAGCATAAGATTCAGTATACAACTCGATCCTGTCACTACCGGCAGATTTTGCTCCTTCAATCATCTTTACAACCGGATCAACAAAAACCGAAACCCGTATGCCGGCATTTTTAAAAACAGCAATAATATCTTTTAAATAGGCTGCATGTTCAATCGTATTCCATCCATGATTGGATGTAAGTTGATTCAGGCTGTCGGGCACCAGTGTAACCTGTGTTGGTTTATTGGCCAGCACCAGGTCAACAAAACTTTGTTCAGTACAGTTGCCTTCAATATTAAATTCGGTGGTTACAACTTTCTTCAATTCAAAAACATCAGCATAACGGATATGTCTTTCATCCGGCCGGGGGTGCACGGTAATGCCCTCCGCACCAAAGCGCTCAATATCCTTTGCTGATTTAATCAGGTCAGGATTATTGCCACCGCGGCTGTTGCGGAGGGTGGCAAGTTTATTAATATTTACCGAGAGTTTGGGCATTTTTTAATTTGAGAAACACAAATTTAATCTAAAACGTATTCTATGCTGTAGAAAAAGTTTAACAGGTATAACAGCAGGATGATACCCTTAGTTCTTAAGGATGATCTGTGCCATTGAACTTAGAAGGGGATACCGGTACCGCGTAAAATAATTATACTTTGATTTGAATTTCTATATAAAATGTCTATATTGTTCTTTATTCATTTCCCTCAGAAAATAGTCATCTCTGCCCACACAGGATTCTTTAACTTTTTTATTAACTACTAAACTAAACAAGTATGAAAAAAATCATTTCAGTAATTTTTGTGTCCGCTTTTTTGTTTGCCTGTAACAATGAAGAAAAAAAAGGAGAAACAGCTGCAACCGAAGTCAAATCAGATAAACCTGCCGCTCCGGTTGAGCTTATTATGGACAGTAACCTCGTTAACTCGGTAAAAGCTGCTTTTACCGCTTTTGAAAACAAAGATATTGATGGCTATACAGCTAACCTGGCTGATAATGTAAAGTTCAGGTGGTCAAGTGGTGATAGCCTTGACGGGAAGCAGGCTGTTAAAAACTATTATGCCGCAAGGTTTAATATCATTGACAACATCAAATATTCCAGCCATATTTTTCTTCCGGTTATGGCTAATGCAAGTCCTAATGGCGGGGAAACTCCCGCCGGGAAATGGATGCTTAGCTGGTTTAAGGTTAATGTAAAATACAAAAATGGCAAGTCAATCATGTTTTGGGCACATAATGTTCAACATTATAACGACGCCGGAAAGGTTGATCAATTTACACAATATATAGACAGGCATCCAATAATGGAAGCCACTAAGGGCCTGGTAAAATAAATTTTTTAATTAACTAAAGAATAAAACCATCCGCCTGTAAAGGGGATGGTTTTATTCTTTAACCCTCTAAAAACTAAAAGAATATTAATATTTTTTATTTTAGCTGGGTTTCAGGTAAGAGGTTTATATATTAAAAACGCATGATAACCGTTCAGATGCGATATTACCTGTAAGATAAAAATCAGTTATTAAGAATTTCTTTCAGTAGATGCCAAACCGGCCAGGAAGAATAAAGTTATAAATCCAGTTTCTGAAAAGGTTTTTTCATCAGCGCCAAAAAATCTTCATCTTTTTCATTATCATAATAGCGGTCAAGTCCATAACGGATATCATTGGGATCCAGTTTTTTAAAAGTACCCAATAGCTGGTCCCATATGGAAAACACAGCACCGTAATTACTATCAGTAAAAGGTTGTTTCCAGTGATGATGCACTTTGTGCATATTGGGAGAAATGAGTATATAACTTAATGCTTTATCCAGCCACCGTGGAAGACTGATATTAGCATGCGTGAATGCAGTAGCAATAACTACCAAAGTTTGATAGATCATTACACTATACATTGGGGCCCCGGAAATAAAGATAAACACTATAAAAAAAATACCCCTCAACAAACTATCGCCGGGATGATGCCGGAGACCTGTTGTTACATCCACATTATTATCGCTGTGGTGGATAAGATGAAACCTCCATAGCATTTTGTTTTTATGCATAACCAGATGTACAAACCAACTGCTGAAGTCCAACGCAAATACGCCAATAATTATAGTGAGCAGTATATTGGCATGCAGCCAGTAAACTAAACCGAATGATTGATTTAGACACCAATCTGACAATAACACAATCAAAATAGCAAGTAGTGTATGAATAACCAGGTGAATGACTGTGAAACCAAGATTAACCACAGCATGCCGTATTTTATTTTTTTTGTAATGCAAAGACAGCAATGGAATGGCGCCTTCAAGTACCCAAAAGATCAATAAGCCGCCAACTAAAATAGCCATCCGTTCAAGCGGATGCTTTTCCAGTGTTTGAAAATGATTGATAATATCCTGCCACATATTGGGCAAAAGTTACGAAGGAAAAGCTAAATCAGTGCAGGTACTTTTCAGGAAATTTTTTATGTTATAATTTTGGTTCGTGGGCCACTAACCAAGGCAGGGGAGAATTAATCCTACTGTATCTGTGAGCAAGAATTCTAATCATCCGCTTCAATAAATGTCCAACAAAGCTTCCCTGTATAAGAGTGCCCCGAAAGCTTTCGGGGTAAACTATGCCACCGCAGCCCGATAGCATTCCTACTGCCAGGCCCAAAATACATAAATCCATCTGCCAAAGGCATATGGAATTATGTCAATTTGAAAAGATGTCAGGTTGAGCTTGTCGAAACCAGGGCTATATTAACTAACCTGTCTTCGACAAGCTCAGACTGAAAGCAAAATTAATAGCCAAGACTTCAACCACGCAATGCGGAAATAAAAAATCCCACCTGCCAATGGCAAATGGGATCAGTATATTTTAAAAAGGGATTTATTAATATCTGTAAGCCTCTGCCTTAAACGGCCCTTCTTTTGGAAGTCCCAGGTAAGCACTTTGATCGGTAGTTAACACATCTAATACCACGCCAATTTTGGCAAGGTGTAAACGGGCAACTTTCTCATCCAGGAATTTTGGTAAAACATAAACTTTGTTCTCGTATTTATCTGTGTTGGTCCATAACTCAAGCTGAGCCAATGTTTGGTTGGTGAACGAAGCACTCATCACAAATGACGGGTGACCGGTTGCACAACCTAAATTTACCAAACGTCCTTCAGCCAGGATGATCACGTCTTTACCTTCGATGGTATATAGATCAACCTGTGGCTTGATGGTGTTTTTGGTATTGCCATAGTTTGTATTTAACCAGGCCATATCAATTTCAATATCAAAGTGACCAATATTACAAACGATCGCTTTATCCTTCATCAGGCGGAAATGCTTTTCAGTGATCAGGTCACGGCAACCACTGGCCGTTACAATGATATCTGCTTCTTTAACTGCTTCGATCATTGGCTTTACTTCAAAACCGTCCATCGCTGCCTGTAATGCACAGATAGGATCGATCTCCGTTATAATAACCCTGCAACCTGCACCCTTTAATGAAGCAGCAGAACCTTTACCCACATCACCATAAGAACCTACCACAGCAACTTTACCAGCCATCATTACATCCGTAGCACGGCGAATAGAATCTACCAAAGATTCTTTACAACCATACTTGTTATCAAATTTAGATTTGGTAACAGAATCGTTGATGTTGATTGCAGGAATAGGCAAAGTACCTTTTTCCATACGCTCATATAAACGGTGAACACCGGTAGTGGTTTCTTCACTCAATCCTTTTACATGCTGAATTAACTCAGGATAGGTATCAAATACCATATTAGTTAAATCACCACCATCATCCAGTATCATATTTAAC
>JAYTOF010000005.1:0-9908 GCA_043747955.1 Chitinophagaceae bacterium
TTGGAATGCTTTGAAATGTCATTTTTCAGATGATCACAGAAATGATCAAGGGCCTCTGATGCCTCATCCGTATCACAATGGGTTTTTCTGGAAACATAATTTAGTAAACCGGCAGTATCAATCTCTTTGTTTTTAAATTGAATTACAGGTTTTGGTGCAGTTATCTTTTGATTGGTAAAATCAGCTTCGGCACCCGATTTGTTTATTGACAAACTTCCCAGCCCCGGAAGCGGGCAATCTTTATTTTGAAAAAGATAGGAAGTGATCAACTCTTGCATTGCGATGGGGGTTTCCGGGCAAAGATAAAGAAAAGCCCCTTTAAAACACCGGGCCGATAGAAATGCAGAAACGGGAAATGAAGTCCGGTTTATATTTACATCCCCCATGAGCAGGCCACGCGGATAGCCTGTTGGGCTGGTTTTTGGTTGAGGTGAGGCTTTCTAAAAAGTTACCCTAACGCCACCCAGCAAATTCAAACCATATACTTCGTAATTATGCCAGCGTTCGTATTTGCTATTAAAAATATTATTTACATCCATCCAGGCGCTGAACATTTTACTTATTTTAAATTCTACACCGGCACTAAAATCAGAGCCCGGTATAAAACTCCTGCCTGCATTCCCCTTTACCAGGTAATAACTGCCGCCAAAAGCATAAAAATCGGCTTTTAATAAAACCTGCTTCATTGCCCACCAGCGTAATGAACTTGTGAATTCCATTGGAATGGTATTCCATGCCCTTGAATTACTTTTCATGCCGGTATACCCGTTTAAAGTTAATCCGGCAGTTACCGTAAATTTTTCCTGGTTTATATAACTGACATCACCATGAACACGGAAATTTTTTACGCCTTTTTCGTTACTGATGACGAACGATTTATTATCAAATGCCGTATCATTAATAAAGAAAGGAAGGTTAGTATAGGTAACCAGCCCCGCTTTTGCATTAAAGTTGAAATGTTTACCCAGTGTTGCCTTAACTCCACCATAATATTCTATCTCCTTTGTGTTTAACTGTTCAGTAAATGTTTTCAGGTATGGATTTATTACGGATAAATTGCGATAGGTATTTTTGGTATAACGGCCCACCCAGCCAGCCTGGAAAGCAAAAACATTTTCCATGATGTAGGCTTCGGCAAATACATTGGGCAACCAAACAAAATTTCCATTATCCCAGGTAGGTATCAATCCCCCATGGATACTTAACCTTGGAGTTGCAAAAATCAATGAAGGAGCTACCTGGAAAATATTGTTATTAAGTTTTATATCTGGGAAAGCATTTTTTGTAGTGTAAGAAGTTATATCTGCTTTAGCCTCTACCCTGAAAGCAAAGATCTCTCCAAACTGCTTTTCAACAGGTGCGGTTACAACCACAGATGTTTCTATAAGTTTATTTACATTGGTGAAACTGCTGAACTGTATATTGGGATTATAATTGATACTGAATTCGCCTGCTGTAGTATTGCGGATACCTATATTTGCTGATATATCCATGAATTGCTGGCGTACATCTTTCTTGGTATAGCTATATAAACTGGTATCATAACCATAAAGAAAATTTTCATTCATACTTACAGCAGCACCTGCATACACTTCGCTCTTCGGCAGGAATAAACTTCCTGTAGCTTTAATATTCAACTTTGAATAATCCTGATATAATATTTTTCCTTTGGAAGAGATATAGTCAGCATATAAATTGGCCAGGAATTTTTTACCATCTCCAAAACTAAAACCGGCACTTACATAAGGCGTGGAAAAATTACCATAACCCACTTTTACATAATTCCGCAAACCCAGGTATAAATTGGTATCCTGCTGAAGTGCCAGTGGTTTTAACGGAAAGGGCTCATAAGCATAAAATAAATTTTGAGCCGGGATATTATACTTTAAGCTGGGCCGGCTGGTGTCGGCCTGTAAATGAGATGCAGAAAAATTGATCTTCACCGCATTACGCAATACCGGCCTGTAGGATGAGGTAATATCGATTGTTGTAGTTTTTTTTCCGGGAGTCTCTTTCTGGGCAAATGCAGGTACTGTTAACAGGCCAAGTGCTATAATCAAAAAATAAACCACTGCAGGCATTTGCCGGCCGGCAATAGGGAGGTTGCTTTTTTTATTATTAATTATGGCTGATTGAATATTGATCATTGAATATTTTTTATTAATCATTCTTTTTTTGTTTATGGATGCAGCCTAATACTAATCGCAGTTTCTAATTCTCCGAAACTTTAGTCACTGCTTTTTCGGCTTCGATGGCTTTATCCAGTTTTTGCTGAGCTTCATCTTTTAATTCGGGAATAACAGAATTCTTTGCCACGCTTTCATATGTTGCCTTTGCATTGAAATAATCTTTCTGCTGCATGAAAATATCGCCCAGTAAAATATAACTTTTGGTTACCCAGTTATCGTAAGAACCGGTTTCTTTAATTACGGCCAGCGCAGATTTTTCTGCCGTGCTGAAGTTGCCCATACTGAACTGGCAATTGGCTATCTCATACCTGGCCTCGGCACCCCACGAAACCTTATTGATGGCCGCGCAGGATTTAAAGGAAGTAATAGCTGATGCACAATCATTGTTCACCTGCTGCGATTTTCCGAGTACAAGGAAAGCAACAGATTTATCATCGGTGCTGATCCCTTTTTTAGTGAGCAGGTCTTTAGCCGCATTATTGGCACGGGTATACTCTTTTAACAGGTAATAACACCGTACCAGCCCTCGTAATGCTTCCAGTTGATTCTCCTGGCTTAATGCACCACCTGTTAATGATTCAAAATATTTTTTTGCTTTTACATAATCTTTTAATTCAAAGTAACTGATCCTTGCCGCTTCCAGTGTTGCTTTTTCAAAATACCTGTTTAAGCCTGTACTGTTTATATAGTCATACCCTGTCAATGCATTCTGAAAGTCTTTATTTTTATTGTAGCATTCGCTGCTGAAATAATGGGCATCTAAAATATAAGACCCATTGGGAAACTTCAGCATATAATTTTTAAACCCGGTAATGGCTGCATTACAATCATTGCTATTATACCGTAATGCAGCAGCGGTATAAGTAAGCGAATCGGCTTCGCTTATCGAAATATTTTTACCGCTCCTGCGCATCATTTCTATATATTCATCCGGTTTACCGGTTTCCACATAAATATTCTTCATGATATCTGTAGCTTCATCGGCTTCGGAAGATTGCGGGTACCTGTCAACCAGTGTCTGGTAATTCGACAATGCTTCAGCATACTTATCTGTATTATAATAACATAAGCCCAGTTTTAAATAGGCCCGTGGTTTCAAAGCCCCGGCATCAGGATCATTTAATAATATATTGAGGTAAGGAATGGCCGAAGTAAATTTTTCATCTGCAATATAGGTTAGGGCAATTTCCATATTTACATCCGGTACCAGGTTACTTTTTGGATATTGCTTTATCAGGTTATTCAGTATTTTTATTTTTTCTGATGAACTTTTTACGCCTGCAATCAATCCCTTTTGAAGCATGGCATAATCACTCTGCGGCAATGCATTATTCACTACATGGTCATACATGCTGTTTGCTTTTGTATAATCCCTGTTCATTAAATAACAATCGGCACTTCGTACATAAGCATCCAGATCCATAGCCGGCGATGTTACCGAAACTGTTTTTGTTATCTGTTCAAAATAAGTAAGCGCCTTAGCATAGTTTTCCTTTTGCAGCCAGCTGTATCCCAGGTTATATTTAACGGTGCTGCTATTGGCCTCGCCCTGCGGGGGCACATTGGCCTCCAGGTAAAGGCTTAAATACCTGATAGCGATATCGTACTCATTATTGCGGTAAGCAATTTCACCTTTCCAGAAATTTGCATAGGTTGTAACGGCTGAAACGGGTAAAGCCAAAATCTTTGTAAGCATTTCATCAGCCCGGTTTACCTGCTGATCATTAATTAATTCAACGGCCCTGCCATACAAAATACGTGGATACACTTTTTGCATGGAAGCTGTTGGCTTACCGGAGGATTCATATAAAGCCAGGGCATCAGTAAAATTACTGGTATTGGCCAGCAGGTCAACCATAATCTCCTTCGCTTCAGTATCATATTCGCTGCCGGGATAATCAACCAGGTATTTTTTCATTTCATTCAAAGCAATGTCCTGGAATCCTAATTCATAAGAAAGCTTGGCATAATTAAACCGGGAAATCTGCTGTTGTAATTTATTGGAACTGTTGTATGCACTATACTGAAATGCATTACGTGCATTGGCTTTCTGGTTTGTTCGTAAATAACAATCTCCCAAAAGGTACATACTGTTTTGCCCCATCGAATCTTTTTCGGTACTTAATTGCTTAAAGCCCTCAATGGCTTTATTCAACTGGTTGGCATCATAATAACAATAACTCAGTTCATACATTATTTCCTTGCTTACTTTTTCGCTGCTCTTAACATAAGCGGCCAACAGGGGTAATGCTTTCTGGTAATTTTTCTTTTCAAAATAGATCTGACCGATCAACAGGTTCATTTCTTTTTGATAAAATAAGGTACCCGGCCTGCCTAACACACTTTCGCCATAACGGAGGGCTTCCTCTTTTTTATCCTGAAAATAATAGATCTCGGCAATATAATAAGGCACAACACCTTTATAAGCTTCCTGGCTTTCTACAAGTTTAAATGCCTTCAGTGCTTCATTAAACCGGCGGTCGTAATAACTGATAAAACCGTAATAATAATTTGCAGGTATGTAATATTTGTTATCAGGCAGTTGATGTATTTCGTCAAATAAGGGTTTGGCTTCATTAAATTGTTTAAGGTTGAAATAACAGTATGCTTTTTCAAATTTTAGTTCTGCTATTTCTTCATTGTTTAAATTCTCCAGGCCAGCCTTTTGGTAATAGTCAATGGCATTGCTGAAATCTTCTTTTACAAAATAAAATTTCGCCAGGTGATAGCTCATCAGTTGCCTCCGGGGTTCATTACTCACTACGTTAATATAATGCCGGGCTTCCTGTGCGGCAATGGGTTGCTGCAATTTTAATTCGCAGGCAATGTAATAATAATTTACATCGTCATTTATATAGGTATGGTCGCTTACGGTGTTGTCGGGATATGTTGCTTTTAACTCAGCAAACATCGGATAGGCCAGTGCAAACTGCTCTTTAACAAAAAGCTCCTTTGCATCTTTAAATTTTTTTTCACTGTCGGTTTGGGTATGTGTTGGCTGCGCAAAAGCGGAAAGGGAAAATGCCGCTGCCATAAGAAAGAACGTAATTTTTTGTTTCATCATCATGTTAAGTGCGGGCGTTTTTACTGGTTGCAAAATTACTGGTTAAAGCTTCCTTTACAAACATCATTCCAAATAGATTGTGAATAAGTGGATAACTGATGTAAACAAAACGAATGTATTTTTACAACCCTGTTAATAAAATGATAAATAAATTATGTCATATACTTTTATAACAGTTAATTAAATAAAATTTGAAATCACTTAAAAAAGGAAAATGAAAAAATTATTATCAACAAAATATTCTGCAGGAGCATTTAATGCCGCTATACTTTTATTACGCCTGGGTATTGGCATTTTGATGATGGCACACGGTTATGATAAACTGATACACTTTAGTAAATACCAGGCCGGGTTCATGAATTTTTTAGGAATGGGCAGCACCATGTCGCTGGCGCTGGTTGTTTTTGCAGAATTCTTTTGTTCCATGTTTTTAATACTTGGATTATTTACAAGACTGGCAGCCATACCTTTATTAATTGCTACCTTTGTCATGGTTTTTAAGGTACATAACAGGGAAATATTCGGCGATGGCGAAACAGCCACTTTGTACCTTACGGCTTATCTTGTTTTATTGTTAGTTGGCCCCGGGAGAATCAGCGTGGACAGTATGATCGGGAAATAATATTTTATTTAAGTCAAAAAATGAATAAAGCAAATGTTTTACAACTGACCTTTGTAATTATAGGAGTAGTATTCGGTATTTTATCATTACCCTCCTTGTTCACATTACTGGCTGGTATTTTAGTTTCCCTTTTAAATGGCGGTTATGGCCAATTAGATTTCATTACATATAACGTATTAATTGCTTTAGGAATAAGCTTACAGGTTTTTGCATGCTGGCTGTTAATTGTCAGATCAGCAAAATTTGCAGGGTTTATCCAGAGGAAATCAGGATTAGGGAATGGCATTAATATGATCATTAAACCAAATGACTTACTTTATATTCTGTTAATTACAATTGGCATTTACCTGCTTCTTTCTAATCTTCCACCGCTGCTCACAGCTATTTTTCAGATTTTTAAAAATAAAAGCACTTCTGGAATACAGCATTTATATGAAAATGCAAGACCCATTGACTGGTCATCCATTATTTTAAACATTATCTTACCACTTGTATTATTAATGTTTGCCAAACCGATTGCTGATTATTTTGCAAAAAATTTATGTGAGGAACAAATAAGCATTGAAGATGATATTGACAAACCTGTTCTATCAGAACCAAACAAAGTTTAATGTTCATCACCGAAACCCAAATTCGCATTCATTATGCACTCACCGACCAGATGGGTATTGTGTATTACGGCCATTATGCCCAGTTTTACGAAATTGGCCGGACAGAAGCCATCCGTCAGATCGGTTATACTTATAAGGAAATAGAAGCCCTTGGTATCATCATGCCGGTTGTTGATATTCACAGCCGGTTTTTAAGGCCGGCAAAATACGATGACCTTATAACCGTTAAAACCACCCTCAAAGAAATGCCCACTCATTTTAAGATCGTATTTCATGCAGAAATTTTTAATGAGCAGGATGAACTATTGAATACCGGTGTGGTTACTTTATTTTTTGTAAATGCAATAACGATGAAGCGTTGTGATATGCCTGAGGCTTTGAAGGAAAAGCTTTCGGGATATTTTAAATAATTGGAAATGGGCAATTAGCAAAAAAGAGTCAAATTATCGATTGCCTATTACTTATTGCCTATTGCATTAAGCCCTGTCATTATCCGCTCTCCAATTTGTAATGGCCATTTTTATTTGCTTTGAACTTAAGTTCCCATCAACGGCCTGTTTTGCCAAAGCCACAAATTCAGCATCGCCTGCAAAACGCAAAGCAATGATCTGCCCCATTCTTAAACGGCTGTCCAAAGGTTTACCGGTTGCCACAAAATGCCTGAAATTTTCTTCGGCACGTATGGCCCTATCCTGCGCTTTCAATGCAAAGGCACGTGCATAAAACCAAACAATTAATAATACAACACTCATTAAACAGATCAGTGATGCACTGTATAAGCCGGCATGATGACTACAGGCTTCATATAAATTAATGCAGCTGCCAACAATTAAAGCCAGAATGGCTGTTGGTGTAATAAAATGATATAAGGGTACATACCTTGGATGATTTTTAAAATTTTGCTCACTCATATATTTTTATTTTTGGCGGAAGGTAAGAAAAGGATTTAAAAAAAATAAACTTTTTAAAGTCCTCCCCTTGGGGGAGGATTTAGGTGGGGCTTTACTTCAAAATATCAAGCAGTTTCCACATTTTTTCACGAACAGCACCGGGGTTTCCATCAAAATTATTAACGATAAAGGAGAAAGTATATTCAGCACCTGATCTGGATTTTACATAACCCGTATAACTTCTTACACCACCTATATAACCCGATTTCATTTTTATTCCATTCTGTTCGGGAAGGGCATTGTAAAATGAGGAGAACCAGTTTTGTTGCCTGGCATATTGCATAACTTTTACCAGCGCATGGGTTGTTACACGGTTGGCAGGAGAAAGTCCGCTGCCATCGATCATATTCAATGCTGATTTTTCAATGCCCTTTTTACTCCAGAAATCTTTAATGATGTTGATGCCGGTATCGGTTGCCCCAAAACCCTTTTTTTCGTAAGCAATTGTTTTTACAAATGCCTCACCGTAAAGATTTATACTTTTTTGCAGGAACCAATAATTGATACTGTCGAGTGGTGGCGAATAAAAACTGAGCCATGTGATGGAAGCTGCAGGGGTTTTTTCATTATTCATAAAATATAAAATACTGTTTTTCGGTTTTCCGGTAAGGCTGATATTATTATTCTTTAAAAGTTTTTGAAAAGCAAACGTAAATGCTGTAACCGCATTAGGCATAGAACCTGAAATGGTAAATGTTTCTTTGCCTGCTGGCACGGTACCTCTTATATAACCGATCACTGCATCTTCAGGTAAATAAATGATTGATTTATCACCACTGCCTGCTGTACCGGTTTTCAACTCATTGATCAATACGGAGGCCTGTAATTCCGGATCAGAACCGGCAATTTCAACCGCATCGCCAGATCTCCTGCCGGGTTTTAAGATGAGGTCATATTGGTTTTCGTGCCAGTTTAATCCCCTGGCACCTGCACCGTAATAATTACCAATGTCATTCCAGGTCCAGCCCCCCGGAGTGTTCTGCGTTTCCCACCTGCTGTCATCAATGATAAGATCACCGGTAATCGTTGTAATATTTTTTGCTTTGAGCACTGATATTATCTTTTGCTGTACCGTGTCCATTTTTGTCTGTTCCCATCGCCAGCTGCCAAATGTTGGATCGCCCGATGCGGTTATAAAAAGATTCCCAATTAATGTATTTTCTTTAAAGGTTCCATCATACCCGAAATCTGTTTTATAACGGTAATCCTTCCCTAACAATTCAAATGCTGCTGCACTAGTAAAAACTTTCAGGCAACTGGCCGGGGCCAATCCTATTTGCGAATTTTTGTCAAATATAACCTTACCCGTTTTGCTGTTTACGATATACAGGCTTATCAATGCATGCTTACATTGATCATCAGCTCCAAAAATTTTAAATGCATCAGTGAGCCGGGTATGAATTTGCTGACAAAAACAAACAGAGTACCCCAATAAACTAAAAACCAAAAAAAATATTCTCATACGTTAACTTATCTTGCAATAAAATTAATCTATTTAAAACGATACATGATACAGGCATCAATTATTACCATCGGCGATGAACTTTTAATAGGACAGGTTATTGATACAAACAGCGCCTGGATGGCACAGGAACTAAACAAAGCAGGCATACGTGTGGTGCGCCGGGTAGCAGTAGCCGATGTATGGGATGAAATATGGATTGCATTGGATGAGGAACAAAAACAGGCAGATATTATTTTAATAACCGGTGGACTTGGCCCCACGGCCGATGATATTACCAAACCGCTGTTGTGTAAATATTTTGGTGGCAGCATGATTGTACATGAAGAGACCCTTCAAAATGTATTGGACATTTTTACCAAATTAAACAGGCCCATCATTGACAGAAATCTGAAACAGGCTGAAGTGCCGGATGTTTGTACCGTACTTTTAAACAAAAGAGGCACAGCTCCGGGCATGCAGTTTAAAAAAAAAGGAAAAGTATTCGTAAGCCTGCCCGGTGTACCTCATGAGATGAAAGGATTAATGACTGATGCGGTGATACCGATGTTGCTGCAGCAATTTCAATTTCCTGCCATCATTCACAAAACATTATTAACCGCCGGTGTGGGTGAAAGTTTTTTAGCAGAACTGATAAAAGAATTTGAAGAAGCACTTCCCGCTCAAATCAAACTGGCTTACCTGCCAAATTATGGTATGGTCAGGCTACGTTTATCTGCTACTGGATTTAATAAAGAACAAACTGAAAAAGAAATTCATCAATTATTTGAAACACTCAAATCAATTGTTAAAGAATACCTGGTTACCGATATAGATGAACCAATGGAAAAAGTAGTTGGTAAATTATTAATGGCTAAAGGCAAAACCATGTGTACTGCCGAAAGCTGTACCGGTGGATATATTGCTCACCTGGTTACTGCCTTACCGGGCTCCTCAAAATTTTTTGACGGCAGTGTTGTCAGCTATTCTTACCAGGCAAAAAAAGACCTTTTGCAGGTTGACCCGGAAAC
>JAYTOF010000006.1:0-7512 GCA_043747955.1 Chitinophagaceae bacterium
CTTTTAAAGACCGCACCAGGTTCCGGGTAAAAATGCTGTCGGCCAGTAAACGGTCCTCTGCGTTTCTGCCCTGTATTATTTGAACGGAATAGTATCTTAATGAATCTTCTTTTTGTTGTAATTCCTTAAAAGCAGCCTTGGTAATGCCTTGTGCAAAACACATATTGCTTATAAAAAGTATCAACAGTAAACCACGTAGTTTATTCATGCGTTAAATTTAGTTATTCCTTTAACATGATGACTATAAAATTATTGCCGGAAGGGAAAATTTAACTAAAGATTAGTCAGTAATTTAACTTAACGCACTAATTACAATATTAAATGAAAACATTTTGAATGCAGGTGATACTGATCAAAGGATCAGGGATTATTTTTAAGATCGGTGGCAAAAGCAAATAATGATCCGTAAACGGCATCAATACGTTCATCATGTAAATCTACTTCGGGATGTGTGGTTGGAAGAAAAATGGTTAGAACACCCAGGTTACGCCCAAACTGCATATCGCCGGTGGTATTGCCGATCATAATGGATTTAGAGAGGTCTATTTCCGGAAGATCTTTTTTAGCCTGTAAGCCCATGCCGGGGTTTGGTTTACGGTTGGGGCTGGTATCTTCCAAATCGGGACAAAAATAAACAGCATCAATTCTGCCGCCTGCTTTTTCAATTTCTGCGATCATGTTTTTATGAATATGCTGCAGATCTTTTAATTTAGTTACACCCCTGCCAATTCCTTTTTGATTGGTTACTACAATGATATGCCTGAATTTTTTTGCAAAAACAGCAATGGCCTCTTTTGCACCATCATAAAAAGTAAACTCATCCCAGGTATGGATATAATCTTTGTATTTTTCGTGGTTGATCACACCATCACGGTCGAGGAAGAGGGTCCAGGTATTGTCTATTTTTTTAAGTTCGATCATTTAATTTTTTAATTTTTTAAATCCTGCTGTGCTTTTTCATAATCTTGCGGAATGCCGATATCAATAAAATATTCATCCTGTACTACTCCGTACATTTTTCTTTTGTGATAGTATTGTTCCAGGTAATCTTTTTCAAAAGAAAATTTTTGAGGAAGATCTTCCTGCAAAAAAGCAGATACATTTAATTCATATACCCCTCCGTTTATCAATCCCGTTTTATATTGTTGTTTCTCTTTAAAACTGGCAACGGAAGCATTATTATTCAGTTCAACAACTCCATACCGTTCAAAATCATGCATGGGTTTTAAAGAAAGGGTACAGTCTGCCCCGAATTTATTATGAAAAAACGAAAGTATTCCTGCATCTATTTTAAAAAGTGTATCACCATTAAGAATTAAAATATTTTTTTCTGTGGTAAGACTGCATGCCAGCTTTATAGCGCCACCGGTTCCCAAAGGCTCTTCTTCTGTTGAATATTGTTTACTGAGCAGCGGATATTGATCATTTAAATATTCAATGATCATTTCACTTTTATATCCCAGCGCGAAAATGAATTTATCAATGCCCTGGTTTAATAAATGCTCTGTTACAAAATATAAAAAGGGTTTACCTGAAACAGGTGCCATACATTTTGGTATGTCGGCAACAACAGAACGTAACCTGGTGCCCAATCCCCCTGCCAATATGATTGCTTCTTTAATCATCCGAAGTATTCAGCCTCTACAAGCTGGCAAATAATATGTCCCAGTAAAATATGACTTTCCTGAATACGAGGTGTGTCAGCAGAAGGTACATTAATCAGGTGATCAGAAAGGGATCTTAAAGTTCCACCGGTTGTTCCGGTAAAAGCAATGGTGATCAATCCTTTTTCTTTGGCAACTTCAAAAGCATTGTAAATATTTTTACTGTTGCCCGAAGTACTTAGTCCTATCAGAACATCGCCCTGGTTACCGATACCTTTTATCAACCGTGAATAAATGACATCATAACTGTAATCATTGGCCACAGCTGTCAGGTAAGAGGTGTTGCAATGCAGGGCCTCGGCAGGTAAAGCATCCCTGTCGGTATAAAATCTGCCGCTGAATTCGGCTGCCAGATGCTGTGCATCGGCTGCACTGCCTCCATTGCCACAGAACAATACTTTATTACCGGCCCTGAATGCCTTTACGATTACTGAAATACATTCCTGTACTGTTTTCAGCAGTTCTTCATTTTGTAAAACTTCCAGCTTTACATTAATAGAAGACTGAACTATATTTTTTATCTGTTCCATAATTTTAAATTAAATGCTCCAGGTAGTTAAACCGTATTTGGTAAAAGAATAATCCCGCACAACGCCACCAAAACTATTTAATGTTTTTATAACAGCATAGCGGGTATTACCTGGGCAATAAAATATCATAAAGCCACCACCACCGGCGCCACTTATTTTTCCACCGGTTGCACCCGCAGCTTTAGCGGCAGTATACAGTTTTTCAATGGTACTATTACTGATATTAGCGGCCATATTTCTTTTCTGTTCAAAACCATAATCCAGCAGCAATCCTATTTTATTAAGATCTCCCTGCAGTAAAGCTTCTTTCATCATCCTCGCCTGTTCTTTAAGCTGATGCATGGCTTCAATACTTTTTTCTTTTTTTTCATGTACATTTTTAACCTGTTCGTTAATGATGGCAGCGCTTTCTCTTGATGTTGATGTAAAATATAAAACTAAATTATTTTCCAGTTCGTGTAAATACTGAGGTTTGATCCGCAAAGGGTTTACAATAACTTTATCAGAATAAAATTCCATGAAATTAACGCCGCCAAAAGTTGCGGCATACTGATCCTGTTTACCACCTGCAAGCTGCAGGTCTTTCCTTTCAATATCATAAGCATATTGGGCAATCTTATATTCATCCAGCGGCAGCTTCAGCATTTCTACAAATGCACCCAGTACAGCTACAACTAATGTGGAAGAAGTTCCCAAACCAGAACCGGCCGGGGCATCAACAAAAGTAGAAAGCCTGAAACCTGATAATGGAAAGGAATGATCTTTTTGGATACGGTTGTAAACTCCCTTGAGCAGATCGAGTTTTCCAGTTATGGGTAAAACAGGCAGCAGGTCAAAGTTTTGTTCTTCATTTTGGTCGAATGCCTTAATGATGATTTTATTTTCATTCAATGGTTCTATAGCAGCATATGCCGATAAGGAAATGCTGGCATTTAAAATGGCTCCTCCGTATTGGTCGCT
Source organism: Chitinophagaceae bacterium (assembly GCA_043747955.1). GTDB lineage: Bacteria > Bacteroidota > Bacteroidia > Chitinophagales > Chitinophagaceae > Ferruginibacter. The sequence continues at coordinate 3,155 of JAYTOF010000006.1, forward strand.
GTAAGGGCTAACATCTGTACCGCCACCGGCAAGGCCAATTCGTAAGGGGGCTTTACTTCTATAGATCATGAATACTGTTTAATAAGGCAATTTACTTACTATTGGCAACATCAAAGATGGTTTCTGTCATTTTTGTCCAGCTGAGTTTTTTCTTTTCTTCCAGCAAATGAGGCAGAAAATAATTTTCTCCTTTTTCAAAATACTCCAGTATTTTCTCAGCCAGTGATTCCGATGTTGGTTCCGCAACCAGCCCGGCCTTATTATCGGGTACCATGGCGGGTAAGCCGCCCACATTGGTAACGATCGTAGGAACTTCAAAATGATAGGCCAATGGCGTAACACCGCTTTGGGTTGCATTTCTATATGGCTGTATAACAACATCAGCTGCACAGAAATAATTCTTCACTTCATGATCGGGTATAAAATCAGTGTGTAACAGCAGTTGATCATGTATTTCCAATTTATGTATCTGTTCTTCATACAATTTTTTATCCTCATAAAATTCGCCGGCTATTAACAGTTGACATTCAGCAACAGGTAATTTTGAATCTTTAAGGATTTTTATTGCTTCCAATAAAATATCCAGTCCTTTATATTTTCTGATAAACCCAAAAAATAAAATAACCCGTTGCCCGTTGTCTATCAGCAATTGCTTTCTTGCTGATTCCTTTGAAATTTTTTCTCCAAAATTATCATACAAAGGGTGGGGCACCAGTACAGCTTTTTTATCTTTGGTAAACAGCCGGAGGTCGCACAGTACCTGCTCACTCATGGTAATAAAAGCATCTACAGGCTTTATAAAATAGCGGGTAAAAGCTTTATCACCTGTTCGTTTTTCGTGCGGTTTAATATTATCTGCAATACAAATGATCTTGGTGTGCTTGTTTTTTTTGATGATCCGTAAAATGGTGCCCAGGCAGGGGCCCATCAAAGGGATCCAGTATCTGACAACTGCAATATCCGGATTTAATTTTTTTATTTCTTTTCCAACACGTAACCAGTTGAAAGGGTTTATTGAATTGATGCGGGAATGTATTTCGAGGTCTTTTGGAGCCGGTTCATCCGTAAACTGTGAACTGCCCGGAAATAAAAACCCCGGATATTGTAATGAAAATGAATAAATAGATGTTCGGTGGCCTTCGTTTTGAAATTGTCGGGCCAGGCGTTCATTAAAAGTAGAGATACCACCTCCACGAAGGGGGTGAGCCGAGCCAATGATTATAACCATTTTGATCCCTGACCCCCTGCCGGGAGAACTGGAAGTTTCCATGTTATTGATTTAATCCGATTTTTTCTTCAATAAGATAATTGTTCCGTTCCGGAGAATTTCTGGAAATCAGTTCACCGATAAAACCTGCAAGAAATAATTGAGATCCTAAGATCATCGCCAGGATAGCAAAGAAAAAGATAGGCCGCTGTGTCATTCCGGTTTGGTCAAAAAAGAATTTAGAAATGGTAAGGTATAAGAAAATGGCGAAGCCGGCAAGGAAACAAAGGGTGCCCCACAACCCAAAAAAGTGCATGGGCCTGTTACCAAACTTACCTACAAACATAATGGATCCCAGGTCGAGAAAGCCGTTCACAAAACGCTCCCAGCCAAATTTTGTGATACCATATTTTCTTGCACGGTGTTCTACCACTTTTTCTCCGATTTTTCTAAACCCGGCCCACTTTGCCAATATGGGAATATAGCGGTGCATTTCACCATAAATTTCAATGCTCTTTACTACTTTTCTTTTATAGGATTTTAATCCGCAGTTAAAGTCATGCAGTTTTATTCTGGAACTTCTCCTGGCAGCTGCATTAAATAATTTTGAAGGAATATTTTTTGTCAGCGTATTATCATATCGTTTTTTCTTCCAGCCGCTAACGATGTCAAAACCATCTTCAACGATCATTCTCCGCAATTCCGGTATTTCATCGGGACTGTCCTGCATATCCGCATCCATAGTTATCACCACATCACCCTGTGAAGCTTTAAACCCTTCATTCAGTGCTGCACTTTTACCATAATTCCTCTGAAATTTAATTCCTTTAATGTTGGTATTGCCTTCCCTGATCTTTTCAATGACTTTCCAGGAAGCATCCACACTTCCATCATCTATCATGATTATTTCATACGAAAAATTATTAGCCTGCATCACACTTACTATCCAGGCCGACAGCTCCGGCAAAGATTCTTCTTCATTATAAAGTGGTATTACAATTGATAAGTCCATGGTGCTTATTTTCTGCGTAAAAATAGTAATGATGTTGATGCTGCAATTATGGCACCTATCAGCAGGTAACCAAATACCGCACCCGAGATAAGCATGGTCAGATAATACGATTTCATCTTTTCTACATTGGTCAGCATCTCAGCTTCGGTACTGTTTCCTTTTTTAACCAATTCAGTTTTGTATGCTTCCGCCATTTGATCTTTAAACTCAGGGTGTAACTTATTAAAAACAAAAGTAAAAACCACCATCAGGAGGGTAATTACAATAAAACATTTAAAACCCTCTAAAAAAAATGCGGCAAATTTATTTTTATTTTCTGCTGATCTTGAAAAGTCATACAGCGTCCATACAATACCGGCTGCATAAATGATATAGATCAGGTATTGAAACGGGCTGTCAACTGGTTGGCCTGTATAATAGAACAGTAAAGACAAACCGATCATTAATAAACCGGTTATCAATCCTTTTCTGGTAGCATTTAAATGTTGCAACATAATTAATTATTCAAATGAATCCTGGATTTATTAATGATTCCAAAAACCTTTCCTTTTAATTTCTTATTTATAAACGGTGAGTTCTTTGATTTGGAATGTATCATCTTTTCAGTAAAGATAAATTCTGTATCCGGAAAAAATAAAGTAATTGAAGCTGGTTCTCCTTCTCTGAGTTCGGGCACCGGTAAACCAAATAATTTTCTTACATTAATCGTTTGCATCTGAACAAAATCAGCAACGGGTAACCCGCAACTTAGTAAAACGGCAAACATAGATTCCAAAGCGATCATACCCGGTTTTGCATATTCAAATTCGCAGGTCTTGCTGTCCCAATGTTGTGGCAGGTGATGGGATGCAATGCAATCAATGGAGCCTTCAAGTAAAGCTTTACGGATCGCTATCATATCTTGATGGTTTCGTACAGGCGGATTTAATTTTAAATTGCTGTCATACTGCTGCAGGTCTTCATCGCAAAAATATAGTTGATAGGGGGTTACAGAACAACTTACTTTTATTCCTGCTTCTTTTGCTCTTTTAATATATTCGAGGCTTTTAGGAGACGAAACCCCCGTAAAATGTAATTTACTTTCGGCATACCTGGCTAATTTTATATCCCTTGCCACCATCAATTCTTCTGCCAATACCGGCTTACCGGGTAAGCCCATTTGTGTTGATATGATCCCTTCATTCATCAGGCCATTTGCTCCTATACTGGTATCATCAGGTATTTGAATAACAATGCCATCAAAGCTTTTTACATATTGCAGTGATTTCAGTAATAACCCTGAGTTTTGTACCGGGTTTATTCCATCACTGAAAGCAATGGCGCCTGATTGACGCATATCATACATTTCGGAGAGCTCTGTTCCTGCTGTTTTTTTGGTTACTGCCCCAACCGGATGAATATGTACAGCCAGCTGTTTTGCTTTTTGAATAATATATTCTACCTGAGATTTAGTATCCACAACGGGATTGCTGTTAGGCATCAGCATTACATCAGTAAAACCTCCGGCAGCAGCAGCGTTTGCCCCGGATTCCATATTTTCCTTTTGTTCAAATCCCGGATCTCCAAAATCGGAAAACATATCCACCCAGCCAATACTTACGCATAAGCCATTTTGTTCAATAGTTTGTGCTGCTTTTTCTTTAATATCGTCTGCAATTTTAGATATTTCGCCATCAGTTATAAAAATATCCTTGGTTTGCCCGTTAAGCGGAGAGGAGGGAGAAATTATTTGTACTTGCTTAATTAAAACATTCATGCAGTAAAAAGTTGCGCTAAGTTAAGATAAGTTGCCGTTTTTTAAGTTGAAAATTTTCAATTACTTTTGACAGCCCGTATAGGGGTGTAGTCCCGCTTGAAGCGAGGCACACTTTGGAAAAAATTTCGGGATGTAGCGCAGCCCGGTAGCGCACACGTCTGGGGGGCGTGGGGTCGCAAGTTCGAATCTTGTCATCCCGACTTGACAGGACAAGCTGGAATTATTTCCACTTGTCCTATTTTTATTTTCATAAGTCCGGAGGAGTATTTGAGATGTGAAAGAATGATTAATCAGTAAGCAAATAATCATGCCAGAAGCTGATTATTTATCTCTTATCACAAGTTAACTGTTTTGTGATAAGAAGGAAAATATGGGATGCATAG
>JAYTOF010000007.1:0-3311 GCA_043747955.1 Chitinophagaceae bacterium
CGCCTTTAGGTGTTAATTACCTGTATGAAAAAAAGCCCTTGGGATTATTTTTAATTAATGGCGGCTATGCTGTGGTTGGAAATATTATTGCAGCGATAATTATTTGCTGTTGGGAATAGAAGTTAAATGTTAGTGGTTATTGGTTAATTGTTGTTAGCACAAACAATTAACCAATAACTTATAACCGTTCTATTCCACCGTAGATACTTTTACAATATTTGTTGGCAGGTGTAATTCAACGGGTGTACTTCCGGTATTAACAACCACATCACCGGCTTTTAAAAAGCCACGTTCTTTCAGAATATTAATCTGATCAAAAATAATATCATCAAGGCTTTCTTCTTCAGCATAATAAAATGCCCTTACCCCCCAACTCAAACTTAATTGTCCCAACAGTGTTTTTTCTTTACTGAAAATATACAAAGGTACTTTTGGCCTGTAGCTGCTGAGCATAAAGGCGGTGTACCCGCTTTGTGTCATTCCAATTAATGCCCTGGCGTTTGTATCGTTTGCCAGTTTGCAGGCACTGTAACAAATAGCATCACTTATAAACGAAGGGGAGTGGGGTTGTGGAGAAAGAATATCATCCCGGTTATAATCATACAATGTTTTTTCAGCTTCCAGTATGATTTTTACCATGGTTTGTACTACCTGTGTTGGATATTCACCCATTGCCGTTTCACCGCTCAACATCACAGCATCGGCACCTTCCAAAACCGCATTGGCTACATCACTAACTTCACTGCGGTTGGGTTTAGTACGATCCATCATACTTTCCATCATTTGCGTAGCAACAATTACCGGCTTGGCCCGGTGCATACATTTTTTAATAAGTTCTTTTTGAATAATTGGAACCTGTTCTACGGGGAGCTCAACACCCAGATCCCCGCGGGCTACCATGATGCCGTCACTTTCTACAATAATATCCCGGATATTTTTTAAAGCCTCGGGCATTTCAATTTTAGCAATAACCTTGATCTTACTTTGTTTTTCAGCAATTTTATTTTTAAGCTCTATGATATCTGCCGTTTTACGTACAAAGGAAAGGGCTACCCAGTCAAGATTATTTTCAATGATGAACTCCAGGTCGGCATAATCTTTTTCAGTCATCGAAGGCATGGTTAATTCCGAATCGGGCAGGTTAACGCCTTTTTTTGGGGTAAGTATACCACCAATGGTTATGCTTACCAAAATTTCTTTGTCGTTGAGAATGCTTTTAACCTTTACTTCCATTTTGCCATCATCCAGAAAAATCCGTTCTCCAACCTTGGCGTCTTTTGTGAGGTTGGCATAAGAAACATAAACTTTTGATCTGGTGCCGGTAATTTTTTTCGTTGTAAAAATAATATCCTCCCCTTCGGTCAATTCAATTTGTCCGTCTTTAATTTCTCCAACTCTTAATTTTGGGCCCTGCAGGTCGCCTAAAATGGCGATATTAAAGGGTTGCGATTTATTGATCTTGCGGATATGATCAATGATCACTTTTTTGTTTTCATAGGCTCCATGCGAAAAATTTAACCTGAAAACATTAACACCGGCTTTTGCCAGTTCCAGTAATTTTTCATAGCTGTCACATGCAGGGCCAACAGTAGCAACAATTTTTGTTCTTTTTTGAGAATGTGATATACCGGCTTCTTTATCCATTTGCTGATGCAGGTACTTGCTTATGTGTTTGCTCATTTATTTTTTTTAGGTTTTGATTGATACAGGATACAAGATGCCGGATGAGATTATCCCGGTTTCCAATAGCTATCCAATATCCTGTTTCCGGGATCCAGTATCCTGTATCCTGTATCCTGTATCTCATTTTTACGTCGCCAGTATTTTAACGATCTTAAGCCATTCTTCACTGATCCGCTGTTTTTTCTTTATAGCTTCATCCAGCGGAATATAATTGATCTTATTATTAACTATTCCAACAAATACATTGTGTCTTCCTTCAACCAACGACTCAACCGCATGATATCCCATCCGGCTTGCGATCAGCCGGTCAAAACAACTGGGAGATCCACCTCTTTGTATGTGCCCAAGAATACAAAGCCTTACTTCAAGCAGGGGTAAACTGGATTTTATTGCTTTTGCAACCTCATTACCTCCACCAAATTCGTCTCCTTCGGCAACTACTATTAGGTTAACTAATTTTTTCCGTTTTTCTTTTTCTGCCAGCTGGGTAATAATATTTTCTATTTCTGTTTTTCTTTCAGGTATCAAAATATTTTCTGCCCCTGTTGCAATACCGCTATGCAATGCAATATAGCCTGCATCCCTGCCCATAACTTCAATAACAAATAAACGGTCGTGTGCTTCAGCAGTATCCCGTATTTTATCAATAGCTTCCACTGCTGTGTTTACTGCCGTATCAAAACCAATGGTAAAATCAGTACCGGCAATGTCCTTATCAATGGTTCCCGGTAATCCAATACAGGGTAAATCAAATTCATTACTGAAAATCTGTGCTCCCCGGAAGCTACCATCCCCGCCAATGATCACCAGGCCATTAATGCCGTGCTTTTTTAAATTTTCATAGGCTTTTTTTCTGCCTGCCGGTTCAAAAAACTCCATACATCTGGAAGTCTTTAAAATGGTTCCTCCCCTCTGGATGATATTGGCAACGCTACGGCTCTCGAGTTTTTTAATATCATTTTCCACCATTCCGCTAAACCCCCGCATGATGCCAAATACTTCCATTCCGTGGTAAATCCCGGTTCGTACAACTGCACGTACACAGGCATTCATTCCCGGACTGTCGCCACCCGAGGTGAGTACTCCAATTTTAGTAACCTTCTTTTTCATCATTCAAAAATATGATTTATATGGCTAAATTAACAAAGTGTAAAATAAACACATTGATAAAGCCGGTAATCGTTGATAAATTATTAATATTTATTGTAAAAGTATTACATCCTTTCAGGAACAGAAATACCCAGTAAGCCCATCCCGCTTTTAATAACATTTGCTGTTAATAAGGACAATTTTAAGCGCAGTTGTTTTTTTGATTCAGTTTCTGCATTTGCAATGGAATGTTCCGAATAAAATGAATTGAATGTTTTGGCCACCTGAAAAATATAATTTGCAATTACTGAAGGGTTATGTTCCTGGACAGCCTGGGTGATCACAGATGGATATTGCTCAGCCACAACAATAACTTCTTTTTCAGATCTTAATAATGCTTCTGTAGAAATTTCAGCATCAATACTATTGTCATTCTTTCTTAATATACTTTTTATCCTGGCATAGGTATATTGCACAAAGGGCCCGGTAAACCCATGAAAGTCTATACTTTCTGAGGGATTAAATACCATTGTTTTTTT
>JAYTOF010000008.1:0-20203 GCA_043747955.1 Chitinophagaceae bacterium
ACCGGTAACATATTTGCCCAGGTAAATAAAGTAGGTGCCATTGGTATTACGGTAAAAGAAATGAACCGCTCTGTACAATTTTACAGTGAGGTTTTAGGATTTAAAAAAATATCAGATACTGAATTCAGCGGAGCTGAATACGAAAAGCTGAAAGGAGTTTTTGGTTTAAACATCCGTGTAGTACGTATGCAACTGGGCGATGAATTTATTGAACTGACCGATTTTCTGACAAGCGGGGGAAGATCCATCCCTGAAGACCAGAAAAGTAATGACCTGTTCTTTCAGCATATTGCGATCGTTGTAAGTGACATGGATAAAGCCTTTCATCAGCTAAAGAAATTTAATGTGGAGTATGTTTCTACTGCGCCGCAAACCCTGCCTGCCAGCAATATTGCTGCAGCAGGTATCAAAGCATTTTATTTTCATGATGTGGATGAGCATAACCTGGAACTGATCTATTTTCCAAAAGGAAAGGGTAATCCGAAATGGCAATCGGCAAATGGAAAGACTTTCATAGGTATTGACCATACGGCTATTGCTGTTAGCAGTACTGAGAACAGTCAAAAGTTTTACCAGGACCTGTTAGGCATCGAAAGAAAAGGAGATAGCTGGAATTTAGGTACCGAACAGGAACATTTGAATAATGTGGAAGGGGCCAGCCTGCATATAACCGGTTTCAGGGCAGCTTCAGGCCCGGGGGTAGAATTTTTACAATACCTGAAACCAGGGTACGGTAAAAATTATCCCCCTGATACAAAAGCGGATGATATCTGGTTTTGGCAAACCTCTTTGTTTACAAATGATGCTGAGGCATTATACGCTAAATTAAAATCTGCCGGTTACCGTTTTGTTTCAAAAGAGCTAGTGCATTTGCACACAAACAGCCTTCATACAAAATCATTTATTGTTAAAGACCCGGATGGTCATGCAATGCTTATAATGGAAATTGTTCAATAGGATCTGACTATTAATTATCTCCCGACTTCCGTCAAGCATCCGACAAAGAATGTGTTGGCTTTTTATTCTTTTTGTATCAACAAATCAAAACTTAAAATGAACGGAGAAAAAATTATATGCCCTTTGTGCAATGATTCAGTGGATGAACTTCTTTACCGGTATCATATTAGCAATGAGCGTACAGTAATTGATAAGATCAAATCGAACAACCCCGACTGGACAGAACAGGATGGTATTTGCAGCCGCTGTATAGATTATTATACTGTTGCCATAATACAGGAACAGAAAATACTTCCTGAGATCGGGCCATATTTCCCGGTTAAAAGTGCTGATGACTTTATAATTCTGCCAACAGCCCTCCGCGTGGATTCCAATCCAAAATACTCCGGAAAAGGCGTAACCATTTGTTTTATTGACAGCGGGTTTTACCTGCATCCCGACCTGGTAAAAAATAAGAACCGGATCAAAAAGATTGTAGATATCACCCAACCCCGTACTACCGAAAAATACTTCACACAACCACACAATGAATCATGGCATGGCACCATGACAAGCGTGGTTTGTGCCGGTGATGGGCACCTCAGCAAAGGTTTATATAAAGGTATTGCCTGTGATGCATCTTTAGTACTGATAAAAGTGATGGACAGTGATGGAAAAATAACTACTGCGAATATTTCTAAAGCACTGGAATGGGTTGCAAAAAATCAAAAAAAATATGATATAAATATTATCAACATGTCGCTGGGTGATGACTTATCCGGTTCCTGGAAGAACAGTAAAGTAGATCAGCTTGCCGAAAAATTAATAGCAACCGGAATAACCATTGTTGCTGCCGTAGGTAATGATGATAAGGCATCGATAAAACCACCGGCCAGTTCTCCTAATGTAATAGCAGTAGGAGGCTGGGATGATAATAACAGTTTACATGGGAATGATAATAAACTATATCATTCTTCTTTTGGTAAAACAGCCGATGATTTGTTTAAGCCCGAATTGATAGCCAATGCTATATGGATTGCCGCACCCATTTTACCAGGTACTCCTGAACAGGAAGCTGCAAGAATAATGTATGACATGCAACAGCTTTCGGATGAAAAACTTAAGCAGAAGATATTAACATCTGCAAATAAAACGGGTATCAATATTGATGAATCTGAAATAAATGACGTAACTTTTTGCAGAGAAAAACTTAAAAGCCGCATACAGGAAAGCAAATATATTTCGCCGCACTATATGCACGTAGACGGAACATCGTTTGCAGCACCAATTGTTACCGCTGTAATTGCACAAATGCTGGAAATTAATCCTGGTTTAACTCCGGCTCAAATTCGTACCATTTTATTCAGTTCTGCAAAACGAATTCCTGACTTACCCGCAGAGCAACAGGGATTTGGTATGATACATCCTGGAAAAGCGATTATAAAAACGTTACAAAATTTATTTTCTATGAAACAACATGCATCACCCTTCATCAACAAAAGGAAAAAAGCTATTGAGTTTTACATTCAAAACCCATGTGCTTCACAGATTTCACTTGCCGGAAGTTTTAACCATTGGGCACATGATTCCCTGTTAATGGAACCTTCGGCTAACGGGTTGTGGAAAATTGAAATTCCAATGTTACCCAAAGGGACCTACCAGTACAAGTTTTTTGTAGATGATAAAAACTGGATGGATGATATTGACAACCCATACCGCGAACCTGACGGGCTTAATGGATTCAACAGCATTTTAATGGTTGAAAACTGATAACATGATCATAATTGTAAACATAATTTTCATGATGGCAGCACTGTATCTTCTAGCCGGCGTTTTATTTGCCCTGGTCTTTTTAATCAGGGGCCTGGAGAAAATGGATTCTGCAGCACATGGTTCTGGCTGGGGTTTCCGGCTGATCATAATTCCGGGGACCATTGTTTTATGGCCTGTTTTATTAAAAAAATGGACGAAAGTAAAAAAGATAAATCATGATGAAACTGCTTCGTAAAAGGCATTTGCAGGTTTGGACTTTACTGGCGTTTTTTATTCCTGCCGGGATAATTAGTGGATATTTTGTAATACCAAAAGATGCAGGCAATAATTTATTACAGGAAGATAAAACAGCAGCATTGCCTGTTGTAATAAATCAGATAGAAAAAAAAGAGTATTCGGTTTATCTCCGAAATTCGGAAGATAAAAGGAATTTTCAATTGCAGTGGATCAATAACAAAGAATCTACCCTTCCCTCTGCTTTAATTTATAAGATCAGCAATGGAGAAAAAGAATTGATAGGAAGAGTAGTAACCCGGGGCAGTTATTATTTTCCTTTAAAAGAAGATTCAACCGCTACATACCATTTTATTTTGTACGATATCATTCATCAAAAAACAATTGATACCATAAAATTTAAATAATGAGTGCAGGTTATACAACAGTAGGGTGGAACAGGCAAAAGAAACTATATGATTGGTTCCTCTTTGGTTTTAGTGCTTTGTATTTAATGACTTTCATTGTTATTACGGCAATCAGTAATCCTGATTATACATTTGAAACGGTTTTGATACGCTCTACCTCAACCCTGGCCATTTTATTACTGCATATTATTTTAAGTATCGGCCCTTTGGCAAGGCTCAATAAAAAATTCCTGCCACTTTTATATAACCGCCGGCACCTGGGTGTAACCATGTTTTGCCTGGCTGCTGTTCATGGAGTTTTCAGCATTATCCAGTTTCATTCACTGGGAAATGTGAATCCGTTCGTCTCGCTTTTTACCTCCAATACCAACTTTTTTTCTTTGAGCGGTTTTCCATTTCAGTCGCTGGGCTTTTTTGCGCTGATCATTTTTATGTTAATGGCAATCACCAGTCATGATTTCTGGCTGCATAATCTTTCACCTAAAGTGTGGAAGACCCTGCATATGTTCGTTTACCTGGCTTATTTTTTAATTGTAATGCATGTGATGCTGGGTGTAATACAATACGAAACCCACCCGGCTTTTGTTTTACTGGTTGCTGTGGGTGCTTTATGGCTGATCAGTCTGCATCTTATTACCGGAAAGAAGGAAGTAAAATTTGATCATCAAAAATTTGATCTGGCAAAAGAAGGGTTTGTTCAGGTTAGCGATTTACATGAATTTGAAGAGGGACGTGCAAAAATATTTTGTATTGATGAAGAACGTATTGCGGTATATAAACATGAAAATAAATTATACGCCATTCATAATGTTTGTAAGCACCAGGGTGGCCCACTGGGAGAGGGAAAAATAATTGATGGCTGTATAACCTGCCCCTGGCATGGATATCAGTATTTACCGAACAATGGGCAATCGCCGCCACCATTTACCGAAAAGGTGAGTACTTATGATGTAAGGATAGAAGAAACAAAAGTTTGGTTAAACCCAAAACCATTTGCAGAAGGAACAGAAAAATTTGGGGCAATGATCAGTTAATGTTGAATAATACAATTAAGAAGAAATGGCAGAACAAAAGATAAATAATGAAATACAGCCCGGCCCTCCCTCTCTTTTGGCGAGGGCACCGGAGGGTGAGGCCTTTTATATTGGATGGATGCCCAAAGCTCCGGCATCTTTTGCCAGGCTGGTAAGAAAAGTATTGTTCTTACTTTTCCCTTTAGCACTGATCGTTGGTTTGATACTGGCATCGTTTCAAAAAAAATTTACTGCATCTAATTTTGAATTTGGTAAAACCACTGAAATAAAAGGTATTTATTTTAATGATCCCGTTCCTGTTTTAAAAGTAATAAACGGTAAAGATGCATGGGGCAATACATCTTATATTACCATTCCTTTAGTTGGTTATGGCAAACATGGTGCAGAAACGGCCATCATGGAGTTGGAAAAAGAAAAGAACAATTCTTTCAATAATAAAGAACTTACTTTGAAAGGAACCCTGTTATACAGCGATGGAAAAACATTTATGCAAATAAACAAAGATGAAAATCCTGTTGTCAATATTGGTAAAGAGGCAGATGCTTCTTTAGTACCCCATCAAAAAGATTTAGGGGTTCATAAAATAAAAGGAGAAATCATTGACCCTAAATGTTATTTCGGTGTTATGAAACCCGGCGAAGGAAAAGTACACCGTGACTGTGCCATACGCTGTATACTGGGCGGCATACCACCCGTTTTAAAAGTGATGAATGAAAAAGGAAAGAAAAATTATTATTTGATAGTTGGGCCCAATGGAGAAAGGATGAATGAGGCGGTGCAGCATTATGTGGCCGAGCCTGTGGAAATAGAAACCAGGGCAGTACTGCAGGATGATTGGGTGATTCTTTACGTAAAAAATAAAAGCATAAACAGGGTATCTTCGATCAGTTTATTAAAACAAAATACACAAATTGCATCTTGTGTTAGTGATTGTTGTAAAAAATAAAATCTGATTATTTTACCCTTTTAATACCAAGTTTTTTCATCCTGGCTTCAAGGGTTGTGGCATTTAAGCCCAGTATTTTTGCAGCACCTTTTTCTCCACTCACTTTCCAGTTGGTTTTTTCAAGTACGCTAATGATATGTTCCTTTTCCAGTTCATTCAGGTTTTGCGGCACCGTTTTTCCATTAGAAGCGGTGCTGCCTGTTTTAACTGTTGGTATCCAGTTGCCATATTCCAATGTATTACCTCTTGCTAAGATCAAGCCCCTTTCAATTAAGTTTTCCAATTCACGGATATTGCCCGGCCAATCGTAAAGCATTAAAGCATCTATAACTTTTGCAGGAATATTGCTGATCTCTTTTCCCATTTTACCTTCGTATTTTTTTACAAAATGTTTTACAAGTAAAGGAATATCTTCTTTCCGGTCACGCAGGGGAGGAGAGGTTACCGGGAACACATTCAACCGGTAGAACAGGTCTTCCCTGAATTCTTTTTTGGCAATGGCATCTTCCAGGTTGCGGTTTGTAGCTGCAATCACCCTTACATTTACCTTTAGTGTTTTAGGATTGCCCAGGCGTTCAAACTCACCTTCCTGCAATACCCTTAATAATTTTGCCTGTAACTCTACCGGTAATTCACCGATCTCATCTAAGAAAATGGTTCCGCTGTCAGCCAGTTCAAAACGGCCGATCTTTCTTTCCATGGCACCGGTAAATGCACCACGTTCATGACCGAACAATTCACTCTCAATTAAATTAGTAGGTAAATTGGCACAGTTTATTTTTATCAATGGCCGTTTGCTCCGGTTGCTAATGTTATGGATGGCCCTGGCCAGTAATTCCTTCCCTGTGCCACTTTCACCGGTAATTAATACCGTTGCATCGGTTGATGCTACCTGTTCTATCTGTTGCAATATTTTATGAAAACTCTTACTCTTGCTTACAATTTCTTCAAAATTGTTATTGAGTTTTATCTCTTCCTGCAAATATTTATTTTCGGCCTGTAACTGGTTTTTTAAACCCTCTATCTCTTTTAAACGGATGGCCAGTTCTGCATTTGCATTTTCCAGGTTTCTTTGTGCATCAATTCTTTCCATCTCTGCACCGGCACGTGCTGCGAATATTTTTAGAATATCAGACTGGTTTTGGTCGTTTGTCATGGGTGCTGTATCAAAACCGCCAATGTTACCAATCGGTTCACCGGTAGTTGGGCTGTAAATGGGTACTGCTATCCAGGAATTAATACCCAATTCCCTGGGATAAGATATCTCCAGGTTATTGGCACAAAAAAATTGATTTCCTTTCATCACCACTTCACAGGGAGTGCCGGAAAGTTCATATTCAAATCCTTCCAACACTTCATTACGCTCTACATAGGATAGCATTTTCATGCGGGTATGTTCGGAGTTCGAATATTTGCTGACCATGGCATACCGGATATTCAGGCAGGAAGTAACAAATTTGGCCAGCTGCAATAAATAATCTTCACCGGTAATACCTGCAGTTTGTTCTGAAACAGTACGTAACAATTCTTCCTCCATTTTTCGCTTTCGGATATCACGTGCCGAACTGCAGAAATATTCTTCACCGGCGTATTCAATAAAATTATTTGTTACTTCTACCGGGTATAATTTCCCTTCTCTATTCTGATGTTCCGTTTCTAAAATGTCCTGTCCCAGTTTTTTAGTTTCTTTCCAGCCCTTATCCCATTCTTTTTTCGTAAGGTAGGGGTTTATATCAAAAACAGACATTTGCATGAGTTCTTCAGAAGAATAACCTGTTCCTTTTGAAACAGCATCATTAACCCGGATGAATTTTCCGCTTTTATCAACCCAGAAGATCTGATCACGAAGATATTTCATAGTGGTATGATACAATTCTATCTCGTTTAGCCTTTTATTGAGCTCGCAGTTCTTTTTTTCAAGTTCCTTTTCTACTTTCATACGCTCCAACTCGGCACCAACACGGGATGCAAAGATCTTAAGAATTGATGTTTGATTATTTTCGGAAGTGATCGGGTTAGGGTCAACTGCAATCATATGTCCCATTATATCCCCATTGGTTGGGCTGTAAATGGGAACGCCTATGTACGATTCAATTCCTTTTTCTTTGGGAAAACTTGCTTCCACACCATGTGTCATAAAAAAATCCTCACCACGCATGATGATCTCACAGGGTATATCAGCAGTATCATATTCAATATTTTCCAGTACTACATCTCCATCAACATAACAAAGTGTGCGTAATCTTGTTCTTTGTTCATTGGCGCATTCCGTAATGAGTGCATAACGCATAGATAAGGTAATGGTAATATGCCTGGCCAGTTCTGTAAAAAAATCCTTTCCGGTAAAACCCGAAGTAGCTTCAGAAACCCTACGAAGCATTTCTTCTTCTAATTTTCTTTTACGTATATCACGAACGATACTGCATATAATTTCCTGGCCTTCATATTCAATATAATTACCGGTAATTTCAACATCATATAAATAACCGGTCTTGTGTTTATGATTTGTTTCAAATGTAAAATGCTTTTTTGCTTTTACCTGTTTCCAGAAGTTCTTAAAATCTGTTACCAATTGGATTGGGTTGATTTCATTAACCTTCATCAACATTAATTCTTCTTTGGAATATCCCGTCATTTTACAGGCAGCATCATTTGCATATAAGATATGCCCTTTGGAGTTTATCCAAAAAACCGCTTCATGAAGATTTTCAAATGTAAAATGCGAAAGGTTTATATCTTGTTCCAACTCCATAATGGAATTTTTAGCCATTGTGAGATATTTAATTTACCTTAATTTGAATACTAAAATTAGTAATTCGCTGCAACCTATCATAATAATCCGGGGCTTATTGTCGGGTTTGTGACAAATTTTTTTTGGGGACAGGGTTGAAAGCTAATTTATTCAGGAGCGATCCCGTTTTTTTTTATTATTTGAATATTGCTTCTGCCTTTAAACAGCAGCGTTTTTCATTTATCTTTGTTCCGGCAATGAAACAACTCTCCACCCTCAATAAATATTTTTGGAAATACCGCTGGCATTTTATGCTGGGTTTTGTTTTTGTAGTATTAACCAATTATTTCCGTATACTGGCTCCGCAACTTACAGGATATGTAGTTAACACTGTTGTTCAGTCAATAAGATCTACAGGAGCAAATACAATTGACATTAAAAAAAGTGAGAAAAATTATGATTTTGCAGTTCGTGAGGTCATTTCAAAATTTGATAAAAATCCATCAAATAAAATACTCTATGCAGGATTAACCCTGTTTGTGATCGCCATTATCAGTGGTTTTTTTATGTTCCTGATGCGGCAAACCATTATTGTCATGAGCCGGCATGTGGAATATGATCAGAAGAACGAGATATTTGCGCATTATCAAAAACTGGATACCAATTTTTATAAGACACACAGTACCGGCGATTTGATGAACCGCATTGCGGATGATGTAAGTAAAGTACGGATGTATACCGGCCCGGCCATCATGTATTTTATTAACCTGGCTGCAGTACTTGGTTTCAGTGTATTTTTTATGTTGAAGGCGAGTCCTGAACTTACACTTGTTGCTCTGGCTCCTTTACCGATATTAGCGATAGCTATTTATCTGGTAAATACGATCATCAATAAAAAAAGCGAACGTATACAATCATTATTAAGTGATCTTACCAGCAATGCACAGGAGTCCTATTCCGGTATTCGAGTTATAAAATCTTTCGTTCAGGAAAAAGCGATGCTTGGGTTTTTTAAAAAAAACAGTGAAGCATACCGTGATCATGCATTGAGTTTATCAAAAACAGAAGCCATTTATTTTCCCAGTATGGCTTTATTGATTGGCTTAAGTACCCTGATGACGATAATGGTGGGTAGCCTCGATGTTATTAACCGGGTGGAAGGAGCCAGTGTTGGCAGGATAGCAGAATTTGTGATGTATATTCAGATGCTCACTTTTCCCGTAAGTGCTATCGGCTGGACAGCAAGTATGACTCAAAGGGCTGTAACCTCACAAAGAAGAATCAATGAATTTTTACATACAGAACCAGCCATTAAGAATGAGCAGGAGCCTGTAAAAACTGAGTTGGAAGGTAATATCACCATCACCAATCTCGGTTTTATTTATCCGCATACAGGTATTCATGCTTTGAAAGATTTTTCCCTTCAGATTAATAAAGGGGAAAAGATTGCGATAGTAGGCAGAACAGGTTCGGGCAAATCAACCATAGCCCAATTACTCCTGCACATGTATGAGCCCCAAAAAGGATTGATAGCTTATGATGGTATTCCTGTGAACAGATTTGATATTCATTCACTTCGCACTCAAATCAGTTATGTACCACAGGATATCTTTTTGTTCAGTGAAACGATACGTAATAATATTCGTTTTGGGATTGATAATGCAACCGATGAAACCGTTATAACAGCTGCAAAACAGGCCAGTATTCATAAAGAAATTGAAAAATTTCAACTGGGTTTTGAAACTATGATAGGAGAAAGAGGCGTGACTTTAAGTGGTGGCCAGAAACAACGCATTTCCATAGCCCGGGCTTTGATAAAAGATCCTAAAATCGTAATTTTTGATGATTGCCTGAGTGCAGTTGATGCCCGTACAGAAAAAGAGATCATTGGCAATTTATATCAGTTCCTGAATGGCAAAACAGCTATTATCATTACCCACAGGATATTTTCTTTGTTTGAATTTGATAAAATAATTGTAATAGATGATGGAAGAATTGTTGAGCAGGGAAAACACAATCAATTACTTGAATTAAACGGATATTATACAGAAATGTATAACAGGCAACAGGAACAGGATAGGGAATCATAATATCAATTGTTGGAAAATTGACTGATTTAACACTGATATCAACGGATATGGCTTAAATAAACAGGCTTATATTTTGTAGATTGGAAAACAATTTTATCTTTGCCTTTCCCAATAAAGGGTAATCGGTAATATTTAAAACTAAAAACAGTGGCGTACGAGAACAACGAAAAAAAATTGGAAAGTGTTTACAGCAAACGCATCAGGGCAGGAAAACGCAGGACTTACTTTTTTGATGTAAGAGAAACCCGTGGCAATGATTTTTATTTAACGATCACAGAAAGCCGTAAACGGTTTGATTCTGACGGCTATGACCGGCACAAAATATTCCTTTATAAAGAAGATTTCAACAAATTCATAAAAGGGTTAGGCGAGGCGATTGATTATGTAAAAACAGAATTAATGCCTGATTTTGATTTTGATGCATTTAACCATGATACCCCGTATGAAGGTGAAGAAGGTCAAAATCAGCAATCGGCTGATGCCGCAAAGGCATTAACCGAAAATCCGGTAATAGCATCAATAGAAACACCAATTGCAGAAATTGTTGAAACACCTGTAACCCTGGCAAAAGTTACTGAAGAGAAAATAGAAACTCCGGCTGAGAAAAATAATGACTCCGTAGATAACGGCAGTAATGAGGAAGCTGAAAAGTGGTAAACTTACACCAAAACTAATTGCAAAAATCCTCCTTAAATAAGGAGGATTTTTTTATTAAAATATACTTAT
This sequence comes from Chitinophagaceae bacterium, assembly GCA_043747955.1. Taxonomy (GTDB): domain Bacteria; phylum Bacteroidota; class Bacteroidia; order Chitinophagales; family Chitinophagaceae; genus Ferruginibacter. Next base: position 10,878 of record JAYTOF010000008.1, read on the forward strand.
GCTGCAGTTTAAAATTTTAAAAGCAGTAAATTGTAAGTAAAGAAATGAAAAAAATATATTTACTGTCAGTATTGTTTGTCAGCTTATTAACTTCATTTGCCCCCGCAGATGGTCATATAAAAAAGGCATATGCCTATTATACTATAACTTTACCCGGCATACAGATGTCAGATGAAAATGGAAACCCTGTACCGCAGGTTTTTAATATAACCCGGTTCATATACATTGAATGGAGTGGGGCAATGATACCTGTAATAGAATCAGTATGGTATAATAATATTCCATTACCAGCTACTTTAATTGCGGCAAACAGCAATACGGTTATTACAGGTAATAAATTTGAAGATAACAGGGAAATTAAGATCACTTGTAATAAGCGGAACAGCCTGTGGAAAATAGAATTACATCCGGCATCAGGCAATAGATCAATAAAGGAAGGTTGTAAAAATATCGTCATCAAAATCAAAGGAAAGAATAAAATTTACCATTTTAAACTCCAAAAAGAAACACAACTGATGACTTTGCCCAGGTATTGATTATCTCATTTTCTTATAAGAATTTATCAAACCGTTTGTTGATGAATCATGAGAAACAATACGATTTTCATCCTGCAGTTCCGGTAAAATAGCATTGGCTAAAACCTTACCCAGTTCCACACCCCATTGGTCAAAACTGTAAATGTTCCAGACTACTCCCTGTACAAAGATCTTATGTTCATATAGGGCAATCAATTGTCCTAAAACAAATGGAGTGATCTGTTTAACCAAAAATGAATTGGTTGGCCGGTTACCCTCAAAAACACGATAGGGATTCCTGTTTTCAGTTCCATTCATTAACGCTTCTGTTTGTGCAAAAAAATTGCTTAACAGTATTTGATGATGGTCACCGGTTGTATTATGACTGATGGCAGGGGCAATAAAATCGCATGGGATAATTTGCGTTCCCTGGTGTATAAGCTGGTAAAAAGCATGTTGGCCATTGGTACCAGGTTCGCCCCAGATTACCGGGCCGGTTGTATAAGTAATTTTATCGCCATTACGGTCAATATATTTACCATTGCTTTCCATATTACCCTGTTGAAAGTAAGCAGCAAAACGGTGCAGGTACTGATCATAAGGAAGAATGGCTTCTGTTTTTGTTCCAAAGAAATTACTATACCAAATACCGGTTAAGGCCATTATAACAGGTATGTTTTCAGCAAAAGCGGTTTCCCTGAAATGGTTATCGATCTTACTGGCGCCTTTTAAAAGCAGTTCGAAATTTTCATACCCCACAGTTAAAGAAATAGATAAACCAATGGCACTCCATAAACTGTAGCGGCCACCAACCCAATCCCAGAATGCAAACATATTTTTTGGATCAATTCCAAATTTTATTACTGCAGCTTCATTGGTACTTAGTGCAACAAAATGTTTGGCAATATATTTTTCATCTTTCGCCTTTTTCAAAAACCAATTCCTTGCAGTATTTGCATTGGACATGGTTTCCTGGGTGGTAAAAGTTTTACTGGCAATTAAAAAAAGGACTTCTTCGGCGTTAATTTTCTTTAACGTTTCGGTAATATGCGTACCATCAACATTACTTACAAAATACGTTTCAATGCCATCAACCCAATAGGGCTTCAGTGCTTCTGTTACCATTACCGGACCCAAATCGCTTCCCCCGATACCAATGTTTACAATATATTTAATCTTCTTTCCGGTATAACCTTTCCATGAACCTGTATGTACTGCAGCACAAAATATTTTCATTTGTTCCTGTACATTTTTAATCCCGGGCATTACATCTCCAGCATCAGTTAAAACAGGGTTACCCGTGAAATTTCTTAAAGCAGTATGCAATACTGCACGGTTTTCAGTTTCATTAATTTTTTCACCGGTGAACATGGCTTCAATGGCATCTTTTAATTGGCAATCTTCAGCCAGTTGCAATAATAGCTCTACAGTATTTTCGGTAATGATATTCTTAGAATAATCGAAAAGCAGATCCTCCATCTGAATGGAAAATCTTTTGAACCTTTCTGCATCATTAAAGAAAAGGTCTTTCATCTGCACATTTTCAAACAACTGTTTATGTTGAAGCAGTGCCTGCCAGGATGGGGTAGAAGTGGGATCTATTTTTGGAAACATAAACTAAATTAAAGATTATTATATTCGTAAATCGGATCAATAGGTGTACCTGCTTTCATTTCAAATACGGGCTTTATGATACCATCTTTTAACCCATATACCCATCCATGCAGGTCGGGTCTTTGTTCTTCTTTCCAGGAACGTTGAATGATAGAAGTTTTTGCCAGGTTAAATATCTGTTCCTGCACATTTAATTCAGTTAACCTGTCAAATTTCTGTTCTTCATTTTCAATTTTTTCAAGTTCGTCCCGGTGTATACGGTGTACATCTTTTATATTTCTGAGCCACATATTCAATACCGGTTTATAATCAGTCTTGCTCATGGAAGCTTTAATACCGCCGCAACCATAATGCCCGCAAACAATTACGTGTTTTACATTCAGGTGATTTACGGCAAAATCCAAAACACTTAACAGATTTACATCTGTATTTATTACAAGGTTGGCCACATTCCGATGTACAAAGATCTCGCCGGGTTGAGTATTGGTAATTTCATTGGCAGGTACACGGCTGTCGCTGCAACCGATCCATAAAAACTCCGGAGCTTGTATTTCAGACAGGTTTCTGAAAAAAGAAGGGTCGTTTGCAATTTTTTCGGCAGCCCATGCCTTATTATCAAGTAATAATTCTTCGTATGGATGCATTTATTATTAATTTTTTTATGAGCCTGTTACGAAGATAAAGCATGTGTAACAAAAAACGCCCCTACAGAATCAGGACGTTATTAAAATATCAGAAACTTAATTTTTATTGAATTATCGGAATCATTCCCCTGATGCCCATATCAATTACCAGGTCACCATTATTGGGGTCGTAGGTTCCATTATTATCCACATCAATCCACTCAAAACTTTTGTTGGTAGATAAGGATACAATGATGTTAATGTCTTTAGATTCGTTACCGGTAATAATAAAAGGGGTTGCAAATTGTGCCGTTACTACACAGGAGCCCTGTGTAATTGGAGATGTTGCAAATATTGGATTAGGAACAGTGGTGGCACCCGGAGGAGCCTGCCCTGTACTTAAAAATCCAAATCCGGATACGTTCCCTTCCAAACCCCAGTACCCCTGTACTTTATTGGCATTTACTACTACTGTTGAATCTCTGACTTTAAAATTGCTGAGGTAGGTATTGAAGCCAATAAAAGATGCCAGTGTAGCATCTATCGTTTGTCCCAAAGCCCGTACATAAATATTGTAGTTCTGATAAGCCAGAGAAATTCTGAGCCAGTTATAAGATCCAGCAGCAAGACTTTTAACCGGCACACTTAAGAATAGCTGGTTATTGCCAGCAAATTTCGAATTGCTGAAATCAATTGCGGAAGCGCCTCCGGTTGTAACCTGTGGTGCTTTATAAAGTATGGCTCCCCCACCAAGTGCTGTTGTTGCATTAGGTGCCAGCTCTACATAATGTGCACTCATGGTATTAAACCGTGGTGATTGACCTGCATTACCAACTGGCATAGGAGAGGGCTGTCCCACAGCATTTAGCCTGATCTGTGTTGAATCAAATTTAAAAACGAAATTTATTTTTGCTTCTTTTGTTCCTGAACTGTTTTCTTTTTGGCAGGATTGAAACACAAACATAGCAATGACTATTGCAATAATTGATTGAATCTTCATACTTGATTATTTGGAACAGTAACGGAGACAAGGCCGAATTATTATTAATCTATAATGCCGCTATTACCTCTAACAGGTTTTTTAGCATTTCTTTAGAAAAATCCAAATGTGTAACCATTCTTACCTGGGTAGCAGATATTGAAAGACATAAAATATCATGCTCTTTTAATGTAAGGCAAAGCAATCCGGGATCATATGAACCGGTTACTTCAAAAATGATAATATTGGTTTCTACAGGCATTATTTTGCCGATAAAATCTTTTTTACTTAGTGCAGCAGCAATTTGTTTGGCATGCTGATGATCTTCAGCTAACCTGTTTATATTATTTTCCAAAGCATAAATGCCGGCTGCAGCCAGGTAACCAGCCTGTCGCATTCCGCCTCCAAAAACCTTACGCACCCGTCTTGCTTTTTTTATATAATCTGAGTTCCCTAATAGAAGGCTTCCAACCGGGGCTCCCAGGCCTTTACTCAGGCAAATTGATATACTATCGAAGACCTCACCATATTGTTTTGGGGTTTCATTCTTAACAACCAATGCATTCCAAAGCCTTGCAGCATCTAAATGCAAGCTTAATTTATTATTCAAGCAAACTTCTTTAATTCGTTGTAATTCAAAAAAATTATAACAACTTCCTCCGCCTCTGTTTGCCGTATTTTCAAGACTAACCAGCCTTGTTCTGGCTTTGTGAACATCATCAGGATTTATGGATTCTGTTATCTGAGCAGCCGTAAGTCTTCCAAGGTCTCCATCCAATGCTTTAACCTGGCACCCACTGTTAAATGCAATTCCGCCTCCTTCATAAATATACACATGGCTCACTTTATCACAAATTACTTCATCGCCGGGCTGGGTATGACATTTAATAGCAATTTGATTAGTCATAGTACCACTTGGGCAAAACAAGGCCGTTTCCATACCAAATAATGCAGCCGCCATAGACTCTAATTGGTTAACAGAAGGATCTTCACCAAATACATCATCACCTACTGAAGCTTTAAACATTGCATCCAACATAGGCGGAGAAGGTTTAGTGAAAGTATCTGAACGTAAATCAGTTATCATACAGCAAATATAAGGTGCACATAGGAGATATTGGATGCCAGATAATGGATGCTGGATCCTAATGCTGGATATGGGGCCAATGATTAAAAAAAATCAATATACCACAACAGCCTTCCTGTAACCGGTATCCCGCAACGGTTTTAGAATCCATTTATCCACCTTTCATTCCTTTTATACACGCTCATTATGAAATCCGGCTATTATTTTGTAACTTTGCACACATTTTTACCTGGAATTAGGGCTATTAACCATTTGTTTGCAACCTTTTCCCAACAAAACATGTCTATTTAGTGTTCTATTTTAGTAATTAATAAAAGAAAATGAGGCAACTTAAGATCGCAACGCAGATTACCAACCGTGATTCACAGGCTGTTGAGAAATATTTGCAGGAAATTTCAAAGATTTCTATGATTACTCCTGAAGAGGAGACCATTTTAGCCCAAAAGATCAAAATGGGTGATCAGCGTGCTTTGGACAAATTGGTACAGGCTAACCTGCGTTTTGTGGTATCTGTGGCTAAACAATACCAACATCAGGGCCTTTCTCTTAGTGATTTGATCAATGAAGGTAACCTTGGCTTAATTAAAGCGGCTCAACGCTTTGACGAAACCAAAGGTTTTAAATTCATTTCATACGCTGTATGGTGGATCCGCCAATCTATACTTCAGGCTTTGGCAGAGCAGGGCAGATTAGTCCGCCTGCCTCAAAACAAAATTGGCACGTACAATAAAGCTAATAAAGCCTACATGGCTTTTGAACAGGAACATGAGCGTGAGCCAAGTACCGAAGAGTTAGCTGAATTACTGGAGATGAGTGAAACAGAGATCAACAATATTTTTCAAAGCAATACCCGCCATACTTCCCTTGATGCACCCGTACATGAAGCAGAAGATGTTGCTATGGGCGATCTGCTGAAAGGTGGTGATGAAACTGATGAAGATGTAATGCATGATTCATTGAAAAATGAGATCCGCAGGGTTTTAAAATCATTAAGCCCCAGAGAGGCTGAAATTGTTAATGCTTATTTTGGTTTGGATGGAGAAAATGGAGTTACCATTGAGCAAATTGGTCAGAAATATGATTTAACCAAAGAGCGTATCCGGCAGATAAAAGAAAGAGCGATCAAAAGGTTACAGAAAGCCCGGTACAGTGGAGCTTTAAAAGCTTATTTAGGCTAATACTATTTTTAATACATTTTACAAAAACCCTCCTGCTTTTTCGGGAGGTTTTTTATATCCCTGATAAAGCAATTTTTATTTCAATTAATTGTTTATTTATTTTAACAGAATGATGTTTACTTTGAGGTATGCATAGTTTATTTTTGCATGGTATGAAACAACTGATTTTACTTACGTTTTCCTGCATATTATTTTTTTCATGCGAAAAAGATATAGACTTTAAATTAAAAGATGCCATTGCGTTATTGGTTGTTGACGCACAAATAGAAAATGGACAGGCGCCTACTGTAGCACTGAGTAAGAGCCTTGACTATTTTAGTGTAATAAGTCCCCAGCTACTTGCCAATTCATTTGTACATAATGCAGAAATAACCATGAGCAATGGAACTGTCAATCATACTTTCAAAGAATACACGGTGCCCCTGGGCAATGGTTATTTTATATATTATTACAGTATCGATCCTGCAAATCCAGCCACTGCTTTTACGGGTGAGTTTAACAAACAATATGAACTTACCATAAAGGCAGAAGGGAAAATCTATACAGCTAAAACAACCATCCCGCTTCTTTCAAAGGTTTTTGATTCACTCTGGACAAAAGATCCACCGGTAAATGTTGATACCGCTAAAAGAGTATTAATGACAAGGGTAACGGATCCCCGGGGCCTTGGCAATTATATCCGTTATTATACCAAAAAAAACAGTGAAAGATTCTTACCCGGTTTTAACTCAGTTTATAATGATGACGTAGTAGATGGGACAACTTACTCCGGCCAGGTAGATCAGGGAATCGATAGAAATAATCCTTTGCCAAAAGGCGATGAAAATTTTTTTACCCGTGGTGATACCATCTCTTTTAAACTTTCAAATATTGATAAGGCAAGTTATACTTTTTGGAACACCTGGGAATTTAACCAGCAAAGTATAGGTAATCCTTTTTCGCAACCGGGCAAAGTAATCGGCAATATCAGTAATGGCGCCCTGGGTGCTTTTTGTGGCTATGCCTCACAGGTTGCAACGATAATAGCACGCTAAACCTATTTACTTAATAATATTCCTTTACATTCGTAAATAAAAATACTGAAATAATTTATGACTGCAGAAAAAGTACATTGTTTAATAATTGGATCGGGGCCTGCAGGATATACGGCAGCAATTTATGCATCACGAGCCGGATTGAACCCGGTTTTATACCAGGGCATTCAACCTGGCGGGCAATTAACTATTACAACAGAAGTAGAAAATTATCCTGGTTACCCTGATGGTATCCAGGGCCCCGAAATGATGATCCATTTTGAAAACCAGGCTAAGCGAATGGGTGCCGATATCAGATATGGACTGGCTACAAAAGTTGATTTTTCTTCACATCCTTTAAAAGTAGAGATTGATGAAGAAAAATGGATCGAAACAGATGCGCTCATAATTTCAACGGGTGCTTCTGCAAAATGGCTGGGTATGGAGAGTGAACAGCGGTTAAACGGTTATGGAGTTAGTGCCTGTGCAGTATGTGATGGATTTTTCTTTAAAGGAAAAGAAGTGGCTATTGTTGGTGCAGGTGATACTGCTGCTGAAGAAGCGCTTTATCTTTCCAAAATTTGTTCGAAGGTACACATGATCGTTCGCAGAAATGAAATGCGTGCAAGTAAAGTAATGGCAGACAGGGTCATTAATACACCCAACATTAAAGTTTACTGGAACAGCGAAACCGATGAAATACTGGGTGATAAAAAAGTAGACGCCGTTCGTATTAAAAATAATAAGACAGGTGAGAACCAGGAAATTCCGGTGAGTGCATTTTTTGTTGCTATAGGCCATGAACCCAATTCAGCGATTTTTAAAGGCTGGCTGGAAATGGATGAAGCCGGATATATAAAAACCATCCCCGGTACCTCTAAAACAAATGTAGAAGCTGTATTTGCATCGGGAGACGTGCAGGACAAAATTTACAGGCAGGCAGTTACGGCTGCCGGTACAGGATGCATGGCTGCTTTGGATGCAGAACGTTATTTAAGTGAAAAGGGGCTGCATTGATGATTACTATATATCTTCATAAATTAATTTTTTTTTCTTTTCATGGAATACATGAAGAAGAAAAGATCCTGGGTAATGAGTATGAAGTAAATCTTGAAGTTACATTTGAAGAAAAGGGGCCTGTTACCAAAATAAATGAAACTATTAATTATGTAACCATTTTTGAGGTGATCAAACAGCGGATGAATATACCAACTGCTCTTTTAGAAACGGTAGTTCAGGACCTGGCAGATCAGATTCATAAGATCGATGACCGTATTAAAATAATTTTAGTTTCTGTTGATAAAAAAAATCCGCCAATAGCTAATATTGAAGGTTCAGTTGGCGTTAGTTATAAAAAAGAATTTTAAAATGAAAGCTCTTTTATCAGTACTCTTACTATTGTCTTTCGGGGTTCAAACTTCGGCCCAGGATATAAATGCGCTGTTAAAAGAAGGATATCGTTTAGAAGCCATTCCAAGTGAGAAAGCTTCCTTTTTAAAATTTAAAGAAGTACTGAAACTTAATGCAACCAATATCAACGCATTAAATAAATGCAGTGAACTATGTGTACGTATCGGGCAGCGTGAAACAAATAAAAAACTCAGAGATGACTATTATCTTGCCGCTAAGATCTATGCACAAACAGCCTTAAAAATAGACCCCTCCAATTCAGATGCCAATTGTGCAATGGCCATGTCACTGGGAAGAAGCTCTATGAGTAAAAACGGCAAGGAAAAGATCAACACAGCAAAAGAAATTAAAAAGTACATCGACATTGCCATAAAAAATGATCCTCAAAATTATAAGGCCTGGCATGTATTGGGCAGGTGGCATTACGAGATCAGTAATTTAAATGTTTTAGAAACAACCGTAGTTAAAGTCATTTACGGAGGATTACCATCATCATCACTCAGGGAGTCTATCAATTCCTTTGAGAAAGCTCATGCCATCAGACCTGAATTTATTTTAAATTACCTGGAAATGGCAAAAGCCTACAAAGAAAATAATAAAAAAGATAAAGCCATAGCATATATCAACCTCATGCTCACCCTACCTGTACATACAGAAGACGACCCCATGATCAAAGAAAAAGGAAGAAAACTGTTAAAAGATTGGAAATAATCAAACCCCGGAGTTTACAATATTTAGACTTAATGTTTTAGTGTAACTTCGGACACTAAAATCAATTTATGGCAAAAAAAATAATCCCCTTTTTGATCTTCTTCATTTCAGCAATTTCTGTATTTGCGCAGCAGGATGTGAACCCACAATCTAAGTATGATCCGCATGCATTGTTTTCTCCGGGTTTTTATCCTTC
>JAYTOF010000009.1:0-6473 GCA_043747955.1 Chitinophagaceae bacterium
AGCCAGCAGGGCCCGCCGCAAAAGAATATTAAAAGCTGCCAAAGGATACTATGGTAAGCGTAAAAATGTATACACCGTTGCCAAAAACGTAATGGAAAAAGGGTTAACATATAGCTATGTTGGCCGTAAATTAAAAAAGCGTGAATACCGCACTTTATGGATTGCACGTATTAATGCAGCTGTAAGGGCAGAAGGTATGACCTATAGCCAGTTCATCAACAAATTGGTTGTTAAGAAAATTGACCTTAACCGTAAAGTATTGGCTGACCTGGCGATGAATGAGCCGGAAACATTTAAGAAATTAATTGATTCAGTTAAGTAAGGCTGTCTGCAAAAATTTATAGAACCGGTTGTGATTATTTCACTGCCGGTTTTTTTTATGTGTAAATATCAGCATTCTGTTATTTTTGTATAAATTATCATCCGATAGCTATCGGATAACCTAAAAAAGTAAATCAGTAAATGGATAATACCTATAACGACCTGGTGCAGCAAACCTTTAAATTTCCACAGGAAGATTTTAAAGTGAAGAACGAGTATTTACAATATAATGACCAGGATATAAAAGCACTGATCGATAAATATGGTACACCATTAAAACTAACCTACCTGCCAAAAATCGGTAAGCAGATCAATAAAGCAAAACATATGTTTGGTGTAGCTTTTAAAAAACACAGGTACGAAGGAAAATATAATTATTGTTATTGCACCAAAAGTTCTCATTTCTCTTTTATCATTGAAGAAGCTTTGAAAAATGATATTCATTTGGAAACGTCTTATGCCTATGATATTGATATCATAAAAAAACTTTACTTAAAAAGGAAAATAAATAAAGATATTTTTATTATTTGCAATGGGTATAAACAAAAACCATACATCAGCCGGATTGCCAGCCTTTTAAATACCGGGTTTAAAAATGTTATTCCGATTTTAGATAATGTAGACGAACTGCGGGGTTATATAAAATCAGTAAAAGTTCCTTTTAACCTGGGAATCCGGGTTGCCGCTGAGGAAGAACCAAATTTTCCTTTTTATACTTCACGATTGGGAATCAGGGCAAAAGATATTCTGGAATTTTATGTAGATAAGATTGAAGGTAATGAGCACCGGTTTCAGCTAAAGATGCTGCACATCTTTTTAAATAAGGGGATTAAAGATGATATTTATTACTGGAGCGAATTGAACAAAGTGATCAACCTCTATTGCCAGTTAAAAAAGATATGTCCTGAACTGGATTCGATTAATATCGGCGGCGGATTTCCAATAAAACATTCGCTGGGGTTTGAATATAATTACCAGTTTATGATCAATGAAATTGTACGCAATATTAAAGTTGCCTGCAAACGAACCAAGGTACCCATGCCCAATATTTTTACTGAGTTTGGCAGTTATACAGTAGGGGAGAGTATGGCACATATTTACAGTGTGATCGGACAAAAAATGCAGAATGATAAAGAAACCTGGTACATGATCGACTCTTCCTTTATAACTACCTTGCCGGATACCTGGGGCATTGGAGAAAAATTTTTAATGCTCCCGATAAATAAATGGGATAATGAATATCAACGGGTTGTTTTAGGTGGTATAACCTGCGACAGCCATGATTATTACGATAGTGAAGAACATATTAATGAAGTATTTTTACCAAAGATTGGCGAAGGAGAACCGTTATATGTTGGCTTTTTTCATACAGGTGCATACCAGGATCAGATAAGTGGTTACGGTGGAATTAAACATTGTTTAATTCCTTCGCCCAAGCACATAATTGTTGGCCACGATAAAAACGGTAAACTGGTTGATTGGGTTTATGCCAAAGAACAAACAGCACAAAGCATGTTAAAAATTTTAGGTTATAAATAATTTTTTAATTTTTTTTATGAAAAAACTTATTCTTATTTTATTTATTTTAAATACGGCTATGGTTATTAAAGCACAAACTGCAGAAGATTCAGTTAAAACAGTTGTAAATAATCTGTTCAAGGCAATGAAGAGCAGCGATGTTGTGTTATTGAAAAGTGTTTTTGCTGACAGCGCCACTCTGCAAACCATAGCAAAAAATAAAGCAGGAGAAACCATTATCCGAAATGAATCCGTTGCAGGCTTTGTTGAAAGTATAAGTAAAATACCTCCGGGTGCAGCTGATGAACAGATCAGTTTTGGTCAAATAAATATTGACGACGCTTTAGCAAGCGTGTGGACTCCTTATAAGTTTATTTATAACGGTAATTTCAGCCATTGTGGGGTAAACTCTTTTCAACTGGTAAAGCTGAATAATGAATGGAAAATTCAATATTTGATCGATACCCGGAGAAAAAATGAATGTAAATAAAAAAAGGGTCTTCTCAAGACTGAGAAGACCGTTCCTGCCTGTTTAGAGACAGTTCAAACCAACTGTATGTATTTATGAAAAACCAACTTCTTACTGAATTGTAATTTCTTTTGCTCCCTGCTTTACTTCTTCTTTTTTTGGAAGTTCCAGTATTAAAATTCCATTTTCGTACCTGGCAGTAATGTTGGAGGCATCAATTTTTTCATCAAGTGTAAAACTTCGGTTAAAAGATTTGTGACTGAATTCTTTGCGGATGATTTTCTCATTTTCCGCATTTATTTTTGCTTTCTTTTCTACACTGATGGTTAAATTTTTACCATCCAGTTTTACATTAAAATCAGCTTTTACAAATCCGGGTGCTGCCAGTTCAATTTGATAAAAATCATTTTTTTCAACAATGTTGGCCGGAGGAAAATGTAACACATCTTCTCGGAGAGACTTACCAAAATTTATTGGCAACTCATTAAATAATTCATTCATTAATCCATCAAAAGATTTGTTGATGGGGTTGTTTACTTTTACAAGTGTCATAGCTATTATTTTTTAGGTTATTAATTATATATCGATACTCTACGAATGTCAAATAATATTCCAACCCATTTTTCAGGACAATTTTTCAAAACAGCAGCTAATTTGTAGCCAATATGGCTGTTTCAGCAAAAATAAAATGTCAATATTTCCGTATTGAATGATTTCGATATCGGGAAATGTATTTCCAGGTTTTGGTCTTATTTAAAAGAAGTATGTAATTTTACTTTTTATAAAAATTTAAAATAGATATGTATCCAGAAGAAATTGTAATACCCATGAAAGAAGAGTTAACTGAAAATGGCTTTTCTGAATTATTAACTGCAGAGGCCGTTGAAAATAAACTTGCCGAAAAAGGAACCACCCTGGTCATGATCAATTCTGTTTGTGGTTGCAGTGCCGGTACCGCTCGCCCGGGTGTATTAATGGCTGTACATAATACGGCAAAAAAACCCAACCATATCACTACCAGTTTTGCAGGTTTTGATGTTGAAGCAGTAAAAAAGATAAGAGAGCATCTAATGCCTTATCCCCCTTCTTCTCCGGCCATTGCTTTATTTAAAGATGGTAAACTGGTTCATTATATTGAACGCCATAATATTGAAGGCCGCAGTGCTCAAATGATAGCTGAAAATCTGATTGGGGCATTTGAACAGCATTGCAATTAATAACTTATTAATAAGTATTAGCTCTAAACCTCCTGTTATATACAGGAGGTTTTCTATTACCACTAAATTGATTTGTTGAATACCTTATTATACGTAGCTTAACTTTATTAATATTGACCGAAGTAGTATATTGCATTCCTAAATTAAAAACCTCAACTTAACAGATGTATCCTAATTTATATTATGTATTTAAAGACTGGTTTGGATTGGAATGGAATGGATTAAGCTTCTTAAATACTTTTGGCCTAATGGTTGCCATGGGCTTTGTTATAGCTGCCATTGTTTTAAGTAAAGAATTACAGCGTAAGGAAAAATTGGGGCTTTTATCACCCAGGGAAGAGATGATAACGGTTGGGAAGCCAGCTTCAGTAAGTGAGCTTTTGATGAATGCCATTGTAGGGTTTATTTTCGGATATAAAATTTTCGGCCTCTTTTTCAGCAAACCTGCTACAGTTAATCCGCAGGATTATATCTTTTCGGGAGAAGGGAACATACTGGGTGGTTTATTATTAGCAGCTTTTTTAACCTGGCTTAAATGGTGGGATAAGAATAAACAGAAATTAAAAGAACCGGAAACTCGTAAAGTACGCATCTGGCCACACGACAGGGTGGGCGATATCATCATCCTGGGATTGATATTTGGAATTTTAGGAGCCAAGCTTTTTGATAATCTTGAAAACTGGAGTGAATTCATCCAGGATCCGATTGGAAGATTGTTCTCTGCCAGCGGCCTTACGTTTTATGGAGGCCTGATAATGGCAGCCATTGCTATTTGTTGGTATGCATCAAAAAAAGGTATCAAGGTCATTCACCTGGTTGATGCAGCCGGATTGGCCTTATTACTTGCCTATGCCGTTGGACGAATTGGATGTCAGGTATCGGGTGATGGTGACTGGGGTGTTTTTAACAGTGCATATGTTGTAAATTCTGATGGTAAAGTAGTGGAAGCTGCAGAAGGCGATTATCAAAACCAACTTAATAAAAATGCGGCTTATTATTTAAAAGGGGAAGTATTTAATAAAGACTCAACTTTGGTTCAGGTAACAGACCGAACGTATGAAAGTCTGGAAAAGGTTCCGCATAAATCATTTAAAGCCCCATCATTCATACCCGTTTGGATGGTTGCCTATACCTATCCCAATAATGTAAATAAGGACGGTGTATTAATTAAAGAATGTAATGAAGAACATTGCCGGGCTCTTCCCCAACCTGTTTTTCCTACCCCGTTTTATGAAACCATTGTGTGTACTTTACTTTTTATTATACTATGGGCCTTACGCAGGCAAATAAAAGTGCCAGGTGTAATGTTTGGTATCTATCTCATTTTAAATGGAATAGAGCGTTTTATTGTTGAATTAATAAGGGTTAACAATACCTATCCAATATTCGGGTTTCACCCAACTCAGGCCGAAATCATATCTGCTGCCCTGGTATTATCAGGTATTATATTAATTATCATTGTAAAAAGAAACGCCTTTAAAATTACCAGATAATTTTCCTTCTTTTTCTTCATTGTAACCTTTCTTCGAGTGTTACGTATACAGGTATATTACCAAATATCCCTGAAATCAACCGTTCAATACAAAACAATGTACTATGTAAAACCGAGTACTTACTTTTGTGAAGTAGTTATCAAAGTATATAACTGATTTATTTTAAAAAGAAACACCCGATAGCCATTCGGGTTAAAAACAAAAAGTATAGCCATGAACAAATTTTTCAGCCTGCTGGCTGCTATGACCATTAGTATGTCCAGCATTGCCCAAACCGGAGGCAAAGTATCCGGAAGTATAAAAGACGGTGGTAATCAAAAAGTAATTGATGCTGCATCAGTTTCACTGTTACAAGCCAGGGATTCTGTATTGGTAAAAGTGGCAGTTACCGACAAAGCCGGTAATTTCTCTTTTGAAAATTTGAAAGAAGGAAATTATTTAATACTTGCAACTTCAACAGGGCATACCAAAACCTATAGTTCTTCCTTTATATTATCTGCTGATAAATTAACTGCAGATGTTGGTGTATTACAACTCGTGCCGGCTGAAAAATCGCTTAAAGAGGTTGTAGTAAGCTCAAAAAAACCATTAATAGAGCGAAAGCTGGACAGAACCATTGTTAATGTTGATGCTTCTATAACAAGTACAGGTAGCACGGCTTTGGAAGTGTTGGAAAAAGCTCCTGGTGTTTCTGTTGATAAAGACGGCAATATCAGCCTCAAAGGAAAAGCAGGTGTAATTGTATACCTGGATGGACGCCCCAGTTATTTAAGTGGTTCAGACCTGGCAAACATGTTACGTAACATGACTGCAAGCCAGTTGGATCAGATTGAAATAATGACTAACCCTCCAGCAAAATATGATGCTGCCGGTAATTCAGGCATTATCAATATTAAAACCAAAAAGAACAAATTGTTTGGTTACAATGGCAGTATAACAAGCGGTTATACCCAGGGAAGGTATGCACGCTTAAATGAAGCTGTAAGTTTTAACTACCGTAACAAAAAGGTAAATTTCTTCAGCAACATTAATTACAACCGTAATCACCGCAGCCAGGAGTTATACATTATCAGAAATTTCCGTGATGCAAACACAAAAGATATCAAATCAATTTTTGATCAGAAAACGGACATGGAAAATCAAAGCCATAATTACAGTGCTAAACTGGGCTTAGATTATTCGGTTTCAAAAAATACCACTGTTGGACTGGTCTTAAACGGATTTTACAATCCCAGTTTATGGCAAAGCAGTACCAACACCTATATTTATGACCCCAGTGGTGACCTGACAGATCAAACAACTGCTTATACTCAAAATGAGGAAAAGTGGAAAAATTTCAGCAGTAATTTTAATTTACGAACCAAGTTAGATTCAGCAGGACAGGAGCTTACAGCCGACCTGGATTTTATTCAATACAAAGCAACAAGTCTTCAGCCACTTACCAGTACTTATTAC
>JAYTOF010000010.1:0-14451 GCA_043747955.1 Chitinophagaceae bacterium
CCAGGGGCGGGGTGCAGAAAATATCTTATCGAAAATTCTGATTAAGAAAGGTGATATTATTCCCGGTAATATGTATTTCACTACAACCAGATTACATCAGGAACTGGCCGGAGGAAAATTTGAAGATATTATCATTGATGAAGCACACGATCCCGAAAATGAATTTCCGTTTAAGGGAAATGTTGACCTGGATAAACTGGAAAAACTGATTAAAAAGTATGGTGCAAAAAGAATCCCATATGTAAGTATGGCCACCAGTGTGAATATGGCCGGCGGCCAGCCCATCAGCATGAAAAATTTAAAAGAACTGAGAGCACTTACAAAAAAGCATGGCATCAGGGTCATTCATGATATGACAAGAGTTGCTGAGAATGCTTACTTTATTCAGCAAAGAGAAACAGGATATAGAAATAAAACAATTAAAGAAATTATAAAAGAAATAAATTCTTACACGGATGGCGCCACGATGAGTGCTAAAAAAGATGCACTCGTAAATATTGGCGGCTTTCTTGCCGTGAATGAATGGGATGTTTTTGAAGAAGCAAGAAATATGGTTGTGGTATATGAAGGTCTGCACACTTATGGAGGATTAGCGGGAAGGGATATGGAAGCGATGGCCATTGGTATTGGTGAAAGTGTATGTGATGATCATATACAGGCAAGGGTTGGGCAGGTGATTTACCTGGGTGAGAAAATGGAAGCGTACGGTGTACCCATTGTAAAACCTGTTGGCGGGCATGGAATTTTTGCAGATGCTAAAAAGTTTTTGCCACATATCAGACAGGATCAATTTCCGGCACAAACACTGGCTGCAGAAATATATCTTGACTCGGGCGTGAGAACAATGGAAAGAGGCGTAGTATCAGCGGGAAGAAAAGCCAATGGTGAAAATTATTATCCTAAATTGGAATTGGTACGATTTACCATCCCCCGCCGGGTGTACACACAGGCACATATGGATGTGATCGCAGAATCTGCAGCAAGGGTATTTGAAAGAAGGAATAAGATCAACGGAATGAAAATGACCTACGAACCAAAATATTTACGGTTTTTCCAGGCCAGGTTTGAAAAACTGTAGTCTTCATAACAAAATAAAAAGCTGACTCTCCTATTGAGGAGTCAGCTTTTATTTATTGATCACTGAATGGATATTGAAAATGCAGTAACTCCAGTTCGAATCTTGCATTGTTTAGCTGGCTTATAAAAAGTTTTCTGAAAGTTTGAGCTATGCCGGGCAATTGGTGATAGTATGAGATCCCTTCTTCCAGGTTTTTAAAAAAGGAAATATAATGTTTTTTCTTTTCGGTCAATTGCTTATCTCTAAAGTCATTTTCCAACTGTTCTTTCAGGTAATTAATATAAAAATTCAATTCTGTAATAAACATGTGAGGCCTGTAGCTATTGGTAAGAATATTTTTTCTGCCATAAATATGATCGGTCATTGTTTGTAAGGAAACAACTTCTGAAAAGTTTACAATATTTGGGCCCGGGCAAATATTAACAGCGTTCAGGTTTTTGATCATGGTTTGTGAATAATTAATAGCCGCTGCATTGCTCAGCCCTATACATAAACATTCTTTATCCAATACTTCATTTAACTTCCTGTTGTATTCAGGTACAGGCAGATCAAGCGATTGCAATTGTGCGATCTTTAATTTTTGATATTGACGGGATGCAGTACAAATCGGTTCTGGGGTAAACTCTGTGTTAAAAGCCAGATGCTTTTCGGTACATGGGCTTCCAGGCTTGCCTTTTGCAATACGTGCATGTTTTTCCTTATCAGCACTGGTACCTTTAAGGTAATGAAACGGCACACCAAATGGAGAATTCCCGCTCAACACTATATCTTTTTCGTTAGCAGCGCACAGCAACTTTAATGTTTCTTCATCAACAGTGGTAGCTTCGGGCACTAACAAAAAAGGTGTACCCCATCCTGTACTTTCAATATTATAATGCTGGTGTAAATAATCGTCTTCTTCATGTGTGCCAATACCGCCCTGAGCGGTAATAATTAATTCCGGTGGATAAATAAATTTTCTTTTCGTTTTTTGTTCAAATGCTTTATTATAAATCTCAAAAATGGTATCAATGAGTTCCTGCTTTTTTGTTTTGAATTCTTCCAGTATTGGCCCCAGTAAATATCCATCAGTTGCAAAAGCATGTCCGCCACAATTCAAGCCCGACTCAATCCTGAACTCGCTTACCCAGATCCCTTTCTTGGCCAGGTATTTACCCTGTATGAAAGCCGAACGGTAATCGCTCACTTTAATTACCACTTTTTTTGTGAAACCACCGTCGGTATTAACATCAAAAGCAGAACAACCTTCAAGGTAATTATACAATCGCAGGTTTGTACCTGCCGAAAAAATTACGGAAGAATTATTCAACTCACTATTAGCATAGCCCCTCAAAGCAGCTACTGCATCTGAACCATCTTCAATTAATTCGCCTGCTTTAT
Source organism: Chitinophagaceae bacterium (assembly GCA_043747955.1). GTDB lineage: Bacteria > Bacteroidota > Bacteroidia > Chitinophagales > Chitinophagaceae > Ferruginibacter. Next base: position 2,459 of record JAYTOF010000010.1, read on the forward strand.
TAAAATTATTTCGATCTGTCTTGGTCATGATGTTTACATCAATACTGCCTGGCCTGATCTGGGCTCTCAAATATTCCATCATTTTTTGTTTCTCATTTCCGGCATCAGTCTTTATCATTTGGTTATACAGCTGTTTAATTTTACTTTCCTCAGGCAGCATTTCAAAATACTTTACAATTTCTGAGCCTGTTTCAAAAGCGGCAACTTTAATTTTTTTAACCTGTGCCTGAACAATTTTATTTACCAGGTTCAGGTAATCCGTAACTCGTTTAGCCCTGAAATCATCTTCATGTGTTGATATTGGTTGATATTCGATACCAATGGTTGGATAATACTGCTTACGCATCATTTCTATCAGCCTGTTTTCTACAATTGAAATGACAGAAGAAATACCGTAACGGGCAACTTTTACAGGTGTATCAATAGTATAGGCTAAACCCATTACCGGGATATGGAATTTATGAAGTGGGGAGTTATACATGTTATTTTACAAATAAAGATGAAATTTACAAATATGGGTAGTGATTCAAAACAGTTTACTACAAGTAACCAATTAATATTTATGCATAATAAAAAAAAGAAAAATAACCAGAGATTTTTTATTAAGTATTTATTATTGTCTTATAACTTACTTTCTGCACTTTTCTTTAATCTCATGAAATATATCATGAGCTTTTATGATCATTACTTTTAACGCTGTATCCGCCGTATTATCATTAACTGCTGCTTTAATAAGTTTACATTGTTTAACAAGATGTTTTAAAATTGGTTTTGTCGCATCAGCATTGAACTCTTCCGGTGCAACAGACTTTTGCCAGGCTTTTGCCTTACTAAGCAGGTCAGCAGATTTTTCCTTCAGGGGTTGCAGGTTATTTTCTTCGGCAGGATGAAATGATACACTCATAACAGCATGAAAATTTTCCATTTCCATCCACTTTGCCTCCTGCGAAAAAACAGGCAATGCAGTAAATGATAAAGCAAGCATTAAAAATAAAAATTTAACTTCTCTCATATTAATTATTTTAGTTTACATTTAAATTGCTGAATAAATCATCAACTGTATTTTCCTTTTCCAACTCCCTGTCCCAGCATATTTTTTTACCAAAACCCAGCGTACTGTCTGTCATTTTAATATGATTGAGCTGCAGCGCCCAAATTTCGCCGGGTATTGCCAATGCCAACAGATGTTTGGCCAGATAAATACCTAAGCTTCGTTTTACCAATGGCTGTTCTGTATTTAAAACAATTGCTTCAAACTGAACTCCCTTTATGGAAATTTTGTTTAGTTTATCCGGTAATATGGTACCTGATACAAATGGATTTTCTTTCATCAATCCTGCGTGATGTGAATTACCAGAGGATTTAAAATAAAGGATTCCTGCAGTACTGTTGAAAGCATAGAAACAACTGAAGCAATATGGCTTGCCTGTTTTATCTATACAGCAAATACTGGCACAGGTCTGTTCCTGTAAAAAATGAATAATTGTTTCGTTCATGATTATTTTGCGGGTTAATTTTTTATTTTTTAACCGAACTGTTAATTACTGCACAAATCCAGTTCCATAATTTTTTTTTGAATTTGATTTAAAATAATATCAGCGTGAACTATATTAAAGTCCACATGATTTCGTTTTTCAACACCCATTGCAGTCAATTCAAATTGTCCGTCGGCATTTATTGAATGGTTGCCCAGGCATGCTCTGGAGCATGCCAGCGGGCAACCATCAATAGTAATTATTTTCCTGCCGGACAAAGCGGTGTGCACCAGTTTTTTTACATTGCCACCCACACCAACTATGCATGACATTTCGGCTATCCCATTTCGGTCAAGCTGTATAGCAATGTAATTTGCCATTTGTGCAGCACTCGAACATCCTGAACAGGAATACAAAAGTGGCTTTTCATGAATAAGTTGTTTCTCATAAGTAAAATATTTTTTATTGCTTTTTATTCCGGGTATAAAAAAAGAATACTCAAAACGCCAGAGGGTATTGATTTTAATTGCGAGCCAGGTCTGTTTTAGTTTTTTCATCGGATAAAGATTTACTAAATGTTTCAGTATTTTTATTTTTGAGTCCTTTTCTTCTGGTGATAACAAACAAAACCAGTGGTATTACACCACCGAGCGTAAATACCGAACCTCCAACAATTCGCAACCAGGTGAGTGTTTGAAATCCTGTACTCTCAATAAATGCACTGCTGCGTGCATACCATAAACCTTGTTCCGTTACAGATTTAAATTGTAAGAGACCTGCCGGAAATAAATCAAGAAATACCATTAATAGTAACCCAATATTAATTGACCAGAAAACTGACCTGATAACACGTGGCCTCCACCAATCGGCTTTGAATAATAACTGGCAACAAAACAATACTGCTGCCAGTGCCAGATTACCATATACACCCATCAATGCAGCATGGCCATGATTGACAGTTAAGTAAGTTCCATGTTCATAATAATTGGCAATAGGAAGGTTGATGATAAAACCCAGTACTCCGGCTCCAAAGAAATTCCAGAAATTAACGGCTACCAAAAACAGGAACACTTCTGAAAACCCAAACCGTTTGCTCAAATCTCCATTTCCACCATTTCCATTTTCTAATTTTTTAGGTAGTTTGCTGAAACGCCAAGCTTCTAATGTAAGCAACACCAAAGGAATTACCTGTAATGTTGAGAACACGGCTCCCAGCGCCATAGTGCCTACTGGCTTTGCATTCCAGTAAAAATTATGAGAGATGCCTAATAAGCCTGAACCTAAAAATAATAATGTTGCTAAATAAATCACACGTATAACAGCCTGTTTACTTACCAAACCCATCACTACCATAAAATATCCAATCAAAACAGTAGTAAATACTTCAAAAAAAGCTTCGGCCCACATATGAACCACCATCCATCGCCAAAAATCGGCTATTACAAAATTGGTAGAAGGCGTAGCTATAAAGCCAGATATCAATAATAAAATAATACTAAAGGTTGAGTAAACCAACCAATTGGGGAGTGCCCAGGGTTGATTTATTTTCATTACCGGCTTAATACCCCGATAAATGGTTACAGCCCAAATAACAAATATAACGGCCAGTAAAATCTGCCAAAGCTTTCCTATTTCTATATATTCCCAACCCTGGTGGCCAATCCAATACCAGTTTTTGCCAACCAAACCATGTGGCCCTAAAAATATACCCGCAAAGGAACCTGCTACCATTATAACAGTTAGCCAGAAAATTATATTAATAAGCTTAACCTGCTTTTTGGGTTGAACTGGTGAAACCATTGACATCATAAAAAATGAAGCTCCTATCCAGCAAGCCGAAATCCATAAAATAGATAACTGTACATGCCAGCTTCTGGTTATTGTTACAGGTAGTGGTTTGGAAATATTAAAACCAAAAAAATTTACCATTCCAACAAAATCATGTACAGTTAGTATTCCCGCCAAAACCTGAACTGCAAAGAGCAGAATAGCAACGTAAAAATATTTATAAGTAGCATGCTGAATTGCATCGGGTTTAAATTTCTGTATTTCGCCGCTGGTCATAAATGGCTGTGCATTGTGAGTATATGCATTATCATCCAGCTTTTCAAGTTTACCATGATAATAGAGTACCAGTCCTAAACCAAAAATTAATCCAAGTGAACCGATGATACTCCAGAGAATAATAGCTGAACTTGGGGTATTGCCTGCAGCCTGGTCATAAGGCCAGTTGTGGGTATAACTGTATTTTTCTCCCGGTCTTTCAACACCACAAACCCACGCACCCCAAAAGAAAAATGCAGTAAGTGCTTTTATTTCAACATCATCAGTAATATAACCCGATGGTTTAAAAGCTCCGGAAAAAGAAGGGTTAGTGAATTTTTGCTGATAAAATTTTACTAACTCCCCGGCAGCAAATATCTGGGCATCAGAAAGCAGTACTTTGTTATTATTATTACTGTATTGATTTGTTTTAATTTCCGATTTCACTGCTTCAACAATTCCTTTATTAATCAAATCTTTATTTGAGTCAGCTTTCAAGTGTAAATGGTAATACGCATTCATGTAAACAGAAACCTGATGCAGTGCTTCAGCTGTAAAATCAGGCCCCCGGTTAGCCCCATCACCAAACATACTGCCGTATTCCATAAGTGCATATTTCTGAAATACAGCCTGTCCCTTCAAAATATCTTCATTTGAAAATACAGTTTCATTTTTTGATGAAACATAGTCAGGTATTGGAGGAGCTTTGGTATAAGTATGTATACCAATCATGAGTACACCTGCTATACTGATAACAAAAATAAATAATAAAGGCAACCACCAGTTTTTTGGATTAAGCAAGTAGTTGATAAAATTATTTTTTGCCATAAAACAGAAATATTCGGCAAATATAATAATTAAAGATAACTTTGTCCTTATTTATTTTCTAATTTTACTTATGGCTTTTGAAAAGCGAAAAATCATAGTTCTGGCCGGTTTGGCTGCAGCTTTTTTATTCTATTCCTTCTATCTCTATTTATTACTACCCATAAAGAAATATGGTATTACTGCAGAAATCATTAAAGGAAAATCAACATGGCAGCAATATAATTGCAATTCGTGCCACCAGGTATACGGGCTTGGAGGATATCTTGGTCCGGATGTTACTAATGTGTATTCGAATAAAGGTCCGGCTTATATTCAGGCTTTTCTTAAAAAAGGAACAGCCATAATGCCTGACTTTCACTTAACTGAACAGGAGATAACAGATTTAACAGCCTACCTGAAAAATATTAGTTCTACCGGTAACTCTGACCCAAAATCTTTTACGCTTAAACATGATGGAACCATTGAACAATAAGCTTTCTACTTCAAATATTTTTATAATTGCCGGACTTTTACTGATGGCTTTAGGAATGCTGTTTGGATTAACCGGAGCTTTTCAATACCTGGTACCCGGGTTTTTAAAACAATATCTTTCGTTTGAAAAAATAAGGCCACTTCATGTTTCATCAGTGGTTTTTTGGATAATATTTGCAGCAATGGGTTCAGTACTTACCTACCTGCAACAATATACCGGTAAAAAGATAGCATACCCTTTACTTTTAAAAATTCAACTGGCCATTTTTACACTTGCGGTTTTTGCAATTCTTATCTCTTACTGTTTCGGTGTATTTGGCGGACGGGAATATTGGGAATTTCATCCCCTTCTTGCTTTACCGATTGCAACAGGTTGGGTTCTGTTTATCATCAATTTTATAAGATCAACCGGCAGTTTTAAAGATCAACCGGTTTATGTATGGATGTGGCTGACAGGATTGTTCTTTTTCCTATTTACTTTTATTGAATCTTATTTATGGTTGTTTCCTTATTTCAGAAATAATATTGTTAATGATATGACCATACAATGGAAATCGTATGGCTCCATGGTTGGTTCCTGGAACATGTTGATTTATGGCAGTAGTATATTCCTGATGGAAAAAATAAGTGGCAATAAAAAATACAGCCAGGCTCCCATAGCATTTGCGCTATACTTTACCGGTTTATTTAACCTGATGTTTAACTGGGGGCATCATATCTATACTTTGCCCACCTATCCTTTTATTAAATATATCAGTTATGCCGTAAGCATGACTGAACTTTTTATTTTAGGCAGGATAATCTGGCAATGGAGATCTACTGTTACCACCGCCCGTAAACATTATCATCACACTGCATACCGTTTTTTACTGGCTGCAGATATCTGGATTTTACTGACCTTGATACTTGCCATTGCCATGTCTGTACCAGCTATTAATGTGTACACACACGGAACACATATAACCGTTGCACATACCATGGGTGCAACAATAGGTATCAACAGTTTTCTTTTACTTGCCATTGCGTTTGACATTCTAAATGACACCTGCATTCCAATAATTAAAAATATAAAATGGTTGAAACGCGGCTTCTACGTAGCCAATATTTCACTGTTTACATTTTGGGTTAGTCTTATTACAGCAGGAATATTAAAAGCAAAATGGCAAATGAGCGATACAAAAATACCTTTCAGTGCCATGATGCTTCAACTCAGGCCTTATTTTATTCTTTTCTTTTTTTCAGGCATAACTATGGTGGCCGGCTTCTATATTATTTTATACCCATTGGTAAAAAACCAATTACACTGCTATTTCAAAAACCTGGTTCAAAAACGGAAATTAAATCATGATCAGCTGCCCCGCATTTTGACAACGGATCAGTTTTAACTTATAGAAAACAATAAATGATAAAACTTACAAAAATATTTCATTTTGAGATGGCTCATGCCCTACATGGTTACACAGGAAACTGTAAAAATATACATGGCCATTCTTATGAACTGCATGTCACCTTTACGGCAGCCGCCAATAATCAGTCGTATATACCTGCACCGGGGATTATAATAGATTTTAAAGATATTAAAAAACTGGTACAGGATTCGGTTATTGAAAAATTTGATCACTGCCTGTTGTTATCCAATGATTTTATTACCGGCAACCCTTCACTTTCTACGTTGGCAAATCTTGTTATATTTGAAGCAGAACCAACTGCCGAAAACCTGTTACTTTATATAAAACAGATCCTGCAGAAAATATTGCCGGATAAAATAAAACTGGTACACTTAAAATTATTTGAAACAAAAGATTCATATGCAACATGGACAGAAAATAAACAAGTATCATATTAAATAAGCACAATTAAAATAATCATTTCCTCTCTTAATAATATATATATGTTTTCAAAAGCAACAGAATATGCACTCAGAGCTACCATTTTTTTAGCTCAAAAAAGCTCCAAAGAGAACAAACTGGGTATTGAGGAAATAGCTATGGCCATAGATTCACCAAAATCTTTTACAGCGAAAATTTTACAGCTTCTCACAAAAGACAATGAATTGGTAAGTTCAATACGTGGGCCACATGGTGGATTTTACCTTTCGCCTAAAGCAAAAAAATTACCCATACTTGCCATACTGCAGGCAATGGGTGAAGATGAAATACTGAAAAAATGTGTAATGGGATTAAAATTATGTTCTGAAAAAGAACCCTGCCCGATGCATGCACAATACAAGGGTATAAAAAAACAACTGATCAGTTTATTTTCTACAAAAACCATCCAACAACTGGCTGATGAAATTAAAGAAGGTGTGATTTTTATTAAAAATAAATAATCCTTATTGTTGAACTATAATTTCTTTTCAGGTATCCGCTTTAAAGTTTCCAGTAAATATGGCCAGTATTTCTGTACCGAACTGATCTGTGCTTTTTCATCCGGGGAATGTGCACCCCGGATGTTTGGCCCAAATGAGATCATTTGCATGGCCGGATAATTGGTTCCCAAAATACCACATTCCAAACCTGCATGTACGGCATTTACTTTTGCTTTTTCTTTATACCGTTCTTCGTAAAGATCACTCATCAGTTTCACAATCGGAGCTTCCGGTTTTGGTGCCCAGCCCGGGTATGAACCACCAAAGGATGGGTTTGCACCTGCCAGTTCAAAATTATAACAGATGGTTTTTGCCAGGTCCATTTTCTCACTGTCAACCGAACTGCGGGTTAAACACAATATGGTAAATGCACCATCCTTAACAAGCACCCTTGCCAGGTTATTGGATGTTTGAACCAATCCGGTTATTGCCGGGCTCATTCTGTAAATACCGTTCGGACAGGCAGTAATGGTTCTTAATATATTAAATTGAAAGGCAGGCTCTAACACAGTTTGAGGCGTATCTATTTTTTCAATACCAATATTTAAACAGGGATCCGTAATTTGATATTCATTTTTCAAAACCTGCTCCTCTCCTTTTAAAAATGCAACAAATGCATCAGCCTGATCTGCAGCAATTGCAACATCCGTAAATGATTCTCTTGGAATGGCATTTCGTAAACCACCCCCATCAATCACAGATACCCTTACAGTAAACTGATCAGCAGCACACAATAAAACACGGTTTATTAATTTATTGGCATTGCCCCTGCCTTTGTAAATATCCATTCCGGAATGCCCGCCTGTTAATCCTTTTACAGTTAGTTTAAATCCTGTAAAGTCTGATGTAATTTTTTCTGTTTTATAATTTCCGTTGGCACTTACATCAATACCACCTGCACAACCAATGGTTAATTCATCATCATCTTCCGTATCCAGGTTCAATAAAATTTCTGCATCCATTAATCCAGCTTTTAATCCCAGGGCACCTGTCATGCCGGTTTCTTCATCAATAGTAAAAAGCGCTTCAATCGCAGGATGTGGAATATCATCAGCTGCAAGAACGGTCATGATCGAAGCCACACCAATTCCATTATCAGCTCCCAATGTGGTGCCCTTTGCTTTTACCCAATCCCCTTCAACAAGCATGTTGATACCTTCCGTTGCAAAATCAAAAACCGTATCTGCATTTTTTTGATGTACCATATCCAAATGGCTTTGCAAACAAACCGTCACTTTGGTTTCCATGCCTTTACTTGCCGGTTTTCTGATGATCACATTTCCTACATCATCTTTATAAGTCAGCAGGTTGAGTTTTTTGCCAAAATCTAAAATGAATTGAATTACTTTTTCTTCCTTTTTTGAAGCGCGGGGAATGGCATTCAGATCAGAAAAATTTTTCCATAATGCGGTTGGTATTAATTCGCTGATAACCTTACTCATACTATTTTATTTTTTTGAATTTTATTTACCGATTTCAAAAGTAAAGGAATATTATATCAACCTTTTATTTTTTTAAACCATCCACACGATCAGTGTTTATCCAGAACTTTTCGTCGCTGCTGCTTTTAATTGTCACTTATAATCCCACTGTTTATTCATAACAGGGCTTAATACCTGCTGCACTTTTATCAGTAATTCATTGTCCAGTGGTTTGTCACTCCATTCTATATTTCGTAAAACCGATCGGGGATTGGATGAACTGAACATCGTTGTTGGAATATTTGCATGCTGACTTGAAAATTGCATGGCCAGTTTTGAAATGGAGGTTCCATTTTGTTTACATAATTCAGCTGCTTTCAGAAATATGGCACGTTCCCCTTTATTAGCCGGATGCCAATCTGCCGGCCCCCTGTCAGTCAGCAAACCACTTCCAAATGGAGATGCATTTATAATTCCTATTCCTTTTTTTTTGGCAATTGGAAGCAACTGCAGCAAACCCGTATCATGTAAACAGTAGTGATTATGCACAAGTGCTGCATCAATTTCATAACCATCGAAAATACGTTGCCATAAATCCATTGGATAAATGCCAAAACTTACAGCGCCAATGCGCCCTTCCTTTTTTAACTGATGCACCGTATCCAGTCCTTCGGTTAAGGCCCACTCCGTATGTTTTCTGTTTTGGTATTCTATATCGTGGATATGAATGATGTCGAAATAATCTGTTCCTAATCTTGCTGCACTTTCTTCCAGGGATTGATAAATTCTTTTAGCAGAATAATCAAGCGCATAGCTTCCATAATTATTGGGGTCAGTGTACTTGCCCACTTTTGTTGAAAGAAAATAACGGCTCCGTGCAATGCCTTTCAAAGCTTTTCCTAAAACGGTTTCAGAAACGGTTCCACCATAAGCAGGCGCCACATCAAAATAATTAATGCCGGCATCCAATGCTGTATGCACTGCTTTTATTGCTTCCCTTTCATCTACTGAATGAAAGACAGCACTCAATGATGATGCGCCAAAACTTATTCTTGACAGCTTCAAACCTGTCATCCCAAGTAAATTGTATTGCATCGTTACCCATTTAACTGAATGATGAGATACAAAATGGCGACTGTTGCAATTAACAGGATTGTTATCATTCGTGGATCGCTCATCCCTGTAATTTTTCCACGTAAAAAAGATAAAGGATGATCCCAACAAACTTTTGCAACCAGTTCTTTATCCATTGCCGGTGTTGCCAAACTCCTGACAATATAAATTATAATACAAACAACTGTAAGTATCGGTCCTACTAACATGAATGGAATGCCTAATCCCAGTTCAGGATCGCTGATAAGCCCGGTATAGTTTTCCAGTTGAGTCGCATCAAAAAATAATTTCCCTGTAGATGGAAGATCAATAAGAAAATAGGCAATACCAATTATAGAACCCAAATATAAAGTGGTCATGGCTCCCTGTTTTGTTCCCCGCTTCCACAATACACCCAATACAAAAACAGTGGTAACAGCCGGAGCAAACGTCATCGGTATTTTATTAATCGCTTCGAAAATGGTACCAAACTGGTCGCCTTGTGTTGACCATAAAATAGCCAGCACCATAATAACAGCAGTAGAGATGCGTCCGATCGTTACCACTTTTTTATCAGGAGTTTCAGGCCGAACGCGTTTTACTATATCCAGAGAAATTAAAGTGGCGCAACTGTTCAATGCTGCAGCCATACAACTCATTAGTGCCGCTGCCATGCCCGCTGCCAACAATCCTTTTAGTCCGGCAGGTACCAGGTAATTAATTAATGTAGGAAGCATCGTATTATAATCGGTATGGCTGGTACCTTCAATATTGGGTAATTGAAAAGCACCTTTCTGCCACAACACATAACCAACCACACCCGGCAATACCATTAGAAATACCGGTGTAATTTTTAAGAAGCCTGCAAAGAGGGCACCGTTCTGTGCATCTTTCAAAGTTTTTGCACCCAGTACCCGTTGCACATGTGTTTGATCGGCACACCAATACCAGATACCCAAAATGGGATAACCCAAAATGATGGTTAACCAGGAGAACTGATTTAAGTTACCTTCTTTATTAATGATGGGTTGCAACATTTGCAGTTGGCCAGGGAAAGCGATAGATTTAAAATCAGCAACATTATGTATGCCTGCATCCGGCAGTGCTTTGATACCGAGTACTGTTAACAGGGTTGCGCCACCCAATAATAAAACCACCTGTATATTTTCTGTCATCACTACTGCTTTTAATCCTCCAAGAGCCGTATAGATTACGGTGAATACAGAAAGAACAATAATCGTTGCTATCATCGGCACGCCTAAAAAACTTTCAAACACTTTTGCTGCTGCAAATAAACTGATGCCAATATGAATAAACAAGGCACCAAACAAACCGATGACAGCTAAAAATGTTCTTGCCTTTGGCGAATAGCGCCGCTCCATAAATTCAGGCAGTGTAGCCACTTTTGAATTAATATAAAAAGGTGCAAATAAAAGCGCCAATAAAATTAATGTAAAGCAGGCCATCCATTCGAAGTTGCCGATGACCATACCATCTTTAGCTCCACCTGCTGCAAGACCTACCAAATGAATTGTTGAAATATTTGATGTAAAAACAGCGGCACCAACAGTAAACCATCCCAATGATTTATTGGCTAAAAAATATTGCTGTGATGTTGCTGATTTTTTATACCCTACCCAAATACCAAATGCTGTAATTCCTATAAGGTAAACGGCAATAACAATAATATCAATTGTGGCAATGTGCATATTGTAATTTTAAAATTGTACTTGTACTTTAAGTGCATTCACTTTGTCTGCAGCCAGGTTCATGGCTTTGGTGATTTCTTTAATTGATAAAACACCTGTAATAAATGGGTTTAAGTCAATTCTGCCGGAATCAACCAGCCTGATCGCCTCATCAAAAACATTTCCATAACGGAAAGAACCAATGAACTGAATTTCTTTCACCATCAATTGATTTGCCGGAAGCGGAATATCCTGGGTACCAAGCGTGCCGATCTGTACAATGGTTCCTCCCGGTTTAACCAGGTCAAATGCCTGTCGTAGTGCCGGCCCTGCCCCTGAAGCTTCAAATATGATATCAAATCCATCACCGGTAATATCTTTTACCTGTTCATATAAATTTTTATCAGCAGGATCTAATACATGATCCACTCCACAGTTTACTGCAAAAGCTCTTCTCGCTTCAACAATATCACTTACCGCAACCGGTACGGCACCAAATGCTTTTGCAGTAATAGCTGTTAATAAGCCAATGGTACCTCCGCCAGTTACCAGTACTCGTTTTCCTGACACGGTGCCGGCCTGTTTTATAGCATGCAATCCAACTGCT
>JAYTOF010000011.1:0-10711 GCA_043747955.1 Chitinophagaceae bacterium
GCAACTGAAGATGTAAAACGGGATATGGAGAAACCATCACCGATGGACAGACTGGTTTGCGGTGATGTGGGTTTTGGTAAAACAGAGATTGCCATCCGGGCTGCCTTCAAAAGCTGTTGCGATGGAAAACAGGCGGCGATTTTAGTGCCCACCACTATTCTTGCCTATCAGCATTATAAAACATTTGGTGACCGTTTAAAGGATTTTCCGGTAACCGTTGATTTTATCAACCGCTTTAAATCGGCCAAAGAAAAAAAAGAAACCTTACAAAAAGTTGCAGAAGGAAAAATTGACATCATCATTGGTACACATGCTTTACTCAGTAAGGATGTCAAGTTCAAGGACCTTGGTATAATGATCATTGATGAGGAACAAAAATTTGGGGTGGCTGCAAAGGAAAAATTAAAACAAATCAGAACAACGGTTGATTCTTTAACGCTTACTGCAACACCAATACCCAGAACATTACAATTCAGTTTGATGGGTGCAAGAGATCTAAGCATCATTAATACAGCACCACCGAACAGGCAACCTATACAAACAGAAGTAATGGTTTTTAATGAAGATGCCATCCGTGATATTATTTATTATGAAACAGAAAGAGGCGGACAGGTTTTCTTCATACACAACAGGGTAAATGGCCTGGCAGAAATGAAAGGCTTTATACAGGGCCTTTGTCCGGACGTAAGTATAGCCTATGCGCACGGGCAAATGGATGGTGACGACCTGGAAGATACTATCCTGGATTTTATGGATAAGAAATATGATGTACTGGTTTGTACCAATATTGTGGAGAGCGGTGTGGATATTCCGAATGTAAATACCATCATAGTAAATAATGCCCATCAATTTGGTTTAAGCGACCTGCACCAACTAAGGGGAAGGGTTGGCCGCAGTAATAAAAAAGCATTCTGTTATTTGTTTGCGCAACCTATGAGTACTTTACCGGTTGACAGCCGCAAAAGATTAAGTACGCTTGAACAATACAGCGATTTGGGCAGCGGCTTCCAGATCGCTATGAGAGACCTGGACATACGTGGTGCCGGTAATATGCTGGGTGGCGAGCAAAGCGGATTTATTGCGGAGATCGGTTTTGAAATGTACCAGAAAATTTTAGATGAAGCCATCCGTGAATTAAAACGAACTCAGTTCAAGGAACTATATGCAGCAGAAATTGCACAGCAGGATGATTTTGTAACAGACTGCAGCATTGATACTGACCTGGAGATATTGATCCCGGACATTTATGTAGAAAGTATAACAGAAAGATTATCGCTGTATAGCAGGTTAGATAATTGTGAGACAGAAAAAGACCTCTCCGGTTTTCATAAAGAAATGACAGACCGTTTTGGGCCAATACCGGATCAGGTAGAAGATCTGTTTACCACCGTTCGTTGCCGAAAAATTGCAGTGGAACTGGGTTTTGAAAAAATGTTCTTAAAGAGTGACACACTCAAATGTTTCTTTGTCAGCAATCCCGACTCTCCTTATTTTCAGAGTGAACTGTTTAATGGAATACTCCTTTTTTTACAAACCGGTACCAATAAAGGCAAATTAAAACAGGTTGGTAAAAACGGGATATTGGTTGTGGAGGATATTAAAACAATGAATGAGCTGTTATCATTTATCGACAAAATGAAAAAGGCCGTTCCCTTATAGGAGAACAGCCTTAAAAAATTTGCGATTGAGATCTACCAGGCTTTCTTAGCTACACCGTTCTTAACGGCTTCCAAAGCAGTTGCTTCACTCAGCATAGTGGTCATCTTGTTGCCTTTGCCGTCGTTTCCCTGGGCCATATATCCGCCACGGGAAGTTTTAGTTATTACTGCATCCTGCATCGGAACGTTTTTTTCCTTTGTTTTCATGCAATAGGCTGTTAACATTTTAGACATTTTAATAAATTTATGGTTAGTAAATATGGGTTGTAGAGACTCGCCTGCAGGCTAATTCTACGTAAGAACAGGATACAAGCTACTGAAAATATTGGTTTTGGCAAAAAAGCTCAAGCTGTTTCAGCTTGAAATCAGCTTAAAACGTTCAGGTTATCCCCATCTAAAAAATTTAATACTTATGCCTGCAACAGGCAGTTTTTAAATAGTACTCTTAATTGATTAAGCCATATAACTACTTAAAATGCTTAACAGGCAATACTTTAGCATAAAATGTAAAAAATCAGTAAACTTCCTGATAGAACCCTGCAAATAGAAAAAAAAGGGGCTGCGAGCCCCTTGAAATTGTGGTAAAATATATTATCAGAATTTTTATTAAAAGTCGTTTTTAGCTTGAAAAAGTACCTTTTTACACATCAATCTTAGCATATTTAGCATGTGTTTCTATAAATTCCCTGCGTGGCGGAACCTCATCTCCCATCAACATACTGAAAACGCGATCAGCTTCAGCAGAGCTTTCAATAGTAACCTGTTTTAATGTACGTGTAGCCGGGTTCATGGTAGTTTCCCATAGCTGTTCTGCGTTCATTTCTCCTAATCCTTTGTAACGCTGTGTATTTACGCTTTCATCTTTTCCCTGCCCATAAAGTTTAATCAATGCTTTACGCTCTTCATCGTTCCATGCATATGACTGATCTTTCCCTTTTTTAACAAGATACAAGGGTGGCTGAGCAATAAATACATATCCCTGCTGAACAAGTTCTTTCATATACCGGAAGATAAAGGTTAAGATTAAAGTAGCGATATGGCTGCCATCCACATCGGCATCGGTCATAATGATGAGTTTATGATAACGGAGTTTAGAGAGGTCCAATGCTTTGGGATCTTCTGGTGTTCCAATCTTTACGCCCAATGCAGTAAACATATTACGTATCTCCTCGTTGTCATAGATCTTATGTTCCATCGCTTTTTCTACATTCAATATTTTACCACGTAATGGTAGTATAGCCTGGTAACTTCTGTCTCTGCCTTGCTTGGCAGTACCACCAGCCGAATCTCCTTCCACTAGGTATAGCTCACAACGGTGTGGATCTTTTTCACTACAATCAGCTAATTTACCGGGCAGGCCACCGCCAGTCAGTACACTCTTACGCTGTACCATTTCCCTGGCCTTTTTAGCAGCAGCCCTGGCTTGTGCCGCTAATATTACTTTTTGGATAATGGTTTTAGCATCTTTTGGATTCTCTTCTAAAAAAGCTGATAACACCCTGCTTAAAGTACTA
Source organism: Chitinophagaceae bacterium (assembly GCA_043747955.1). GTDB lineage: Bacteria > Bacteroidota > Bacteroidia > Chitinophagales > Chitinophagaceae > Ferruginibacter. Next base: position 3,173 of record JAYTOF010000011.1, read on the forward strand.
TCCACAACACCCATCACTTCGTTATTACCTAACTTGGTTTTGGTTTGTCCTTCAAATTGAGGTTCTGGTACTTTCACTGATATGATGGCACTTAATCCCTCACGAAAATCATCTCCTTCAATTTCAACCTTGGCTTTTTCAAACATACCTTCTTTTTCACCATAGCTTTTAAAAACCCTGGTGATTGATCTCCGGAATCCGGCAACGTGTGTTCCACCTTCAATAGTATTAATATTATTTACATAACTGAAAAGGTGTTCCTGGTAACCTGTATTATAGATCATGGCTACTTCCACCATTACATTACTGGCAGCATCCAGTCCATCACAATAAATTACAGTTGGTAATAAAGGATTGCGATTGGCATTTTTATCAAGCATTTCTACAAACTCAACAATCCCGCCTTCACTGTAGAAAGTCTTGGAATAGGTAGATCCGTCTTCTTCCTTCTCTCTTAAATCATGCATATGAATAGTTATCTTCCTGTTTAAAAAAGACAACTCTCTTAAACGGGCTTCTAATATCTCACGGTTATAAACACTGGTTATAAAAATGGAGAGATCGGGCCAAAACTGAACAGTAGTACCATGTTTATCAGATTTACCGGTTTCCCTGACTGGATATTTTGGAATTCCGGTTGCATATTCCTGCTCAAAAGATTTGCCATCACGATTTACAATAACATGTAATTTGCTGCTTAGCGCATTAACACAACTTACCCCTACACCATGTAAACCTCCCGAAACTTTGTAAGAATCTTTATCAAATTTGCCACCTGCGTGTAAAACAGTCATTACCACTTCCAGGGCACTTCGGTTTTCCTTGGTATGCATACCCGTAGGAATACCACGTCCATCATCTTCTACAGTTATGGAATTATCTTCATTAATGGTTACCGTAATATTTTTGCAATGCCCCGCAAGGGCCTCATCAATGGAGTTATCCACCACTTCATAAACAAGGTGATGCAAACCCTTTACACCAATATCGCCAATATACATGGCCGGCCTTTTACGAACCGCTTCTAAACCTTCTAAAACCTGTATGCTGTCTGCGCCATAACCTGTGCTGGCGACGGTTGGTATTGCTGCTGTTTCTGTACTCATATTGTCGTTCTAAATCACTTTTGATAAGTAAAATTCATATTCGGACAAATGTACGAAAAAACAGGCGTTTCAGTCAATTATCAGGCGTTTATTTTATGGTAATAATTTAGGGAGACTGAAGTAAAAAATAAGTAGTCAAAATTAAAAATAAACAGCTTGCAATCTTTAACATTAAACCCTTTAACCTTAAGCCATATTTTCTTACCTTTGCATTGAAATTATTTAATGAATCAACAAACTGACATATTAAGTATTGCACACAGGCAGCCTCTTTTACAGGAAGATCTGGATGTATTGTTACATGTTGACCGTTCTGTACCCGGCTCGGTACATTATTCTATTAACCGCTACCGCAAACAGCCGCAATGGAGTATTGATGATACCGGCATTTTAATTTACCACGTTGAAAAAAATAACCCTGCCGCCAATTACCTGGAGCTTAAATTTTGTGTAAGCGGTAACGTGTATTGCAGGCAAAAACAAACTGAATGTGATTATTGTAAATTCAATACCAGCAAAAGCTGTATTGAAAAAGTGGATAGTGTGGATGTGGTCAGTTTCAGTTTTAAACCAAATTACCTTACCCAATTTACCAATAACAGCACAGAAAGCGGATTAACGGAAAATGTACTTTCGTTTAAACATAAAACCTCTTTCTCCAAGCAATTGCCTTTGTGCGGTAAAACGAGAACTGCTATTGAAGCGCTCTTGAATCATACTTATACAGATACCAGGGAAAATATTTTCATTAATGCCCAAACCCAGATATTGTTATTATACAGTATGGATTGTATGTTGGGTGACGATAAGGAAACAGAATTTACCTGCAAGTTTTTACAAAATGCCGACGACAGGGAAAAAATTATTAAAGCCAGGGAAGTTTTATTGCAACATATAGGCGAACCTATTACCATCAAAGCACTCAGCCGAAAGGTTGCCATAAACGAATGTTATTTAAAGAAAGGTTTTAAAGAAATTTTCGGTACCACAATTTTTGATTTTTATCAAAGTCAAAGGATGGAACATGCCAAATATTTATTGTACGAAAAAGGCCTGAGCGTAACTGAAGTTTCCCTGCTTTTAGGCTATTCATCCATATCTCATTTTTCCACTGCGTTTAAAAAACACACCGGTATCAAACCCTGTGAGTTGTTGCTTCGTTAGTTTTCCTCTTACCGTAAATGCTTTTCCCGATATAGCAGCTTACTATTTTTTTATGAATGCATTTTTGCATTCTAAAAAAAAAAATGGCTAAAAGAATCAGTATTTCATTTTTCTTATTGGGTTTAGGGTTAACTATACATGCACAGGATAAAAACAATTTTCAAAAAGACACAGCCGGGTTTAATCATAAATACTTACCCGATGTAACTGTTGTTGGCCGATTTAGTAATAGCGATATTCAACAATTGCCGGAAATAGTGGGTACTTCTATTTATGCGGGTAAAAAAAATGCTTTAATTGTTTTGGATAATGTAAAAGGAAATGTGGTAACCAATAATATGCGCCAGGTTGTTGCAAAAGTACCCGGTATACATATCTGGGAAAGTGATGGCAGTGGTATACAGATTGGTATGGCGGCAAGAGGCCTGAGCCCCAACCGAAGCTGGGAATTTAATGTTCGGCAAAATGGTTATGATATTTCTGCAGACCCCTTTGGATACCCTGAAGCTTATTACAACCCGCAGTTACAGGCAGTACAACGTATTGAAATTGTAAGGGGCCAGGGTTCATTGCAATACGGCCCTCAGTTTGGCGGACTTGTAAATTATATTTTACGCAACGGCAGTGAGATCAACAAGAAATTTGAATTTGAGACACAACAAACCTTTGGAAGTAATGGGTTGTTCAACAGTTATAATGCCGTTGGCGGTAAATCAGAAAAACTGCATTATTACGGATTTTTTGATCACCGCAATGCAGATGGTTACCGGAAGAACAGCAGCTATTTCACCAACTCAGGTTTTGGAACTTTCACTTACAAAATCAATAACAAATTGACATTATCTGCAGAGCTGATGGTTTCACATATCAGGAGCCAGCAACCGGGCGGATTAACAGATATACAACTTAACCAGGATATCAAACAAAGTTACCGCAACCGGAACTGGTTTGATATTACCTGGACAACTGCAGCAATATTTACCAACTACCAGTTTAATGAACATGCCAGGCTGAATATTAAAATATTTGGCATTGCCGGTGACAGAAATAGTGTTGGATATTTTCCAACGGGTGGAATTATAATTGCAGATACCATCAATATAACAACCAATCATTACAACCCAAGAAATATAAATGCTGATAAATACCGCAATGCCGGTTTGGAAGCCCGTTTTATAACTGACTATAATTTATTAACTGTAAAACAGACTTTGTCGGTTGGCCTTCGCCTGTATAAAGGCACTACCTATCGTTACGCAGCTGATGGTAAAGGTAATACCGGTGAAGATTACGACATGACTTTATCAGATGGTATCTGGAGCAGGGATATTGATTTTAAATCAATGAATGTTGCAGCATTTGCTGAGAATATCTTCCGTGTTACAAAAAACTTTTTAGTGATCCCCGGTATCCGTTATGAATACATTACCGGTAATGCAGGAGGCAGAAATGGATTTACAAGCTCAGGTTCTGAAATTATTTTACAGGATCAAAAAAAATCAAGAGGATTTGTGCTGGCAGGAATTGGTGCAGAATATCATACTGGAAAAGCAACAGAAATTTATGCAAATATTACACAGGCATACAGGCCGGTACAGTTTGCTGATCTTACTGCACCACCAACATCTGATGTTATTGATCAGGGTCTGAAAGATGCAAAAGGGTATAATGCAGACCTGGGTTACCGTGGTAAAATAAAAAATTATTTATTTTTTGATGCCGGTATTTTTTACCTGCAATACAACAACCGCATTGGTACCATTGTACAGCAAAGAACTGATGGCAGCTTTTATAATTTCCGCACCAATGTAGGTAACAGCAGCAGTAAAGGATTTGAAGGGTTGATTGAATTCAGCCCGGTTAAAGCTTTCAGCCATAAAATAAATAAGGCAGATGTAAGTGCTTTTGTAAGCTACAGTTATACTTATGCCCAATATGGCAACCTGAGAGTTATTACCAAAAACAACAGTAACCAATTGGTTGAAACCAATCTTAAAAATAAAAAGGTTGAAAATGCACCTGAAAATATTATCAGAACAGGTATAACTATTTCCTTTAACAGTCTGTCGTTAACCGGCCAGTTAAGTTATGTGGACGATTCTTATTCCGATGCAAATAATACTATTTCTCCTACGGCCAATGCTCAAAACGGATTGATACCGTCTTATTCAGTTATTGATTTAACTGCCGTTTATAAATACTCAGCTAAACTGAATATAAAAGCGGGCATTAATAATTTGGGTAACGAAAAATACTTCACCCGACGTGCAGGCGGTTATCCCGGGCCAGGTGCATTACCGGCAGATGGAAGAACATTTTTTATTTCTGTTGGAGCAAAGTTTTAATAATTTATATTTTGTAAACCATTTTATCATAAAGCTGTTGACAAATGTCAACAGCTTTATGATTCATATCAGTTTTTCTGTCATAATCAGGTAAAACATTATGACATTAAACAGTTATTTAACATCATGACAATTTTATGATAATTCTTTTGATGTACTGAATAATCTTTGCATTCAATAATGACATCAACTAAAATAAATATTGTCTTTTTCTCCCTGCTTATTTCATTTTTAGGAACAGAAAATAACTCATTTGCACAAAATTCTGTTCCGGATACCGGGTTTAATAAACTACAAACGATTGAAGAAGTTACTGTAACAACAACCCGTACCAAAAAAAGTATAGGTGATATTCCGGTTCCCATACAGGTTATCAGTAAAAAATTTATACAACAAACAGGATCTCAAAAACTGGTTGATATTTTACAGCAACAAACCGGTTTGGTATTAGCTGATAACCCATTGGGGCAATCTTTACAGGGCTATCCCAATCCCTTTGGCAGCGGCATACAATTGCAGGGCCTTGACCCGGCTTATACCTTAATATTAATGGATGGGGAGCCGCTCACAGGAAGAAATGCCGGAATATTAAATTTAGGCCGTATTGCTGCAGGTAATATTCAGCAAATAGAAATAATTAAAGGACCTGCCACCAGCTTATATGGATCTGATGCATTGGCCGGGGTGATTAATATTATCACTGAAAAACCAAAAAGCAATACAACTGCCCTTCAAATAAGCCGGGCAAGCAATAACACCTGGGGCTTTACTGCCGATCAAACCATTAAAAAAAATAAAACAGCCGTTCAGCTTTTTGCAAACAGCTACAGCAGCAGCGGGTATGATCTGGATAAATCAATTTATGGTAAAACCATTGATCCCTACCACAACTATTCATTTGCTGCAAAAGTATCCTATGATTTTAATGCAAAAACACAATTACAATCTTCAGGCAGGTTCTTTACACAACAACAGTTTAATAATTACCTGGTTTATACCGGCGCACAGCCCGCTGCCGTTGAAGGTACCAGTAAAGAAACGGATTGGGGATTTAATAATCAGCTTTTTCATAATTTCTCCAAAAAACTAAAACTGATCTCCAGGCTATATATCACGGGTTATCAAAATAATGCAGAAGTTTTTATTCAGGATAACAAACAGCTTTTTGATAAAAGCTATTTGCATCAATTTTTATTAAAGCCTGAACTGCAGGTTGAAATTGGCGAAAAAAGAAATCAAAAACTGATTGCTGGCATTGGATATAATTACGAAACCATTGAAGCGGACCGGTATCCTGACAAAAAATATTTTAATGCCTATTATCTTTTTGCCCAAAAAGAATGGCTGTTGAATAATAAATTAAATATTACTGCTGGTGGCAGGCTGGATAAACATTCGCTGTATACCATTCAATTCAACCCCAAGCTGGCAATGGCTTACAAAGTAAAACCCAATTTAAGTTTTTCAGGATCAATAGGTACCGGATTTAAAGCTCCGGATTTCCGTCAGCAGTTTTTATACTTTACCAACTCATTGGTTGGATATACTTTATTAGGTTCCCATGAACTTTCAAACGGATTGGTACAATTAAAACAACAGGGACAAATTGATCAATCGGTCGACATTACCCCTTTTCTGGGTGATCATACACTGTTACCCGAAAGGTCTGTTGGTATAAACATAGGTGGCAGATATACTTTACAAAACAAAACAAATTTCAACGTTAATGTTTTCTATAACAACATCAATAATCTTATTGACCGTTATAACCTGCCATTTACCAAAACAAACGGACAGGCTATTTACAGTTATATAAATATCAATACCGTTTTTACTCAGGGTTTTGATATAAATATAAACCATTCGCTAAACAAATATTTCAGTTTTAGCGCCGGTTATCAATACCTGGATGCAAAAGATAAAGATGTTTTAAAGCGGATCAACAATTCAGAGATTGTAAAAAGAGACCCTGTTACGTATAACAGTACTTATGTAACCAAAGCTGAATATGGAGGCTTATTCAACCGCAGTAAACATACAGCAAACCTTCATTTTTTTTATAACGAAAAAGAAAAGGGCTGGGCCGCCAATATCAGGGCAAATTACAGGGGCCGTTTTGGTTTCAGCGATATAAATGGTGACAATATATTAGACGATGACCGGGAATATGTGCAAGGATATGTTTTACTAAATGCAGCCATAAGTAAATCTTTTAAACCCGGATTTGAGATACAGGCTGGTGCCGAAAATATATTAGATCATAAAAACAGAGACCGGTTACCTAACCTTCCGGGTATTACTTATTTAATCAATTGCAATATTAACATTCAACAAATATTTATAAAACACTAATTAAAAAAGAAAAATGAAAAAGACGATCCTGGCAAGTATGTTTGCCGCCACAACAATGATATTTATTTTAAACTCATGTTCAAAAGATGATGTTGCAGCTGTAACAACTATTGAAAAAACTGATTCAATAAAAGTAAATTTCAGTTCAAACAATCCTTTTATTTTTTTCAGCTTTAAAAATGATGCCATTGTTGCCAACAGTGATAGCGCAACCAATAAGTGGGATTTTGGTTTAAGATTTACTACATTCATTTTAAACAGCTATGCATACGGCCCCGGCAATGCTGGTGCAATCCTGCAAAACAGTATTTACAGTAGTGTTACATCAGCCCCATCAACCGGTTATGCATATGATACAACTACTTCCCAAAAAGGAATTAAAGACGGCAGTTGGTATAATTATAACCCAATTACACGAAGTTTTGCCCCAAAAGCGGGTCAAACATTCATTTTCCGCACGGGAGATGGCTATTACGTAAAAATGGAATTACTGGCAGTAGATTATGAACCATTTGTGGGGCCTACCCCGGTAAGATTGATATACCGTTTTAGATACACCTACCAGTCAAACG
>JAYTOF010000012.1:0-14993 GCA_043747955.1 Chitinophagaceae bacterium
TTATCGGTTTCCCAATCACGGGTGCGGAAGATCACATTAGCCCATGCATTAAAATGTGTATTGCTAAAGCCATAACGGAAGTTTGGTTCAAACGAAAAATTTGTTTTTAATTTCTTAATGTAACGGTTGTAATAGGGCATAAAATTAAATACCACCCCTTCAGCCAAATTATATTCAAGCCCCTGTATCAAGGATTCAATGCCCCAAACGTGATTTCCGTTTACCGTATATTTTGTACGGTGCAGCCCCTTCCAGAAAATATCATAAACCTTTAATTTACCCTGTTTTTTATTAAGTGAATCAACAGAAGTCTGGCTTACTGCTGAATCTTTATTTACCTGAAATATACTGTCCTTAACTTTATAATCCAATTTCTCTTCCGGTTCAAGCGGTACAGGCCTGATGGTATCCCAATAGGCTATTGACTTTTTATTTGAGGCCGTATCATAATTAACGATCACATTATTAAACCTGTTTTTTGCAAATACCGGGTTAATCTTATAATCGGAGTACACCGATACAAAATTTCCAATAGCATCAATCCCTAACTGTTTAAAATTAAAATGAATGAATTGATTTTTTACCCTCCACAGATCATTACTTACAGGTACATGAAATTGTGTTATATGCAACGTATCTACGATCTCCAGTTGCGACGTTTTGGTTAGTAACAGATCCAGACTGTGAATGCGCCAGTCTCCATCTGTTATATTTAAAGTACCCGAAAATACCGGTTCATAATTCCGGCGTGGAATTACCTGGATGCTGTTGATCTCTTTTCCATCTTCATAAAAACTACCCAGGTATTTAAATTTGTACATACTTATGGCTGCATCTGCTATTGGTGATACAAAGCCACGTGGATTTAACCGGTCAAGGAAAATGGAAATATTATTCTGATAAAAACTGATAAAAGTGGGAAAGGTAAATCCAAATCCATCGCTGCCACTAACCCGGCTGCTCAGCACTTCCATTTTAAATTTATCGGGCTGTTGTATGTATACTTTGGCAACTGATTCCGACAGGTAAAAAATTCCTTTGCGTGAAGAATCAAGCCCCATATCCTTTACATCTTCATCAGGTATTTTCCGGCCCAGAATTTTATTGGGAAGATTCCGCAGTTTCATCAGGTCCTTAGTATACAGTTCGCACTCAAAACTTTTAACCTGCTCATTATAAAATGACCTTTTTTTTATGGCCTGCCTGATAATTTCATAGGCCGGGTCCTCACCACCGCTTTTTATAACCAATTCTTTTAAATCCAGTTGCTGTGTTTTAAGAATAAAAGTGAGTTCCGTATCTGTACTTTTTACAGTGATTTGTTTTTCCTGTTTACCATATCCGATATGCTGGCAAACGATCCAATAGGTACCCGGAGATATTGAAAATGAAAACCTGGCTTTATCATTGGCACTGGCGCCTGCAAAGGTTCCCTTCACGGTTACAGATGCATAAGGCAGCAGGTCGCCCTTATCTGTAAAAACAGTACCATAAATTTTTTGAGCTGAAGCAGAACCGGAAATCAGTATACAAAAAAATAATAAAGCCTTGTGCATGATCAGTCTTGAGTAGTAACAAAAATAACGGTGATATTGTTAGTGAAAGTTTAAAATTAGCCTGCCGGATACATTACAATTTGGTTTTACGCAGATAACTTCCTGCCAAAGCAGCAAAACCGGCAACTACTGCACCTATCATTGCCGTAGCCAGGATCAATACATAAGGACTATCCATTTTTAAAATAAGTAAAGAAATCTTTTGCCCTAAAATATGTTCATTGTTATAACTTATCCAAAAACTCAATCCGCCCCAGAGCAACAGCAATGCTGTAAAACCTGTAAAAAAAGATTTACCTGGAATTTGTGGTATTAAAACAGCTACAATAAAAGAAACAATGGCAATACTCCACCAGGGCAAAAACAAACAGGCAGCAAAACTTAATAAAGCGGTCAGTAAAAGTGAGATGAGAAGTTTCATAATATTAATTTGATGATTTGATGATCCAATGATTTGGTGATCAGTTAATCCGGAAATGATCTGTATGTAATTATCAAATCTCCGAATCGGCTCATTTTCAAATTGTAAATCATTTACTAAAAATCATTTTTGCTATCAGCCGCTTATCGCCTGATTCTTCTTTTGTCATCATCCAAAGCGGATAATATTTTCCGGCAGCCCATTGATCAATAAAATTATCATAGTATTTACTGCCCGGGTTTCCACTCTGACCCCCGGGATAAACGCCATAGGCTTCTGTTTTTGCGGTAAGGCTTATTATCATCCGCCAGCTAGGACCATGATCAACTTTAGTTGCATTTATATTTCTAATACCTCCACCAATGGGCAGATCCATCCTGCTGAACGGAGCAAGTTTTGCCAAATGGTTGATACGGGTTGCTTTATTTTTTTCCCAGTCTAATCTTCCTTCAGCATCTATATCCTGAAGATCTATAACCGCTTTTTTAAAAGCAGTAGTTATATTATCTGCCAGTGTTTCTTTTTGCGGTGTGGAAATATCATCTAAAAATGAATAGGCGGAATCTTTTAAAACAACTTCCAGTAATGTACTGAAAAAGGGATGCATGATAACTTCCGGTGCCTTTGCATATTCATCATCATAAACAACCTTTTCAAACCTGTTCCAAAAATGATCAAAAACGGTAGCTCCTTTTGATCCCACATCATTTCGCTGGTTCCAGCTTTTAAAAATATCAAAATACTTTTTTTCAGGTGCACTTAATTCATTGACTTTCATGTTGGCTAAAATGAGGGGTTTTATCATTTCTGCAGCGGCATCAAAATTATCCGTTTGTAAGGCCATCATATCCTGTGGGGTTATCCCTGTCATAACATGTAACCTGCGGTTGATGGTTACACCCCTGTAAACTGGATAATTTCTTCCCAGGTAATAAGGATAGGTTTTATCATCGGCCGGTTTTTGGTTTGCACTGCTTACAAAACCTCTCTCCGGATTAAACTGATAGGGTACTTCATCCTGCGGGATCATACCCTGCCATAAATAGCTGCTGTCAGTTCCCGGCATTACAAAATCGCCCTGGCCTGTCCACTTGGCCGGCCATTCACCCTGGGTACGTAAAGCGATATCACCCTGTTTGCTGGCAAAAACACAATTCTGGCCCGGTGTATGCAGGTTTGTTACAGCAGCAGCATAATCCGAATAATTTTTAGCATGATTAAGCAGATTGAATATTTTCAATTCATTGCTGGCATCATGAGCCTTCCACCTCACCGCATAATATTTATTATTGATATTCCGTCCCCCGGTAAATGTTTTGTCATACATCACCGGACACCAATCTTTACCCAACTGTACATAAGCAACATCTTCAATAAAATCTGGTTTGTCTTTTATTTTAAGGGTTTCTTTTCTGAATTTTGTTTTATGCCAGCGGTTATTAAAAAAATATTCTTCCCTGCTGTCGTCTTTAAATTTTATTTCATAATAATCCCGAACATCCCTGCCCCCATTTGTAAACCCAAAAGCACAGCTATCATTATATCCTATGATAACGCCCGGTGCGCCGGGAAAACTTACACCATAAGCATTAAATCCCGGGGTCGATATCTGTACCTCATACCAAAGTGAAGGAAGATTTAAACCCAAATGCGGATCGTTACATAAAATGGGTGCACCAGTTTTGGTTTTGCTGCCACTAACGGCCCAGTTATTACTGCCATTTTCCCGGTTGGGTTTCTCTGTTTCCAAAACGGCCAGCTCTTTGCTGTTTACATAAACCGAATCGGCATTTGGCGGAGCAACAGGAAATACTTTTTGTTTTTCGAAAACCGTTCCTGTTGGAATAACGGGATCTAATGAATCCTGTATATCAGGAAAAAGTTTTGCAAAATCAGCCGTACTAAAATAGCTTTTTGCATTTGTCATTTCAAAATCATCATCATGAGCCGCAAGATCATAACTCATGTATTTGAGAAATAAAGCGGTTTTAAAATTACTCCACTTTTCAGGTGTATAGCCAATCAACTTATACTCCAGCGGAAGCGAACTTTCCGTTAATGTTTCTATATAAGCATTTACACCTGCGGTATAAGCATCGCATTCGGCTTTAATTACAGGATCTTTTTCTGTTTCCTTTTCTGCAATTTCAGCTGCATAAACCATTCCCAACCGCCTAAACTCCCTGTCGTGAGTAATGGCTTTTTCACCAACTATTTCACTGGCTCTTCCGGCAGCGGCAAAAGTCTGTAATTCCATTTGCCAAAGCCTGAATTTTGCATGCAAAAAACCCTGAACAAAATAAGCGTCATTTTCCTGCTCTGCAAAAATGTGTGGTACCAGGCGGTCATCAAAATAAACTTCAACCTTACCGTTTAGCCGGGAAAAATGCAGGTCTGCAGCATAATTTTCACCGGATGGTTCCGCATTTTGCCAAATACCATGCTGGGGGCTTAACAGCTTACCCAAAGGGGCAGGTAAAACAAGTTTGCTATTAAATAAAACAATCAGCCCGGATGTGATAACTGTTGATACGATAAAAGGGACAATCCGCATAAAGGTTTTTATTTAGTGTAAATTACAGAAAAAAGAAGTATAATTCAGGGTTTTAGCATCAACCAGAAACTGATATTATCCATGTTATAACAAAATTGAGGGATTTGGTTTTAAATTGTGGTATAATGTTTGATTAAAAAAAGTATTACTAATGATCTATGATTTACTTAAAAATATAATTATGAAAAAGAACTTCTTAATTGCAATGCTCGGTATATGCCTGGTTGTATTTGCGGCATCCTGCAGTAAAAGCGATCCGGAACCTGTAACATTTGCCAGTGCAGAAGGTAAATGGGATGGTAACTATAACAACGGCATTGGAGGGCCTATTTTTTATTTTTCCTTAAACTTTAAGCCCGGTGGAGTTCTTGTAGTACAGGCAAACAGCCCAACTACACCGGATATAGCCAATGGAACCTGGACCCAGGTTGCTGACGTGGTAAGTGGCACCTATACTTATGTAGGTTCAAGTGCCATCTATTCCTATACCGGAAAATACAACAGCAGTAACCCAAAAATTATGAACGGCACCATTGGCCTGCAGCCCAGCACTACCGGTGCAGGTGAATTTACCGTAACAAAAAATTAGAATTACCAGATACAAGTACAAAATAAAACAGTTTGGCATTTATTGCCAGGCTGTTTTATTTTTGTGGATATGGAAAATATATCGCAGGACATTAAGAACATTTTAGGACTTCAACTTCCCTCTGACCCCCGTTGGGTAAATTTAGCTGAATTACAGCTCGAAGAGATCTTAACCGACCATGCCTATTGTGAACAGAAAGCAGCAACAACCTGCATATCATTAATTACTAAAAATCCGGAAAAAGAATTATTACTGGAAGAGCTTGCACCGATTGTTACAGAAGAATGGGGGCATTTCAGAATGGTGATTGCAGAACTAAAAAAGCGTAACCTTAAACTGGGTAAGCAGCGCAAAGATGTTTATGTGAACAGCCTGTTACAGTTTCAAAAAAAAGATGGAAGTCCGGCGGAGCGATTTTTAGACCAGATGCTGATCATGGCATTGATAGAAGCCCGCAGCTGCGAACGGTTTAAAAGACTGAGTGAAGGATTGGATAATGCCTACATGCGGAACTTTTACCGGAAGTTTATGGAAAGCGAGGCCGGTCATTATACTTTATTTATAACCCTTGCCGAACATTATACAGATAAGAAAATTGTAAGAAAGCGCTGGGCCGAATGGCTTAAGTATGAAAAGGAACTGATGCAGGAAATGGAAGTTAGGGGTGACCGGATACATTAGCTTCCCCCTAACCCCCTGAAGGGGGAACCTTGAGATCAAGACTTAAAGTAGTTTTCTTCTTCTTCTAAATTTATATAAGGGAATTGTAACTGTAGTTTTTTCACTTTATCAAAATTGATTTGAAGAAATTTTTTATGCAGCTCAGATGTTGGGTTGAATGGCTTATGATTTTTTGCTGCAACAATAACAGCTATCTCTTTCATTAACTGCTGTGATGTTTCATCAATGCAGGTTGCAATAAATTTTTCCCATACATAATTGGTGGCGGCGTAGTTTGGATGCACCATGTCTTCGGCAAAAAAGCGGTAATCACGCAGGTCATCAATCACCAGTTCGTAGGCCGGAAAGTAAAGGCAGTTATTATTTTTTTCAATAAGCTGATGAACAGCATGTATCAGCGTGGCTTTGCTGCGGTTGTTTTCTATAAAGCCATCACGCAAATGCCTTACCGGGCTGATGGTGAAAATAATTTTAAGTAAAGGATTGTAAGCAACAGCTTTTTCAAGCATCATCTGTAAAGCAGCAATAACTTCATCAACAGGCAACAGTCGTTTAATAAATTTATCTGTAGGTAATTTATGGCAGTTGGCAATAACTGACCTCACCCCCAACCCCTCTCCTGAGGGAGAGGGGAGTTCGTACACAAAAGCAGATCCCAGTGTTATCAGTAACCAGTCAGCCTTTATTAAAAAATCATGAGCTTTATTTTGCGATTCATTAATTCCCTGCAGGCATAATTCTTTATCCGGATGAGAAAACCTGCTGTGGTGTTCCCAACTGTTCCAGCATTCATTTTGGTAAAACAGATCTGCCGTTGCGTATTGCTTATTATTTATGTATGATGAAATGGATTTAGCAATACTGATGGGATTAAAAAGGATGCCATTGGGATTATCAAGCACAGCAAATTTATGATTGGCCAGTTTACTACCGATCTGTTCAGTAAAGCAGGAGCCTATCAGCAATAAATTATGCCGGTGATTGATTGTTGTATCAAATGGTTTGGGAGTAAATTCTAAATGAAAGTCCATATACATTGCCACTAATTACACGAATTTACACGAATGTTCATTATTAGTGATAATTAGTGTCATTCGTGGCTAAACAAAAATAGAACTGGCCAGATTGCTGCAAGCCGCTAAAGCATCCATATCTAAATTGTTCAATAAATTCAATTCATTAAAATACGGTATCATCAGCTCCGTATCCATATTACCTACCAGTTCATCATCGGCCATGGGGCAACCGCCAATTCCTTTTAAAGCGCCATCAAACCGTTTACATCCGGCCTTTAAGGCAGCATCTACCTTTTCTTTCCAGTTTGCAGTTGTTGAATGTAAATGAACTCCAATTTCTGTATCCGGTAAAGAATCTACCAGGTATTTGGTGATCTGGTAAACCTGTTCTTTGGTAGCTAAACCTACCGTATCTGCCAGTGAAATTATGCTGATATCCATTGCAACCATTTTATTCACCCACTCAAAAACAATTTCTTCATGATACAGATCGCCATAAGGATTACCAAAGCTCATTGAAATATAAATGACCAGTTCCTTTTTATTGATAAAACATAAATTCTGAATGGCCTCTACCCTTTTCAATGATTCGGCAATGGTTGAATTGGTATTTCTTTTTTGAAATGTTTCAGAAACTGAAAAGGGAAAACCCAGGTAAGTAATTTCATCATACATAACTGCATCTTCAGCTCCTCTTTCATTGGCAATGATCGCCAAAAGCCTGGATTTGCTATTTGCCAATTGCAGATTGCCAATTACTTCTTTCGTATCAGCCATCTGTGGTATTGCTTTTGGCGAAACAAAACTGCCAAAGTCGATCATATCAAAACCAACTTTCAGTAAAGCATTGATGTATTCTATCTTTTTTTTGGTAGGAATAAAATGCGACCAGCCCTGCATGGCATCACGGGGACATTCAATTAGTTTTATTTTCTGATCCATCCTTGTCTCCATAAAGATCACAAAGGTAGTTATGAATATGGATTAATGGTTTCTTTCTGTATCTGGATCTTCATACGCAAACGGCCAAAAAACCGGGCCCGCGCCTTTTCGCCTACCAGGCTGATCTGTGTAGATTTTTGAATGGCATTTTGAAAAGTTTCAAAAGTATAATTATTAAAACCCACATCCCGTGTAAACATAAAATTGATCAGGTTGTGATTGATATACGTGACCTTTTTATCTCCAGTTTCGGCCAATACACAATTATCGCCTGTAATCAGGTCGTTGTGAAACATACGGTAAGTGGCGGAGTCTTTATCAGGCGATTTGCCGTAGTTGAATTTGAGGCCGTGTTCGGCCTGCTTTTCCAAATGATTGATCAACGCTTCCAGTTTATCGTACAGGCAAATAATATCTTCCTTCGTTTCAAACACATGGGTATCGGTGTAAAATGAGATGTGCCGCAGGATGCTGTTGATGGTATCTATACCCCATATTTCTGTTGAAGGAATCCGGTTAAAACTGGCCTGAACTTTTATTCCCAGTTTTGTATGTTCCTCATTTATATTTTTAGCCGAGAATTTCAAATCTTTCATTTCCTCAAAATGCAACAGGCTTTTTTTGTAATAAAAAAATGTAAATGCAGCCAGTTCCGGAATTTGGAAATAAGCAAACGGTGGTATATCATTTGGGAGAAAATAAATATGTTTATGATCAAAACTCTGCAAAAGTTCAAATTGCTGCAACATATTATTCAGGTAATGCTCTACAAAATCTGTAGCGGTATAGCCCAGGTTACCCGTAAAAATAAAACCATTGGTTTGCAGGTGCAGGAACCGGTCAATGGATATTTTAAAGCTGTTACTTAATTTTTGAATATCGTCAAAGCTGATCGGTTTTTCTCCACGTATCCGCCGGTAGGCACTATCTGTACTAATATCAAGTACCCTGGCTATCTCATCTGCAAGAGATAAGTGCGGGGACATCAGTGCTTTTATTTGTTGAAAAAATAATCCCTGTGCAGTAGACTGTTCCATGTATACTTTAATTTATAAGTACCTGAAATAGTTTGTCAAAATGGTACAATGATTCTGATTTGAGAGTAAGTTTACTATAATCATCATAAAAGATACTAAAACTAAATTTAATATCAGGAAAGCCTGGCCTTCCTGTGATGTATCTCATCCCGCAAACGGTTGAAGAATTGTATTCTTTGCCTTTCATCACTGGAACTGATGAGTGTAGATTTCTGCATCATATTATTCAGGTTATTGTACATTGTTTTATTAAATGCTTCATCCCTTGTTGCAATAAAATGCATAAAACTATGATTAAGAAACGTAATTTTCATATCACCTAACTCAGCCAATAAACTGTTATTGCCAAGTATCAGTTCATTATTGAAAAGCCTGTAGGAAGCTGACTCGGAATTAGGTTGTCCTCCAATTCTGAATTTACAGCCCAGCTCTGCTTCTTTTTCAATATGATTCACTACCTGTTCCATTTTATCAAATAGTATATTGGCTTGCTCTTTTGATACGAGGCGCCCGGCCTCATAATAATATTCTATTTGTTGAAGTGTGGAATTTATACATTCTGTATTAAAAATATCAGTAGTAGGTATGGTATTATAAACATCCAAAATTTTCAGACCAATAGTATTGTATTCTTCAAACCCGGGGTAATCAAAAGTGAACTTCTCACTTTTATCGCCCTTAAAATCCAAAAAAATCCTCATCCATACAAAGTATTTAAAAGCTGCCAGCTCAGGTATTTGAAAATGCAGATAAAAAGGAAAATCTTTTGACAGAAAAATAATATGCTTTTTCTCAAAACTACTGATGATTTTGTATTGATTCAATACTTCTTCCAACCAATTTTTAAACCCAAAATCTACATCATTATCCAGTTTACCCGTAAAAATAAAGGCATCACTTTGCAGGTTTAAAAACTGGTCAAGCGAAACTTTATAACGCACACATAGCTTCTGCAATTCTTCAAAACTAATGGGTTTATCGGCCCTTATCCGGCGATAAGCACTATCGTTGCTTATATCCAGTAATTCGGCTATTTCATCCACAAAGGAAATATTCGGGGGCAACATAGATTTGATGTGCTGGAAAAACCGTAACTGTGTTTCACTTGATTCCATTTAAAAAAAGTTTTGGTAAAAATCGCAATTCCTGCCCCTTTTTTAACGCATTTATTCCCAATCTACAATAAACCATTTGCATTTTTTGCAAAAAAAAACAAAAAATACCTCAAACAGGTAACAAAAAGTTGCAATTACTGATTCTTAAATACACCCGTTAATTGTCAATTAGGAATGGGTAATGTTCCAAATTAGTTTTGAGTTGTTAATCAAAAATTATTTAACCTAAAAAAAAATCATGAAAAAGATCATCCTCGTTGCTTTAATTCTTTCATCTACAGGAATTGTAACAAAAGCACAAAACATCAATATCCATACTTTGGATAAACCACTGGCAGTAACCAGTATGTTTATAAACAATGCAAATTTGAATAACAGCCCAGACTCAGCATTTAATAAAGAATATTACCTGAAAAAAAGCCGAAATAATAGAATTGCTTCCCTGTGTTTAGTTGGCGGCGGTCTTGTAATTGCAGGCATTGGTGCGCTAACCTTTCAAAAAAACTATGATGTGATATTGGAGAATGACAGCGATACAGAAAGCAAAGCAGATGCATCTACAGCTTTAATTGTTGTGGGTATTGCTGCAATGCTCAGCAGTATTCCCTTTACAATATTTTACTCCGTTAATAAACGCAAAGCCAATTTAATGGTTACCAGCCAGAAAACAGCTTTTGGCGTACCCGCTAATGTAAGCAGGAGTATTACCGGTATCACCTTGAGTTTTCCACTTGGGAAATAATTTAATATTCAACATTAAAAAAAACAATTATGAAAAAGGTAATCCCCTGCATAGTATTGATTATTACAGTTTGTTTAATAGCCTGTAAAAAAAATGATGTTGAACCTGCGTTTACAAGCTACCTGCGTTTTAATCTTGAAGCCTTACCTACGGCTTGTAATACACGTATAAATGCCAGTTACCTGCCTCCAGCTATAGGTCCCGATAAAATAATTACCATAAGTGGCACCTGGGCCAATGGTTCAATTGAGCTTTATCTGAACGAAGCGGAAGTACTTAAAGCAGGTAATTATCCCTTGCAGGCAGACAAGTGGCGAATATTCACCCTGTATTCATCTGATCCAAACGGCAGAACCTATACCGCCGGAGCAAGTGGCGGAATAGTATCCGGATCGGGATCGATAACGATTACTGAAATAAGTGCCGAATATGTAAAAGGGAATTTTGAATATATAACCGGCATTGATGGCGCTACAAATACTTTTAAAACAGTTACAAACGGTGATTTTCATATAAAGAGAGGATAGCAATTCAACATTAAGCCTCATTTAGCAATTAGTGACAGGTTCATTGCAAGTGTATTTTAAAATAATTAAATAAATTTTTAATCATCAATAAACAAAAAATTATGAAAAAGATTATTCTGTTGCCAGTTTTGATATTCACTTTAAACCTGGTGACAAAAGCACAGCCCGAAAAGCAATTCACAGCCGTTACTAATATCAAAATATTAAAACACACAGCATTAACGGAGGATAATACATTCTCAAAAAACTTGTATTCTGCGGCAAAAAATGGCCCGGATAAAGATTATGCTTTTTATATGCACAGGAGCAAAAACCTGAGGATTACTGGCGTATCATTATTGGGAGCTGGTCTTATTCTTGGCGTATCGGGCCTTCTTGTAAGTAGCAGCAATTCAAATCCAAATAATTATGACAGCAGGGACCAAACTATTGCCAGCTTATTCATCGCCAGTGCGGCAACAGGTATTGCCAGCATACCATTTATGGTATTGGCCAGTGTAAACAAGCAAAAGGCCAAACTTATGCTTAGTAACCAAAAAACGGGTTTTGGAGTGCCTGCTAAAGTAAGTAAGGATATTACCGGAATTACCCTTGCCTTACCCATTGGGAGATAATTTATCATTCTTCAACTAAAAAAAGATCATGATACCGTTACTGTTTTATATTTTTTTCAAAAAATACCGCAACCAAAGTTGGGCAGAGGCAGGTTCATCATTACGTAAATTTTTTAGTGCCAGGTTTTATATCATTTTTCTGAGTTTCATGATTCTCCTGCTGCTTATCCCAGTATTATCAAAAACCCAAAACCTGCAATTGCAATATAGAATTATACAGGGCGGAGATGATATCGGCTGGTTGCGTCTTGAGAAAAACATTGCCTCCAACAGATCAACCCTGTTATTGGTTTCTGAAATAAAGACCCGGTTCATCTTCCGGATAACGGTGTCTGCAAAAGAAACTTCAAGTTATGAAAACGGGAAATTGGTTTATTCATCACAGTTCAGAAAAACCAACGGCTCTGTAAAATTAGATAAACAAACAAGGCTTGTTGCTGAAAAATATGAAGTGATGAAAGAGGGTGAAAAGGAAAAACTATCCTTCGCTTACATAGGCACAAACCTGCTGAGCCTTTATTTTTTTGAGCCCATCGGTATAAGCCTGGTGTATTGCGATAACCATGAATGTTTTATAAAAATAACAAAAACAGCTGATGGTGGATATATAGTGAAGTTCCCTGATGGTAACAGCAACTGTTATTATTATACTGGAGGCATCTGCACCAGGATAAAGATCAGCCATACATTCTATTCAGCAGAAATAATTCTTAAACCTTAAAACAATCATCATGCAAACAACAACTATTATGATCTATGTCTTTTGTTATATGATGTTTTTTGTTCTCAGCTGGATAAGCAAGAGCAATAATAACCAAAGATTAATCAGTGATGAAGGCGCCTTTACGGCAAAGCCCGGTAATCTTATAGGTACCCATATCATCGGAATACTTTGGCTTGGGGCCGTTCCCCTTATTATGCTGAAACATCCCGGCGTAAAAATTTTAATAGGCAGTCAAATGCCGGATATTTCTGCTGTTATCCTGTTTATTTTGATATTTGCGCTCCTCATTTCAATTGCATTCAGGCTGGGCGAAGATCTTAAAGCAAAAAAACAAAGATCAACTGATGTTTTAAATCAACTGTCCACCAATTTTGTTATCCGCTATTTCATCATCAGGATCATATTCCTTTTTGTTTATGAATTATGGTTCAGGGGCTTTTTACTTTTTGACTGTATAAGCTGGATGGGAATACCGGTAGCAGTTGTATTAAATGTTTTCCTGTATGTTTTACTGCACATTTTTAACAGTAAAAAAGAGTTGCTGGCCTGTATCCCCTTTGGGCTATTGGTTTGTTTTTTAAGCATAACATGTAATGCAGTGTGGCCGGCCATTATACTGCATATTGGTTTTTCACTGGTTTACGAACTTAATATTTACTTGTCTTATTTCTACACATCTAAAACAGTAAGGTTATGAAAATTTTAGTAACAGGCGCAACCGGATATATTGGCCACCAATTGGCACTAACACTGGCCGGCCTGGGCAACAGTGTACATATCCTGGTACGAAATTTAAATTCACCCAATATACCCAGGCATGACAATATCATTGTTTTTGCCGGAGATATAACAGACCGCTCCTCAATACGGAATGCTATGCGTGGATGTATACAGGTTTTTCATACTGCTGCCATTGTAAAAATATTTGCAAAAGACCCGGATGTTTTTTATAAAGTAAATGTTGAAGGCACCCGTAATCTATTAGCCGAAGCACTTGACCTGGGTATTAAGAAATTTGTATACACGAGTAGTTGTGGGGTAATGGGTTCTTCGGTTTGTAAGCCTAAAAGTGAAAATGACCCCCGAACAACAGCTTTTGATAATGATTATGAGTTTACAAAATTCCTGGCAGAGAATCTTGTAAAGGAATATGTTCATAAGGGTTTATTCACAGTCATTGTTTCCTTATCTAAAGTATACGGACCGGGAATTGAAACACATCCCATTTCGGTAAACCGGATAATACATAATTTCATAAAAGGTAAGCTTACACTTATTCCTAATCCGGGAACCCTGGAAACTAATTATTGTTTTATAAATGATGTTGTAGAAGGCCATATCCTGGTAATGACCAAGGGAATTGGTGGCGAAAAATATATACTGGGTGGAGAAAATATTTCTTATGAAGATCTTTTCCGATCTATCCGTTCGCTTTCGGGAACAAAGGCCAGACTTATAATGGCGCCAAAATTACTGGTACAAATATGGAGCCTGTTGCAATGGATACAGTACAAATTAACCAGTAAAGAACCTTTTGTGACCGCAAAAGCTATCCGCCATATTTTCTGCAATAAAACTTTTAGCAGCGGTAAAGCGATCCGCCAGTTAGGATACCACCCCACCCCGCTGAAAGAAGCACTAAACCAGACTATTCAATTTTTAAAAACACAAAATCATGTTTAATAAAAATTATTGTTTAATAACCGGAGCCAGCGAAGGATTTGGAAAAGCTTTGGCACTGGAGTGTGCTTCCAGAAAAATGAACCTTATTCTTGTAGCGCTCCCCGGACCTGAGTTATACTACCTGGCAGATTTTATAGAACGGAATTATAAAGTTGATGTAGTAGCCATTGAAAAAGACCTGTCTGTTGAAGAGAATTGTATCCTGGTTTTTAAGGAAGTGCAGGACCTTAAGCTACCTGTAAATATGCTCATCAATAATGCAGGGTTAGGCAGCACCATGTTATTCAGTGAGGGAAGGATGTCTTTTTATCAGAAACAGATAAAATTAAATATTACAGCCACAACACTGCTTACGCATCTTTTTCTGGAAATGCTTAAGGCCAACGGCCCGTCCTATATCCTGAACGTGGGCAGCTTATGCTCATATTTTTTCCTTCCGAAAAAACAGGTTTATGGAGCAACAAAGTCATTCCTTTTTTTCTTTTCAAAAAGTTTAAGAAGAGAAGTTAAAAATGATGGAATACATGTAAGTGTTATTTGCCCCGGCAGTATGAATACCAATTTATCGGTCACCATGCTGATCAAATCTTCGGGCTGGCTGTCCAGGCTTTCGGTTATGAATCCCGAAGAGGTAGCCCCTGTTGCCATTGATGGTTTATTAAAAGGAAAAGAAGTCATCATTCCGGGCCGGATCAACAAATTATTTTTATTGATGGATAAACTGCTGCCTGCTTTCGTTAAAAAGATGATCACCGGTAATCAAATGAAAAATATAAAGTCTGTTACAGCAAT
>JAYTOF010000013.1:0-6695 GCA_043747955.1 Chitinophagaceae bacterium
GCGAAAAGCAACGTATTTCCATTGCCCGTGCCTTATTGCGTCAGCCGCATTTATTAATTTTTGATGAAGCTACTTCTGCATTGGATTCTTTAACTGAAGAAGAAATTACCAATACCATCCGGGATCTGTCTTCACAAAAAGGACAGATAACCATTTTAATTGCACACCGTTTAAGTACCATCATGCATGCCGACCGGATTTATGTGCTGGAAAAAGGCGATGTGGTGGAAACCGGTTCACACGAACTTTTACTGCAGGAAAAGGGATTATACTTTGCCATGTGGCGCCAGCAGATCGGGGAAAGAAAAAGACAAACATTATCTACACCCGCTTTAAACTGATTTACATGACAGGGGTACAAATTTTAGGAATGCTGGCCGGTACAATAACTTCCATTACTTTTTTACCGCAGGTAGTAAAGATCTGGAAAACAAAATCGGCAAAGGATCTTTCATTACTGATGTTATTGTTTCTTATGCTGGGTGTAATTTTATGGTTGTCTTATGGATTGTTGATCATGGATGCTGCCATAATATATACCAACAGCATGGTACTTGCCATGAGCTTTATCATGCTGGTTTTTAAACTGAAATTCAAATAGTGTGTATCATTTGTTACGGGCATTTGTACCTGCTTTATTAACTTTGCTTTTATGAGTAACAATAACCCCAGGCCAAATTATTATTGGAGTATTTTAACCATGAAATGCCCGAGATGCAGGCGCGGGCCAATGTTTAAGAGCAGCAATCCTTTCAAAAGCCTGAAACTTTCCCATATTTTTAATATGCCCAAAAACTGCCCGGTATGCAGTCAGAAATTCGATCTGGAAGATGGTTTTTGGTTTGGAACCGGTTATGTGAGTTATGCATTGGCTGTTGCAGTATCTGTAGCCACATTTGTGGCCTGGCTGGTTTTAATCGGGGTTTCTACAGATGATAACCGGATATTCTGGTGGCTGGGTACAAATACAATAATACTGATCATTACACAGCCCTGGCTCATGCGTTTGAGCCGTGTATTGTATATCCGCTTTTTTGTTAAGTATGATGAAAATTATGAACAAACAAAACCGGTAGAGTTACATTAGTCATCTGCCTTTTTAAAAATATCCGTAAAAATATTCTCCTTATCCAGTTCTTCAATATCACTCAGTACCAGCTCAATGGCTTTTGTACTTTTGTTAATTTCCAAAAGTGATAAAATAATGGATAAGAGTAAAAAGATCAGGCTGGCTGCAAATATTCCGTTTGCAATTAATATCCAGTTGCGGTAAATGGCATACATACATAATACACAGCATAAAAAACTAAGTACACCCAGGGCCTGCATATAACGGATCAGGTTTAACCTGGTGCGGATATTTTTTATCTGCATTAAAATATTTCTTTCTTTTTCGCCCCGGTTATATTCTTCATGTAGTTTACGTACCAGCGATGCCAGTGATAAAAAACGATTGGTATAAGCCAGCATTAAAAGTGTGATGGCCGGAAACAGTAAAGCCGGGGTGTTAATATTAATATCGATCATGTTACAAAGTAAGTTTCTTTTTTTGTTCTTTTTTACCGGCAATCCATTTTTGTGCTTTGTAACCAAGCCAGGCACTTACTGCACCTGTAAGTGCTCCGGCGAGTACATCACTGGGATAGTGAACTCCCTGGTACATCCTGGCCCAGGCCACGCTTGTTGCATAAACATAAGCAGGCGCAATTACATACCATTTTCGATATCGTAAAACTAACGAGGTGGCTGTACAAAAAGCAGCAGAAGTATGTCCGGATGGAAAAGACAGCCATACTTCGGTATCATCTCTCTGTACAATAAATGGATATGATGCAAAAGGACGTTTCCGGTTTACAATATGTTTGGTGGATTGGGTTACCAAACCTGATGCAAGTATTGCTGCCCCCATAAACAGGGCATCCTTTTTCAGCTTATTATCATGCATAATAAAGCCTGTAAGGGCAATACCAACAGGTATTCCAATACTCACGGCATTTACAGAAGAAGCATTCAGTTCAAGATAATTCTTTTTGAATGCTGTTTCATTTTTATTGATTGGTTTCAGAATATCAATATCTAAATGTTGAGAAGAAACATGAAGCGGTATACCGATAAATAAAATGAACAGGTAAAGATCTGGTTTGATGTTCATTTGATGATTTGAATTATTAATATTGCAAGATAATTGAATGAACAGATAATTTAATGTAAATGAAGAAGAACTTTATTTTTTACGTACACGCTATAGCCGGACTGGCCTCAGGGCTTTTTATTTTGCTGATGTCTTTGTCGGGTGCAGCTTTGGTTTTTTATGATAAACTGGATACTGTACAAATGCCGGTGGTCATTTTCAATCAGAATAAAACAGCAACGGTTGACAGTTGTTTCAGTGCTGTTCAAAAAAAATATCCTCATGCTCAGATCAGCAATTGTGTTTTACCGGAAAGCAGCAGCAGGCCATTTTCTTTTTTCATTTATGATCCTTCTTTTAAAAACGGGAAGGAGGTGATGGAGGTTTTTTTACATTCCCAAACAACAGAAATCTTAAGAACAAGAGGCGGCAGTAATGATTTCACGCATCATTTTATGAGCTGGTTATCAAAATTTCATAATTCGTTTCATTTAGGTAAAACCGGGGAATGGCTGCTTGGGTTTTTTGCACTCGTTTTTTTATTGAGTATCATCACCGGAACGATACTCTTCAGAAAAAACATACCCGATGTTTTATTATTTAAAAGATCAGTTTATAAATGGAACAACCTGCATCACTTGATAGGAGTGTATGCTCTGCTGTTTAACCTGATGATCGCCATTACCGGGTTCTGGATGCAGCGTTACGTTTTTAAAAAAGAATTTTATGTTGTAGATAATTATTCACCGGTATTAAAAACATCACCTGCTTTACCTTTTAAATTTGATTCGGCTTATGCAGCAGTAAAAAGACAATATCCCGATTTTACTGCACACGTAATTTATTTTGCCCAGGGCAATACAGGCAAGACTGCCATGTATGGCAGCCGCAGTTCGAATGCATACATACACTCCAAAAAAATGACTGATGTTATTTTTTTAGACAGTGCAGGCAGCATTTCTAAAACAAGATTTATTAATGAGATCAGTCAGGCAGACAGGTATGATATCATCAATTCCCAACTGCATATGGGTAAGTTTGGGGGCGCCGGTATAAAAATAATTTATTTTGTTTTTGGTTTGACCGGCGCTTTGTTGAGTATTACAGGGTTTCTGATATGGTATAGAAGAAGGAAATAAAGAATTAGCCGGTAAGCCGGTAAGTCGATGTTCAACAAAGTTAGACGGCTAACCGGCATACCGGCAGGCAAAGAATTATTTCGCTAAGTTCAAATTCAAAGGCACATTCAGTTTGAAACTGAAATTTCTTCCCATATTAAAAACGCCGGCTCTACCGGTGGCTACATTTTCTTCTGTATACTTTAAACGGCTTAAATGATTTTGATATGCCATATCAGCAATGTTAAGCGCACTAAAAGCCAGGCTGAATAAAGTTTGATTCTTCTTGTTTACAAAGTCGGCACCCAGGCCTGCATTCAGTAAAGTGTAGCCCGCTGTTTTTGTTTCGGTATTGTAAACTGTAAATACATTCTTTTTTTCAAATGTATTATCCACTTCAAACTTTACATAAAAATTACGGATACTATTGGTTAGTTTATTAAAGCTTCCTTTAAACTCTGTTGCTAATTTCGTAGCCGGAATAAAAGGAAGAAATTTATTGCCTTCAATGGGTTTTCTTAATTGTCCGCTCACTATTGAAAAGGTATTTAATATATGCAACCAGTCAAGCGGATGCGGATGAATATCAACTGTTGCTTCCAGGCCGGTTAATGCAGCCTTGGTCTGATCAAACTTAAAAGCGGTTAAAAAATCGCCGTTAACAGTAACTAAACTATCACCCCCGCCAATAGCTTCTAATTTTCTGTAAAAAATAAAATTATCAAAGCTGTTATAAAAAGCCGACAAGCCTATGGAGATATGTTCAGTACTATATTCTATACCTCCATCAAATTGAATACTGGTTTCACTTTTTAAATTATTGTCACCGTATTCGTAACGTATGGTTCCTTCATGTGCGCCATTACTGGCCAGTTCGGGAATACTGGGTGCCCTGAAACCCCTTGCAATGTTGAATTTTAGATTTACGGCCCGGGTAACCTGCGCTGCCAAACCAACACTGCCCGATACATTTGAAAAAGATTTTTTAAATCCGGTTTCCTTAATCATAGCGCCATCCAATAAATTACCGGCATTTACATTCCGGTTGTCAAAACGTACGCCTCCGCTGATGGTAAGTTTATTGATCGTTTTTTGAGTAAAAGCATAAATGCCAAAATCGAAAAGATTATAATCCGGTATTAATTGCTCTATTCCTTTATTGGTATTCTGTTGCTGCATGCCGTTTATACCGATGGATGTTTTCCAGTTTTTCTTTTCGGCCAGGTGAAATTGTGCGGTGTAGGTGAAGGTTTGCAGATCAAAAAATAAGGCACGTTCATTAACATCATCGGGATTACCAAACTCTTCTCTTTTGTTTTGCTGATAGCCCAGGTTAAACGTGAGAAAATTTTTGCCCATTTTAATATTGTTATCAGTGGCTATTTTAAAATGCCTGATATGCTGGTAAGGTATTAAAGCTGTTGAGCTTTTAAAATCCCGGCTGGTAGCTCTCTCTGTTATTCCGCCTGCAAGGTTTTTTATAAAATATCCGGCACTGTCTCTTTCGCCTTCAATTAAACCGGCCTTTAAATTAAAGCTGCTTATCAATAAATGACTGAAGCCCCACTTGCCATTATACCCGATATAACCGCCAATATTATTCTCGGTAAATTTTGAATTAAATACCCGGCCATCGTATTTGTTTTTATAATCGCCCGCGGCTTTGTTTGATGTATAGATATTCCAGTTGAACCCGTTTTTATTTCCACCAATATTCAAATTAATGGTGCTTAGGTTATTATTGGTTTGATAGTTACTGGATAAATTTGCTTTAATGCTGTTTGCAGGAACTGGTACATTGGTAATGATATTCACCACGCCAGCCATAGCATCACTGCCGTATATGATGGAAGCCGGGCCTTTCAGCAATTCAATTTTATTTACACTGGCTTCATCCACTTCAATACCATGTTCATCGCCCCATTGCTGGCCTTCCTGCCGTACACCATCATTAATAGTGAGTACACGATTATAACTTAATCCACGTATCACCGGTTTTGAAATGGCAGGGCCCGTAGACAAGGTGTATACGCCACCAATTTTAGTCAGCGATTCAATAATATTGGTCGACGTATTCCTGAAAAAATCTTCTTTACGCATTACACTTACTGCAAATGGAATTTTTTTTAATTGTGTGGCGCCGGTTACGCCGGTAACAACAACGGCATTGTTTTCAATAACCGATTCGGTCAATGTAAAATCTTTGTTGACATCGGTATTCATATCTATACTTTCAATTATACTGGTATAACCTATATGAGATATTTCAACAAGATGCTCGCCCGGTGGTATGTTTTTTATAATAAATTTACCGGATGCATCAGATGCAGTACCCGATTTAATATCTGAAATGTAAACGCTTGCACCCTCAATGGCAGCACCGGTTAGGGCATCGGTAATTTTACCGGAAAATGTACCGTTTACCGGAATGCCTTTTTTTAAAGGCTCATTATATGAATTGCCTGTTGAAAACGAATTCGCAGGGGTTACTAAAATGATAAGTAAGGAAAATGTCAGGATCGATAAACTACGCATAATAACTGTTTTAATAAATGTTCAATTTCAGTCAGTGTACTTTTCATTTTGTAAAATGAAGAGACACTTACCGGGTTAAGAATAAATATCAAACAGCCGGTGGCCCGCGTAATGAATAAAAGTAGTATTGGAAAGAAATGAAGTGAACCTGCAGCTCTTCTTTAATTAATGAAAATGGTAGTGCCGCAGCCGGATTAATTTCTTTAGCAGGTTCAGTAAAAGGAGATTCTGCAACAATATGATCACATTGGCAGTTGTAAGTTTTTCTACCGAGTTGCTCGCCCTTCGTTTCTATCGGTTTTTTTACAGTATCGGTATGACCAGCCAGCCAGTTATGAAAAACAATTGTAGGTGTAATGCTGATAGCAAATACGAACAGTATGGCGGCTGCTACAATTTTTTTAATAAGAAGGTTTTTGAACAAGGTCTGTTTTTTGCTACTATGTTGCAAATATAGACGTTCTTATTTAATCAGAATGGATTTTTATGACTTTTACTGATACCAATTATTTTTTTGAAAAATTAAAGTCGGCAATAAAGGGGTAATGATCTGAAAAAGGCAGGATTCAATTTCAAATTTCAAACTCCATCCCTTACCTTTGCCGCTCAAATTCAGACTTCATTATAATAAAATATCATTTATGGCCAATACCGGTAAAGTAAAATCAGTCATCGGCGCTGTGGTAGACGTTCATTTTGACAGCGGCAGCAAACTTCCTGAGATATTGAATGCATTGGAATTAAAACGCGAAAACGGAGATACGCTGGTACTGGAAGTACAGCAGCATTTGGGTGAAGATAGTGTTCGTACCATTGCGATGGACGGAACAGAGGGTTTGGTTCGTGGTACCGTGGTTATTGATACCGGAAAACCTATTGCCATGCCTGTTGGTGATGCAATTAAGGGCAGG
>JAYTOF010000014.1:0-13903 GCA_043747955.1 Chitinophagaceae bacterium
CTGGTTTGGCAAAAATCACAGGAATCTCAAGCCTTAACTGATTCTTACTTTTTAGATCGTACAGCCTTATTTTAACTGTACCATTGAAATTTGTTTTCATCATGGAAGCTGGAATATTAAATTTTATACTAAATGCAGTTAACTCTTTAGCTGAAAAGCCTGTTACCTGATTCTTTAAAAAGATATTGGGTTCATTTGAAAGTACCTCTCCTTTGGGTGAAAAAATAATTACTTCTGCTGCTGCAAATGTGATATTATTTTTATCTGCAGAAAATCCGCTTGGCTGCTGCAGGATTACTTCAATTTCTTTATTTAACGGAACCCTGTTGCTTAAAAGTTGTGCGCCATCTATTTTTACATCTATGTTCTTTGCTAAAATACCTTCTTTAAAATAACGGAGGCCGGTTAATGGCAGTATTCCGTTGTTTTGAGCCATACAGGTATAATTTAATAAAAAACTACCCGTAAACATAATTAACAGGTGTTTGTAATTGCGAAAGCTGTTTTTCATACTGTTGCTGATTATAAGTAGTTGAAATGATTCGGTATAAGTTATTATTGACTTATAACTAAACTAACGATAGGAACGAATGTCTGAATTTATTATTATGTTTAACGGGGAATGTTGATAAAATCCCAAGGATCTTTACTGGTCGATAACCCTATTATGGATATATATGAATTTGTCTCATAGTTTAACATTTTTTGTAAAAGCCGGATAGTATAATTGTAATACCCCTGTTTTTTGAAGTAACCAGGCGAAATATTTTTTTTCCGGGTCATTTAAAATAACCTGCTTTTAATTTTATCAAATACAATGTAATAGTAACCACGAAAACTTAGCCGGTTTAATAAGTTAAATTTAAAATCTTTATTATTGTATCCGGGAGTACACTTTAACCCAGTTAAAAAATATGAACAGGATTTTATTTTTAGTTTGTTTTCTCTTTTTATTTAATGCTGTTACTGCACAAAAAAATAAGGCTGACAGCCTTTATAAATTACTTAAAAATGAAAAAATTGATTCAAACAGGGTTACTTTAATGTGGAATATTGGCCTGGCAACCGGTATTTATGACCCATTGAAGGCACTGGCTGTCAGCCGTGAGGCACTTCTACTTGCCCGGAACATTAAATATGAAGAAGGTCAATCCAGGTCTTTGGGAATTATTGCCAACATATTTGGCAGTATGGGTAACTATCCCCGTGCATTAGAATTTAATTTGCAAAAATTAAAAATTGAAGAAAAAAGAAACAACAACCTAAACCTTGCCAGTGTTAATATGAATATAGGGATCGTATATTCTTTTCTTGAAGAATATAATAAAGCATTGCAGTATTACTATAAAGCAGATTCTTTAATTGAAATTAATAATATACGGGATCTGAAATTCAATATAGCTTTAAACATGGGAGATGTTTATGACAGGCTCAATAACAATGATTCTGCTTATAGCTATTTTAATAAATCACTGGGCCTTGCCAATGAACTTAAAAACAGTTACCTGATAGGAGCATCTTTAGTTGGCATGGGACATGTTTATATGAAACAGGAAGATTACCTATTGTCTCTGGCAAATTATCAAAGAAGTTTAACTTATTTAAGTGAAGTCAATGCTGATGAACTGCTTTGTGAAGCATCACTGGGGCTTGCAACGCTGTACCAAAAATTAAATAAAAAAGATTCTGCTGTATATTACGCTAACATGAGCCGGGCTATTGCGGAAAAAGACGGGTTCCTGCCCAAACAACTGGATGCCCTGAATTTTTTAACCGAGCATTATAAAAAACAAAATAGAATTGACAGTGCATTCTTTTATATAAACAATGTGCAGGAGATAAGCGATACAATTAACAGTAAAAGCAGGATAAGGGAATCGCAAATGCTTTCCAGTAACGAACAGTTCCGGCAGTTGGAAATTGCGGAAAATAAAAGAATTGCAAAAAGAGAAAGAAAGCAACAGCTCCAATTGCTGTTTATCGGAATTTTTATACCCGGGTTCTTCATGTTTACGCTGTTGCTGAGCCGGATCAAAATACATATCCGGGTAGTGAAAGTACTGGGTGTACTTTCACTATTGATCGTTTTTGAATACCTGACCCTGCTTTTACATCCTTATGTAGCAGAGATCACTAATCACACGCCTATTTTGGAAATGCTGATATTTGTTTCGATAGCAGCCATACTCATCCCAACCCATCACCGGATAGAGCTTTGGCTAATACATTGGTTAAGTAAAAACAGGCCACCTTATACCGCAGATAGAATAAAGCTTAAAACAACCCGGTTCAATAAAAAGATTAACTCCCCGGAATAACAGGTTTTGTTTTCCCTGTTGTATCAATTCCCTTACTGGTGTCAGGAACCGGTTGAGAAGGTTCCTTTGGTTTTTCGGTAACCGTAGGTTCAGGTGTAGCTTCCTTTTTTTCTTCGCCGCTGTTACAACTTAATACAGCAACAGATAAAAAAAAGATTCCGCCAAGAATAATTTGAAATGCAGATTTTGAGATTTTGTTCATTTTTATATTAGTTTTAGAGCATAATTCTACTATTAATATTTCATAATTTCAAATTTATTATTAAAAAAACAACTGTCGGTTCATTTGAGCAGGCTTCTAACACGTAAAAAGATTTAAAATATAAAACATGTTTAATAAAATAAACAGCCATAAAACAAGAAAAATATTATGAAAATTAATTTATTATTTACTGCTTTATTTCTCATTACTGTAAGGTTTACAGCTTTTACACAATCCGTTTATCAGCTTCAATATAAACTACCAGCTGCACATGATACAAATACACGCCATGCTTTTTTTGTAAGGTATAATGACGGAACCGGGTTAATAAGGTTAAAGTATGTTTCACCTCTAAATGGAGATTCGATGCTGGTACAGCTGAATGTACAGGAGCAATACCCTGATTTGAATGATATCAACACTGATAACAATAAAATATTTTACAAATTACTGAAACCCGCTTTTTTAAAAGGTACGGATTCAGCAAATTACAGCCCTCCAATAATCTGTTTTCAAAAAGATACCCTTACTGCGTTATTTGAGCCATTGGGTATTATTGCTGCTGATGAGTTTGCCAAAACAAATACAACAACATTTGAAGTTATTAAAACAACAGGCAGTAACAGCACTTCTGAGGGAGCTGCAAAAAAAATATTCCCTTTTATATCTGTTGAATATATAGAAAGCAAGGACCTGACAAAAATATTTGTCAGCCGGTATTTTAGCCGAAACGATGATTTTTACAAAAACCTTTTTTTACCAACAGCGGCAAGAGGAAATTTAACCGACCCGAATACAAAACTGATTTTACTGACAGTAGCAAATATTAAAGACTCTATTATCGGAGGTTCCTGTTTAAAAGATATGAACAGGATGGTTTTAACTTTCCGGGAACTTACAGCTTTCCTGGGTATCAAATTTGAATACAAAACAATTTCAGGAAATGATTATAATAAAAAGAATGTTGAGGATGCTATAAAAGCGATTACCCCTAACCCTAATGATATTGTTGTATTTTATTATTCGGGACATGGGTTCAGAAAGTTAAAAGACAAAAGGCGGTTCCCATATATTGATTTAAGACCAAAGCCTGATAATACCTATATGATCAACTCCTTAAATATGGATGATATCTTTTCATCTATCAAAAAAAAGGGGGCCCGGTTTAACCTGGTTCTCAGCGATTGTTGCAATACGGAGGTGGGTGAAACCAATGCGGTTAGCGAACCCATTCCTGATAAACGTGGACCAGGTATGACCTGGAATCCGGATAACTGTATGGCTCTTTTTTTAAACCCCGAACCTGTTTCAATTTTAGCAACGGCTGCAGATGAAGGCCAGCGGGCTACCAGCAATAATAAATTCGGAGGGTTCTTTTCTTATTTCTTTAAAATGTCGGTAGAAAGTTATTTCAGTTATTTTAAAAAAGACGTAACCTGGGATCAGATTCTGGGTGATATTAAAATACAAACTGCAGATAAAGCTGAACATACTTATTGTGATAAACCATACATCCCTGAAAATATCTGTTTGCAATATCCATATTTTAAAATTCAAAAAGGGAGATTTTAAAAATAAAGGATCATTTTTTACATTGCCATTTTTAAATTATAAATGATTTTAGATTTTGCTTTTTCAAAGGCTTGGTTGCTGTGGTAAAAGCATTTAATTTTTACTTTAGTAAGTATATAATTGATTAAACAGCAATTTGAATGTTCCGTGCGATTGTGCCCTGAAAGTGATCTCCGGGCCAAAAGCAAATAACTTACCTTTCCCGACTTTTGCTTCAAAAGCGGTTATGCCGTTTTTTAAATAGGCCTGTCCCAGAGACCAGCCACTTCGTAAAGGTTTGTCATTTGCAAACCAGGCAATAGGTTTAATAATATTATTTGTTACTGCTTCCGGGGTCATGTTAAATACCGGGCTATTATCAAAATAAACATCGGTTTCTTTATTTACTCCCGAGGCTGATAGTTGTTTATTATCAACGCAAACCCTCAAAATACTTCCGGGTGTAAAAAATTTATCTCTTTCCAATTCTTCTTCAACTCCATTTTTAATTTCAACCAGGGCGTCGGTAACGGGTAATTTTAAATGTAAAGCCAATTCTGTACTGCTTCCGATCGTAATAATATTACCCCCTTCTTCTAAAAATAATTTTAATTGGGGTATAGATTTCGTTGCTGTTATTCTGCCTGTTCTGTTTTTAAATTCAACAGGAATACTGCTATCAGCATTCGGGCTGTTTCCTTCCCTTTCTGTATTTTGATTGTTTGAGATATCCGATGAAGGAATAGCTCCTGTAGCAAACACAATAACATCATACTTTGACCTGAGATTTCCGGTATCAATACCCTTTGGATAAATAATATCGAATGAATAATTAAACTGCTCCATGATAAGGCGGATCCATCCCGAAGGCATTGAACCTCCATAGGTATCCCACAAAGCTATCCTTGCCTTATTTATTTTTGTGAGGGACGTTGGTCTTTTTGGAACTGCAAAAAAACGTACATAGTTTTCAATGGCTGTTTTATCAATTATTAATTTTGCCTTGCTATCCGAAGGAATGAAGAAAGAGCCATTACTATAAGCCGAATTGTCTGAAACATTTGTAATTCTGTAAACACTTATTCCCTGGTCCAGTAAATTATTAACCGCTTTAAAAGATTGATTAGCTCTTGCATCCAATACATATCCGGTTGTATTATCGGGTACAACTGGGCCAGATAGTTTTATTATTTCACCATGCGGATTTTTTTGAAATGGCCCATCAAAGCCTTCCATTATCCTGTCAAATTGCACGCCCATTTGATAAGCTAATGTCCACCCTGCTGCATCATACGGTGATACCGGTGGGCCGCCGGGATATTGAAAATCATTGGGATGATCCTGCGGCTCAAACATGTCTAAAACATGCGGCCTGAAAGCCTGGTTTGTTTTTACAATAAAAGAATTAGCCGGGTATTTTTTTCCGGCAACAGTAAAATCAGCTGTGGCCTTATATACAACCACACCAGTCTTTACTAAAGCATTTAAAAATACAATGGCCGTAGCAAAATCAGGTTGATCAGCCGGTATGATATATCCCCGGGCATCTTTAAAGGCTTTGTTATTCATAACACTGTCAAAAAATTTTAGCGGAACATTATTTCTTGTATTCGCCGGGCTTGAATTCGTGTTTTTTATTTTACTAAGTGAATCCTTAAATAACCTGTTCATCTCCTCAATTTTAGAGGGGGATAAGGACCAGGTATCTTTATTTCCTTTATCCATGGAGGTTTTTCCCATTAAATAAATATTATACAATAACTCATCCCTGTTGCGGGAAGCGTAATTTAAAACGGCATAATTTAAAGACACAGAATAATCAATGGATTGGCGGAAAAGCCATTTCTGTGGCACAACAGGATTTGGGGTAGCCCCATTTGGAATCAGCCTGGAAGTAACCAACGGTATTGTAGATGGATTCGGGCTTCCAACAATTTCTGTTAACAGGCCGATCATATTATGAAAGTAGGTAGTTGTTCGAAGCCCCCCATTATACCAGGTTGAAAAAACTGAACCGGATTTACTGGTATATCCGGGCTTGCCTTCTGCATTTAATCGGTTTTGCATGGCCGCCCCAACTGCATCAAGGCCTGTTATGATTAAGGGATCAAAAACATAGTTAAATGGATCCCTGTAAGGTGGCCCTGCCAAAACAGATCCTGCCGGGCCCGCCTGGTGGTGATTGTACATGATCTGCGGAATCCATTCTATGAATAACTGCCTGGCAATATTCTGAGATTCTTTCAGGTTAAGCATATAAAAATCCCTGTTATTATCATGGCCCGCATATTTCTCATATAACCTGGGCAGGTTTGATAGGCTTCTTTTTTCAGGTACCGTATCTCTCATATACCAATTACTGACCAATTCCTGTCCATCAGGGTTTGCATGTGTCATTAAGATGATCACATCATCCAGGATCCTCAATGTTTCATCATCAGTTCTGCTTATTAGCTGGTAAGCCGTTTCTATAAGCTGATGTATTCCTACAGTTTCAGTGGCATGCAATCCACCATCAATCCAAACTATGGCCTTGCCTTCCCCCGCTAATTTTCCTGCTTCCTCCACACTAATATCAGCATTGCCCAATTTTTGTGATATCTCTTTATAATACTCCAGTCTTTTTTGATTTTGTGGGGATGTAACGATCATCATAAACTGATCTCTCCCCTCTTCTGTTTTACCAATCACTGTATACGTAGCCCGGTCGGATATTTCCCCTAACTTTTTAAAATAAGACTCAGTTTGTGTAAAGGTGGCCAATTGATAATTGGTACCTATAGCAAATCCAAAATGTTCTTGCAGGGTTGGTATTTTTTGTGCTGTAACTGTTTTAATTGCAATACAAAAAAGGAAAAGAACGGAAAGAAATTTTTTAACAACCATATTTGTAATTTTAATTTGTTCAAAATAAACAAATCCAGACGAAAAGTTTATTATTAAATGAGGCACCATTAGTATAAAAAAACTTTTTATTCACATCTATATTAATTTGCAGTATCCTTTATACTACAATGCTGAATTATACAGTGCAACAGTACATAAACAATATCAGCTTTTGGCGGATTTCATTGCATCGGTAAATGCATTTATCAAATAATCATTCTCTTTCAGTAATAAGGTTTCATTCACCGTTAAAAGTATTTGATTTTTTTCATTGGGCCTGCCTGTCCATACCTGATGATCATTCCGTAGTTTTTCCTGCATTTTCCTCCCATCTGTTTCTTTTGGTAATTGCATCAGATAAATATTTGTACCTCCATCAAATGTACTGATGTGTATACCGGGAATTTTATTGAGTGCTGCAAAAACCAGTTCAGCTTTTTTTACGGTTTCTTTTAACCGTTCTTCAAATCCTTCCATACTTTGCAATGCCATTGCTGCATTTGTCCAGTTGCCATACATGCTGCCACCATGTATTTTAATAAGGTGCGGCATTTTTTCCATTACTTTTATATCTCCGCATAGCACGGCACCGGCTGATGCACCAAGATATTTATATAGCGAAATATAAATGGTATCAAAGTACGACGCATATTCTTTAATACTGATCCCCGACCAGGCAGCAGCCATAAATATCCTTGCTCCATCCAGGTGCAGATTAATGTTTTTACTGCGGCAATAGATGCTTATCTTTCTGATCTCTTCAACCGGTACCATTCTGCCATCAGTTCTCCGTACCGGGTTTTCAATTGACACAGCACCAATGCCACTCGTGAATACTTCCTGCTCCTGCAGTGTTTCAATGGCCTGCTGTAATGCTTCAGCCGTAAAATAAGTTTCATTTTTTGCCAGGGGCATTAATCTCTTTTGAAAAACAGATTGAGCTGCATCTGCCTCATCACGGTAAACATGGCTTGTGTCCTGCACAAACACTTTGGTATTTGAGTCGCTCAAAACGGCAATAGCAAGCTGGTTTGCCATTGTACCACTGGGCATGAACAGGGCTTTCTCTTTACCGGTTATTTCTTCAAATTTTTTTTCAAGTTCCGCCACAGCTCCGCCTGTACCATACCTGTCTTTTTCAATGGGCTTCTTACTATTTGTCTGTATCAATTGCTGAATATATTTTGAGGGCTCATACATAATACCATCGCCAAAAAAATACACCGGATTCTCTCCTGCTGTTGTATGCCTGTTGATTTTTTCCAATGCCTGTACAGGGCTGGCGGGAATTAAAACCGGCAATATAGCAAGGCCCGATTTTTTCAGGAAACTTCTTCTGTTTACCATAGTCATAAAACATAATTTGGTAATCGTAATGTAAGAAAATAAATGGTCAATTGCAGAATGCTGATAAAATAAATATTTGTTTGGGCAACACTATTATCATTACCTGTTCAGGGTATGGGATTAAAAAAGAAAGAAGTTTTACGATTATATCAATCTGTTATAAAATAAATTTGCAGTGATCATTTAATTAAACTACCGTTTTCATGACAGAAAATGACATCCTTCAATTAGGCATATATATCCTTTCGGGATTAGTAATTGGCTTTTTCATTCATAAATTGATCATGCCGTTAATTTCGAAATTTGCATCTAAAACTGCCATAAAATCTGACGATCTGATCATCAATACAATCAGTAAATGGATTATACCCTGGTTTTTGGTACTTGGGCTTTTTTTAGGACTAAGAAGATTAAACCTGGAAAGCCATTTTTATATTTGGCTTGAAAATGGCCTGATGATATTTTATATCATTTCGGCTACACTTATTTTAGCCAGGGTCATTTCCGGAATGCTGAGTATTAAAACTTCCGGTTCAGATGCGATTCTTCCGGCTTCTTCTATCGTTGGCCATATTGTAAGGATAATTATTTACATCGTTGGATTATTGGTGATATTACAATCACAGGGTATTTCAATTACGCCTATGCTTACTGCATTAGGTGTGGGTGGAATAGCCGTTGCACTTGCTTTACAGAATACACTCTCTAATTTATTTGCCGGGCTGCAGATCATTGCTACCGGTAAACTGAATCACGGTGATTTTATAAAACTGTCGTCCGGCGAAGATGGTTTTATTGAAGATATAACCTGGCGCAGCACAACCATCCGGGCTGCTTCCGATCATATTATTATTGTGCCCAATTCCAAACTGGCAGATATGATCGTTACTAATTATTACCTGCCTTTTCAGGAAGTTTCTTTTTTGGTAGATGTAGGAGTGAGTTATGACAGCGACCTCAGCCATGTTGAAAAAGTTACCAAAGAAGTGATCAAAGAAACACTTACTGAAGTGGAAGATGGTATCAAAGATTTTGAACCCATTATCCGCTTTTCCGAATTTAACGACAGCAGCATAAACCTGAAAGCTTTTTTAAGGGTAAAGGATTACTCTGCTCAGTTTGCTGTGCGAAGTGAATTTATAAAAAGGCTGCATGACAGATATAACCGGGAAGGCATTCAAATTCCATTCCCCGTAAGAACGATATTGATGAAGAAAACAGGAACTGAATAATAACCATTTGTATAATGTTATTAAATTTTTAAAATAAATTTATTGATTATGAAAGATGATAAAGATAATGTTCAACTAAGTGCAGTGGAAGATCATGATGGCATTTTAACTATTCGTGGTGGTGGTGCCAGAAGAAACTGGAACGGTATTCATTATAAACAGGGGATGTCGGCAAAAAATGCAGGCACCACAAAATTATCAGCAAATATTGCTACGATACCTCCCGGTGGCGTAGCTTTTGCCCATATTCATGTTGATTTTGAACTTATACTTTATATTATCAGCGGCAAAGTCCGTCATGAATTCGGGCCGGGCCTTAAAAACGTGCTGGAGAATGAAGGCGGCGATTTTATCTATATAAAACCTGGTGTGCCGCATGAAGTATTCAATATGAGTGATACAGAACCTGTAGTAGCCTTTGTTGCCCGTTCCTCTGCAGATGAATGGGATAATATTATTCCTTATGACCGTAAACAGGATATTTAAGTTTTATTAAATAATCAGTAAATGAGCTGGATAAAGATCATACTTCCGGATGCAGCAACAGGCCTGTTAAAAGAAATATATGATCGGGTTTCTACACCCGGTAAAAGGGTTGATAATATTCTTATGGTTCACAGCCTTCGTCCACATACCCTGGAAGGCCACCTGAAACTTTACAAAAATGTATTGCACCACAGCAGCAATACTTTACCTAAATGGTTTTTAGAAACCATTGGGGTTTATGTAAGTCTGCTGAATTCATGTAACTATTGTGTAGATCATCATTTTGCAGGCTTGCAAAAGATTGTAAAAGAAAATAGCAGATCAGTAATGATACGAACTGCTTTAGAAAAAGACGCGCCTGAAACCTTTTTTACCGGAAATGAATTATTGCTACTGCAGTATGCAAAAAAACTGACCCTGCAACCCTCCTCTATTCAACAAAAGGATGTTATGCAGTTACAAAAAAATGGTATTGATGATGGGCAGATACTGGAAGTAAACCAGGTGACGGCATATTTCTGCTATGCCAACCGTACCGTACTGGGTTTGGGCACAACAACAGCGGGTGATGAACTGGGGCTTTCTCCGGGTAATAACAATAACCCGGAAGACTGGAGCCATACCTGATCAGTTGATATAAACTGATTTTAACATGCTGTAATTTGTAAATGCGTTATAAAAATTATTATCTTTCTGAATAATTATTTTACTAACCAAAAACAACTGCCATGACAGCTTCTGCAAAATCTGTTTGCTATTTCGGTTATTATTTATACCTGACGGGCTTAACTTTGATCATTGCTCCCAATTTTTTATTAAGCACTTTACACATTCCCGAAACCAATGAAGTATGGATCAGGGTGGTAGGTGTACTTGCTTTTTGTATCGGATACTATTATCACCGGGCCGGGGCAGGTAATATTCATGCTTTTTTTAAACATACGGTCCCAACCAGGTTATTTGTGTTTATTGCTTTCGTCACATTTGTATTGATGGATTATGTGTCTCCTTTATTGATCGGTTTTGGTACCGTTGACTTTTTAGGTGCAATTTGGACCTGGACCGCATTGAAAAAAGAAAAATAGGATCATGTGCCGGTAAAAAAAACAAATTGATTTTACCAGTGGTTGATTATTTATTTTTTACTTCAGGAAGCAGTTTGATATAGGTAAGTTTAAAACGGTTGTCCACCACTTCTCCCTGAACTTCTGCTTTACGGATGGAATTGCAAAATCCATCGTGTGCATGTGCATCGCCAAAATCATCAATCGATGCGCCATCAACATAATATGCTTTATCATCAATTCTTACAGCCATATCGCATGTTTTACCGGGCAGGCCCAGTTTACATTTACCACATGATACTTCTACAGCCAGAACTTTTTTAACCGGGTCAGGTGAAACAGTTTTAGAAGCGGCTACCTGTCCTGATACGGGGGTAAAAAATAAAACGAACAATACTGCAAAAAATGATTTCATAATTTTAGTTTTAAATGTTTTACAAAACTAATGATAAAAGTACAGCACCTGGCTTACTGCCTAAGTATATTTTTGAATGCAGGAAAATCATAATTGTACCTCTTTATAGGTCTCGGTAAATTCAGTTTGTGCGATCCGGTATACTTCGTTCTTGGCAAAAGGGCAAACCAGGTAATCATGTAAACGTAGTGTTTGACTTTCGTGCCAGGGGGCTTCAATATATACCGGCCGGTCAGGTTGGGTGATCAGTTTATCCAGACCTTCCAGGTTATTTTGAAAAATCTGGTTGGCTGTAATTTGCAAAGCAAAAACCCTGGCTTTATCATTAGGCACATAGTAGTTATCCTTTTGGTGAACATATCTGTCATGAAATTTTTCAGCCGGAACAATATATTTCTCGAGGCTGCTGGTATCATTTGTAACAATATAATTTCCGGTAGCAGCAACATTTTTAGTTTCTTCTCCATCACTGGTCTTTGATATGATCAATTCGCCTCCGGCTGCAACAGTTGCAAATACACCTTTTATCTTTTGAAAAGTTTTTCCTTTTTTTTCTATGATGTCTGCAAACTTTGTTATAAGCATATCCTGCTTAAGTGACTGCGGATAAAAAGTCAGCTCCATGTAGTTTTCAATCTTTTTTGTCACGGCATTTACCATTTTCCCTTTAAAGAAACGGGGTAAGATCGTCATGGCAAAACCCAATATTTTATTGATACCACTACCCTTTTTTATCATAAAAGAATAACTGCTGTCAACTATTTTGGTCAGCCTGTTTATGATCTGCCTGTTTACTTCGTCCAGTTCTTTGGTGGTAATACCATCATAAACAGGGGTTGCAATTTCTGTTCTTTCTTTATTCAGTAATAACATATCCGGAATTAGAGGCATTTTCCACAATGCTTCTATATCCTTTTTACCATAATTCACGTTATAACACCATTTATCTCTTTGTCTCTGTGAAAGGGTTGTATCAGTTATTGATTGGAATTTGTCAACGGGTTCACCAAAATAATACCGTAAAAAAGCCTGGCAGTTCTTTCTGCCCAGCTGGTAATCATGGCTCCTGAATGATTTCTTTAAGAATCCGCCAAAGCCATCTATTAAACCCGAAGCCAGGAAATAATACCTTCGTTTGGCAGGATAAACCAGGAACCGGTTTTGATCCATTTCAAGGCCGTTCAACAAATCTTCCTGTTTAAATGCTGATTGATTTCTGAATGCGCCGATCAATTTAAACAACTGTTGAAACAGGTTATACTCTTTTGGTTCCCTGTATAATAATTGCTGTGTGGCATTGGTTATTGATGGAAAAGGGTCAATTAAAATTAAATAATTTTCATCTTCCTGATGATGGAATTTCTTTTTTGACTCCAGTACTTTTACCGTAGTTCCTATGGGTTCATTGTTTATAGCACCACCATCCACAGCATTAAAAACATACTTACTGCCCTCAGGTAATTCTACATTTACATTCAGTTGATATGCCTGCTTTAAACGTTTTTTATATTCATTAAAATAATGGTGGTTAATAACAATTTTCCGGTTTGCCAGTCCCAGCGGAAAAGCCCCGGTTGCTTTAGCTGCATCAGCAAGATGCCCTTTTGTATTTTCAGTAATGATCTCGGGGGGATAATCAATTTCGATCTTCTGATCATTAAATTGATAATGTAAAAAGCCGCTGTGCATCCTTAAAACATTTCGGGTGGGGTTGCTTTCTTCAATATTTGAAAAACGAATGTCTACCGGTATACCTTCCAAATTGGTAACAGAGAGAACTACACTGAGGTATTTACTGATATAACCCGGCGATTGAAAATTAATTGATTCGGGTACTGCATTTGCAGCTATTTCATCAATAGGGTTTGAATTTAAAATGGATTTCATGACCTCTATGGAAACCACATCCCCGGTATCCATTAATTTTTT
Organism: Chitinophagaceae bacterium; assembly: GCA_043747955.1. GTDB lineage: Bacteria > Bacteroidota > Bacteroidia > Chitinophagales > Chitinophagaceae > Ferruginibacter. Next base: position 13,431 of record JAYTOF010000014.1, read on the forward strand.
AAAAGTGGTTCCGTTTTCGTCATCCACCATATTTATCCAGCTTTTATACAATTTGGTGGGGGTGTCAGCAGCAGCTGGTAGATCATAATTTCCTTCAATTAATTCATTATTGCGTTTGGTAAAATAAGTTCCGTCATTAAAAGAATAAGCCAACACGGCCGCTGTCATTCCACCGGCCGATGCACCACTCAAAATTTCTATTACCACATCATGCATGGGTATTAATTCATCTTCGGGACTAAGAACAGTACCATCAATGATTTTCTTTCTGATCACTTCTTTTTTTTGTTCCCAGCGCTCAAGGGTTTCTATCAGGTAATCTACAACACCGGCGGTATAGGCACCAGCTGATACAGCTCCTGCCATGCAGATACCCAAGCGTATCTTTTTAGAATGTAAAGAATTCATATTTATAAATGTTTACTCTAATATAATATTATAATCCGGCTTTTTAAAAGAACTACCACAAAAGG
>JAYTOF010000015.1:0-5270 GCA_043747955.1 Chitinophagaceae bacterium
AACGCAAACACTGCAAACTAAAAAGAAGTAACTGCAACAAACTAAAAACTGATTTTAAAAAAAGTAGAGAGCCACTTTGTCCGGCCGAAACCACGCCGCCAAAACAAATGCAGTAACAAAACCTGCTTGCAAAAAAAGCAAGTGTCAAAACGAAAAGAAGCTATGAACTTATTGAGTTGAAACTTGAAACCGAATGATGAAACTTTTGATGAAACCAGCTTGCGCCTTACGGCCAGGTATTGCCGAAGTGCAGGAAATAGAATTCCGTCAGCCCGGCTAACTTATCCTGAGTAAAGATAAAAAGTTGATGGTATATTCTACAGCTAAATTTTTAATGTCCAGCTGGATATGCAGCCCAGCAGAATTACAAGAGTTGAAACACGGCTTCCGTCAGCCTGCATTTTGGCAATACCCTTGTTATGGGCAGGCTATTTCGTCTTGATTTTGGAAATGGTCATACCAATTGATTTAGTTGGTTTGTCCATGTCTTTTTTTGCAAAGTCAACTGCCGTTTTAATTAAGACTTTGACTTTTTTGTTTCTGTAGTCTTTTTCGGTGTCAACAGGAATGTGCCTTATTAAATTTCCTGTCCCTGCTAAAAGTTTATAAGGGTCATTAATTAATGTTCCCTTATTAAAACCTAAGTTCAAATGATTGGTATAGATTGGCAGCATACAAAATGCGTCAGATAGTTTGTCTGATATTGAAAATACTGTTGTCAACGCATGAGTATGATAAAGCAATTCGTTACTGTCAGGGTAAACTTCAAGTATGAATTCCCTCAAGTCTTTGAACAGGTCAATAACTTTTTTTTCCTTAAAGTCCAAAAGAAAAAGAAAGACGGGGTGGATTGGTTTTGTCATTTGGCACTATTATCGTATTGCATTGCACAAATTAAATTCCCTTCTGTATCTAAAAATTTCACAAGCCAGCCAACATAAGGGATAGCTGTTTTTGGCATTAATATTTTACCGCCGTTTGCTTTTACTTTTTCAATGATGGCATCAACATCCTTTACTCCGATAGAGCATTCTAAACCAATAATTTTTTCAGGAACTGGTGAATATTTTCTTGATTGCAAAGCCCCAATCAATTCTCCGTTTTCGGACTTGTCGGCTTTGATTTGCAAAAAATCACCTTGCCCATAAGAATTAAAGCCCCAATCAAAAACTCCACCGTAGAATTTTTTTGCTCTTTCTATATCGTCAATGTGAATTGCAAAATGCGTCAGTTTATTTTTCATGGTGTCTGATTTTTTAATTTGAATATCTGTGTTTTTTTCTGGCAGCAATGTACTGTCTCGTTTAAGCTCTGTTTGTGCATATGTACTTATGCTACTGATTAAAAGTAGCGAAGTCATAAAGGCTAATTTTTTTTTCATTTTTACTGGGGTTTAATTTTTGTGTTTACTTATTAATATATTTATTTTGGCTGCGTAACACTAAACCAGTTGCCACATTCATCAAACATGACAGCTTCAATGCCGTAAAATTGGTCTTTGGGTTCGTCTCTGAACTGAACACCTTTTGCTTTTAATTCTTCATAAGTCGCTCTGCAATCATTTGTGTACATAACGCCTGCACCCAAAATTCCCTTGTCAAGAAGTACTTTAAAAGCATTTCTGCTTTCCTCATCAAGTCCTTCGGGACAGGTTTCGGATTTAATCATACTTTCATGAAGCACTTCCATAAGAACAATTTCTAAGTCTGATTGCTCTTGGGGAGTAACTGTAAGCCAGCGATACCCGTTTCCCATGAGGGCATCGGTATTTACTTTAAAACCCAATTTGGTTACATAAAAATCATAGGCTTTTTCTTGGTCTATGACAAAAAGGGTCGTGTGGGAGAATTTCGTTATCATATTAATGATTTAAAAAGTGAAGATAGCAAGGTATAAAATGAATGGCTTCTTGAATCTTGCTTTTTTATGTAAAGTGAAAGGCAAAGAGTGGTTGAAGAATTTTCTACTAACTGATTTCCGCTAAAGATTCACCTAATTTATACTGTTCAATAAAACAATGTGGTACAAAGCGATTGGGCTGTTCTTTAACCAATTTCTGTTTAATCCAAGCTATGTTCCGATAATATTGTGGTGAGTAGCCACTTTGTTTACTGAATAATGAACTAAATGAACCAAGGCTCTCATAGCCAATCATACTGCAAACATCAGTAATGCTTATCCCTTCTTTTGCTAATAATACTTTTGCTGCTTCAAGGCGAATTTGAGTTAGGTACTGATGGGGAGTTCTTTTATAAATACGGGTAAAAAGTCGGTGAAAATGAAATCGTGACAGGAATGCCTGTTTTGCTATTTGGTCAAGGGCAATAGGAAAATGGTAATTCTCATCAATGAAAACTTTAGCAGTTGCAATTCTTTGATATGTGTCGGTTGTCAGTTGTAAGGTGAAGTAAAAATAAACTATTTACTGCTTTTGTGTCAAAAGTCGGAGTCGCTGCCCATTTGGTGATGCCGCTGGTTAGCTTGCCCATAACTAAAAAATAGGCGAAAGTTTTAACACGTATAAAAATTCACTATTTTTTTTAAGCCTTTTAAATCAATAGGTTAGCAAAAAAAGCGAAAGTTTTTTATCCATAAAAAACTTTCGCAAATACAAATCAACAAATCTGTTTGCCTAATTCCGCTTCTCATACCCCGGCTGCTTCGGCGCACTGTATCCTTTATTCTTTAATGCCGCTTTTATTTCGGTAATGGCACGTTCCAGTTGCGGGTCTGTTCCCTTGCTCATCATACCAAGGTCCTCATCAACCGCAATATCAGGGTCTACACCATGGCCCTCTTTAAACCAGGTGCCATCAGGGTTATACATCCTAAAAGTTGGTGCCGTAATATTGCCGCCATCAATCAGCAGGGGCATTCCACTAATTCCTATAAGTCCGCCCCAGGTTCTGGTACCTATCAACGGGCCAAGCCTTTTCTTTTTAAAATAATCCGGAAAAGCATCACCGCCCGAACCGCTCCATCCATTCATCAGCATTACCTTGGGGCCAAAATGTGCAAAAGGCGGCCAGGGCCATTCTGCACCATCACGGGTGGCCCAGTAGGCAAGGGGAGTACGGTTCAGCATTTCTATAAAACGATCGGGTATCTGTCCGCCACTGTTAAAACGTTCATCAATAACCAATGCTTTTTTGGTCCACTGTGCATTAAACTGGCGGGTGAGTTCTTCCTGCCCGTCCTGCCCGGTACTGGGTACATAAATATAACCGGCTTCTCCATTGGTTGCTTCATCAACACGTTTACGGTTGGCTTCTACCCAGGCTAAATAACGGAGCTGGTATTCATTATTCATGGTTTGTACAATGGCTGTTTTTGCATCAACAAAAGAAGGCACCGAATTGTAAGTCAGCTCCACGGTTTTTTTATCCAACCCCTGGAAAAAAGCATAAGGCTCCTGGTCGGTTGTAATGGGCATGCCATTTACGGCAAGCAGGTAACTGCCTTCTTTTATATCTATTCCCGGCTGGTCCAGGGAGGAACGCTGTACATCCCATGCAGCAGCACGGATGATGGTTTTTATTTTGTAAAAATTCCCTTCAGCCTGCCAGTCAACACCCAAATAGCCAACCGCTTTATTGTTGGGCCTTTCTACATCGCCACCACCATGATACGTGTGCGATGCATTCAGTTCACCGATCATTTCGCCAATGATAAAATCCACTTCCTCACGCGTAATGGCGCCTTCCAGCATTTTTGAATAGCGCTCTTTCACCGTGTTCCAGTTTACACCATGCAAACCGGGGTCGTAAAAATAATCACGTTCCATGCGCCATACGTCTGCAAAAAGTTGTTTCCATTCAGCTATGGGATCTACCATCATTTCCATTTCATTCAGGCGGATTGTCTTTTCAAATTTTTGTGCTTCCTCCGGTTTTATAACCGTATACGTACTGCCCCGCTGCACTAAAATTTTACTGCTGTTTGCAGCCATCCAGAAATTATCAATATTATCCGATATGTTTTTTTCTTCCCGCTTTTCCAGGTCAAAATATTTAAGCGAAGGTTTGGCATCATCAGCACTGCCCAGGTTAGGAAACTTTTGGTAAATGATCTTTCCTTTTGAAGCAGCAAGGTTGCCATAATTACCTGCTGCCAGCGGCAGTATCACCATTCTTTTTTGTATGCCATCAAAATCAATTTCAACAGCTGCTGCTTTTTTTAAAGTACTGTCTTTTTTTCCCTGCCTGCCGGCAGTCAGGTTATCGTCTTTTTTATCTTCGGTTTTTGGTTCCTCCTTTTTTACAGCAACCGTATCATTTTTTGGATACAGCACCGAAGCCGTGGTTTTCTTTAATGATATGGCAGCCATTTGTGTGCTGTTGCCATAAATAAAAGAGTTGTCAATATCGCTGTAATACGGCGAAAAAGACTGGTTGCTGGTTATGAATACATATTTTCCTTCGGTATCAAACACAACACTGCCACAGTTATAATAACCATCGGTTACCTGCTGGTTCTTTTTATTCTGTGCATCATAAATATAAGCGGCGTTATGATGATTATCAAGGTCGCGTATATAAGTGAACCAGCGGCTGTCGGATGACCAGCTTCCGGAAAATCCTTCGCAACCTCCATGCATAAAACGAAGGGCCTGGTCAATTTCAGCAGTGCTGCCGCTTACCACATCAACCATTTTTATTTTCATGGCCTGGTCAATAAAAACCAGTTTTTTACTGTCGGGGCTCCAGTACATACTATACCGGAAGCCATCGCCATAATTGGTAACCTTCCTGGGAGCAACATCCTTGCCCGGTTGTGCCAGCCATAATTCATATTCACCGGATTGATCGCTCCAGTATGCAATGCTGTTACCATCCGGCGACCAGGCAGGATAACGTTCGTTTGATCCCGTTGTACGGGTAATATTTTTTACAAAACCATTTTCGGCAGGTAACGAAAAAATATCGCCCCTTGCTTCCATCAATACCCGGTTACCATCGGGGCTTATGGCAGAATGTTGTACATACCTGTCTGCAGAAACTGATCTTGGTTTCATACCTGCTTTATCGGTCACCACATTTACGGAAACAGCTTTTGTTTTCTGCGTTGCCAAAGTGAACAGGAATAATTTTCCGCCCTGTTCAAATACAATATCATCGGGCCCGGCAGAGGGAAAATGAATATCGTAATCCTTATAATTGGTGAGCTGCTCAAATTTTTTACTGCTTACAGCATATCTCCAGAGGTTCATGCGTTGCTCAGATCCACGGTCTGATAAAAAATAGATATGATCGCCGTACCACATCGGAAAT
>JAYTOF010000016.1:0-8771 GCA_043747955.1 Chitinophagaceae bacterium
TTAACACTACTGGTTATAAATTGTTTATTTTTTTAAAAAAAAAGGATGAGAGGCATGATATGTTTATGGTGTTTGATAAAAAGAATAGACTTTATTAAACAAAATGGTTTATTTCTGAGATATTTTCTGATAAATTAAATACTAATTACCGGCAGCCAGGAATATTTCAAGCCTGTCGTTGTTATTGCCTGCAATTACCCATTCTTTGATCAGGTCGCTGTTGATATCTTCGTAGATATCCATTTTTGCCCGGTTGGTTGATAATTCTTTGATGGGTACCAGCATCAGGTAATTCGGTTCTACATATTCCGGGTGATGATCCAGGGTAAATCCCTGTACCTGTAAATACTTATAACCTTTCTCCTGTAAAATATTCAATGCTTCAAAAGTCAGGGGTTTGTGGTGCAGGTAATTGTTTTTTATTTCATTTGTCATAGAATTACTTTTCTATATAACAAATTATTGGCCGTAAAGTTTTAAATCAATTTATTTATATCCTTAATGCCGTTTACCTGGGGAAGTTTTTATTGCATATCAATAACGCTGGGGGAATTAATCTGTTGAGCGATGTTAATATTACAAAATGGCCTTCATCATACATACACTGTTGTCAACGTTTTCATATTGTCCGTAATTTTTAATTAGGGCATAGCCTGCTTTTTGATATAACCTGATTGCTTCGGGTTGTTTTTTCCCGGTTTCTAAAATACATGCCTGATAATTTAATTCGGAAGCCCATAATTCCAGTTCTTTTAAAATAGTTAGCCCGATCCCCTGTCCCCGGTACCCGGGCAATACGAACATCCTTTTTATTTCTGCCCGCTGTTGGTCATATTCTTTAAATGCACCACAGCCTGTTGGATTATGATCGATATAATAAACAATGGCATGCCGAAGGTTTTCAATCGTATTAAATTGTGCAAAGAAGGCGTGTTCATCGCCATCCCTGACCTTTAGGTCTTCATCAAGTAAAGCGACAAGGTACTGAAAGTCAGTATTGGCTGAAGAGGTTCTGTTACAGGTAGTCATGGAAATGAAAATATAAGTTTTAATAGAACCGGTTGGCGGGTATGCTTTACATTAACCGGTTTAATAAAATTAATAGTAAACAAACACTACAGGAAATCATCCGCATCACGGTAAGCCTTTATTAAAGCCAGTTCGCCTTCTTTACCTGGCTTTACATTCCCATGTTCCATTCCCAGAATTCCTTTGAAGCCTTTATTATAGATATGTTTAAAAATATTTTTATAATTCATTTCTCCCGAGCCCGGTTCATTTCTGCCGGGGTTATCACCTATTTGCAGGTATCCAATCTCATCCCAGGTCTTGTTTAAATTATTGATAATATTCCCTTCATTGCGCTGCATATGATACATGTCAAATAAAAATTTACAGGCTGGGCTGTTCACTGCTTTGCAGATCATGGCGGTTTGGTCTGAATGGCGCAGGAACAGATCGGGGTTATCACTCAGTGCTTCCAATACCATAACCAAACCATGCGGTGCCAAAATATCGGATGCTATACGCATGGCATTGATCACATTGGCAGTTTGAAAATCTACCGACAGGCTACGTTCATAATTGCCCGGTACAACAGTCATCCATTTGGCATTACAGCGTTTGGCAACTTCTACAGCTTCCTTACAATCTTTAACCATTTTATCGATCCATTCCTGCTTTCCGGTTGTCAGGGAAGTTTTCCAATGCCAGCTGTCAGAAGTTATAACAAAAACACCCATATTCATACCCAGCCGTGCCAGTGTATCACCAATTTTTTTCTGTTCTTCTACGGGCCTGCCCATCATTCCGTTATCTTCTATGGCCCTAAAACCTGCACTGTGTGCAAATTTTATCTGTTCAATAAAATCATTACCGGCGTGATTATTAAGCATTCCGTCATGAATGGCATAGTTTAGATGAAATACTTTTTCATCCAATATCTTATTTTCAATATCTTTTTCTGCAAATGCTCCTGAGGCAGATGTAAATAATGCACCGGTAGCCAAAAGTGATTGCTGCATGAATTTTCTTCTTTGCATTGGTTTTATTTTTTGTGCCTAAATTTACCAACATTAATTTAAAAATAAAAGATATTGTTTATCAGAATATATTTTGTTGCTTTTTTTGCGGGTATCGTTATTGCCGCAACGGCTCAACAAAAAAGATTTTCATTTACACAACCAAAGATGGGGTCTCCCTTTACCATTGTATTGTATTCAGATGACAGCCTGCAGGCCATTGATCTTGCAAAACAGTGTTTTAACCTGGTAGATTCCTTTAATCTTATTTTCAGTGATTATACCGATACCAGTGAGCTGGGTAAATTAAATGCATCAGCCCTGATTGATACAAGGGCAGTAAAAGTGTCACCGGCCCTGTATGAAATATTCATGTTGTCAAAAAATGCTTTTGATAAAAGTGACGGAACCTTTGATATTACCATCGGGCCACTGGTGAAATTGTGGCGAAATGCAAGAAAGACAAAACAGTTTCCTGACCGTAAAACGGTGAGGGCCATCCGGGAAGTGACCGGTTTTAATAAAGTGATCATGGATACGGTTACTAAACAAGTGACCCTGTTAATACCGGGCATGCAACTTGATCTTGGTGGTATCGCAAAAGGATGGATCGCCCAAAAAATAATTGATTTTTTAAGTTCCCTGCACACTAACCATGCTTTGATAAATGCAGGGGGTGATATAGTTATGAGTGGTGGCCCACCGGGTACCCATGGGTGGACCGTTGGGATAAATATGCCCGAAACAAAAGATGAGTTATTACCAAAAAACCTGTTATTGCAAAATAAAGCCGTGGCTACATCAGGTGATGTATACCAGTTTATAGAAAACAGGGGAAAAAAATATTCACATATTATTGATCCACGCACAGGTTATGGCATTACCTCCCAAAGGAATGTAACGGTAATAGCAACAGATGGTGCTACAGCAGATTGGCTGGCAACGGCCTGCAGTATTTTGCCGGTTAAAAAAGCGAAAAGACTGGCAGCTTATATGGGGGCAGCTGTATTAATAACAGAAAGGGTAAAGAGTAAACTTATTATAAATGCAACAAAAGATTTTGCACAATACTGGAAACAGGCAGAACGCTGAACTTTGTTTAAATTAATTACTTACCTTTCAAAATAAATCAGGTACATCATACAGTGAAGAAATTATTTGTGATATTAACCGGAATATGCTGTTTTCATTTTTTACATGCCCAGGATACTGCACAGATATTTACTTCCTTCAGCTTTACAATTCCCGGTTCTCACATCCAGTGTAAAATGGTACCGGTAAAAGCGGGCAGCTTTTTAATGGGCAGCAGTGATGATGAAAAAAACAGGGACAACGATGAAGGTCCTCAACATACGGTAATCATTGGTGCTTTCTGGATGGGAGCATTTGAAGTTACCCGGGATGAGTTTGATTTTTATTACAATGATGAAACCACAAGTGAAAACTCTAAAGTAGATGCGGTTACAAGGCCCAGTCCTCAATATGTGGATCTTAGCTGGGGTATGGGTAAAGAAGGTGGTTTCCCTGTAAATAGTTTATCACAATATGCTGCCTTAATGTATTGCCTGTGGCTTTATAACAAAACAGGTATTTTTTACCGCCTGCCTACAGAAGCCGAGTGGGAATATGCCTGCCGTGCAGGAAGTACCACACGTTTTTATTTTGGAAACGATGAAACGCAACTTGATAATTATGCCTGGTATAAAAATAACAGTAAAAATAAATTCCATAAGGCCGGTTTAAAATTACCTAACAGCTGGGGGCTTTATGATATGCTGGGAAATGTTTCTGAATGGACACTGGATCATTATGATGAAAAACGTATGCAGAATATGCCGGATGAGGCAGATAATCCTTTTGTTACTCCGGAAAAGGCAAAATACCCCAAAGCATTGCGGGGAGGCAGTTTTTCTTATGAAGCATCTGAACTGAGATGTGCCAATCGTTTTCAATCTGATCCGCTTTGGAACAGGCGGGATCCTCAGATCCCAAAAAGTAAGTGGTGGCTTACCGATGCATCCGGGGTTGGATTTCGGATTATCCGTCCAGTAATACAACCAGGTGCAACGGCAGTAAATGAATTTTTTAAACAATATCTCGGAAAATAATATACAGTAACGGCACGTAATACTATTTGAGTTTTGAAAAATACCTGGCCTGTTTCAATTACTTAATTTAAAAAAAACAGCGTTATTAATTTTTTATACTTTTACGATAAGGTAATTGTAACCGCTTAATAATTTTTTTATAAACACCATATTTAAAAACAATAAACCCGATCAATCATGAACAACGATTCTTACAAACTTAATAACCAGGGCAGAAGAGAATTTTTACGCCAGGGGACACTGCTTGCCGGTGGTTTAATTGCTGCACCACTTTTATCAAAAGCCAATTATTTTTCCGGTGCTGCCGATGTTATAAAAGTAGTTTTAGTGGGTTGTGGCGGACGCGGTACCGGTGCAGCCATGCAGGCCCTGCTTAGTAAACAAAATGTAAAACTGGTAGCCATGGCAGATGCTTTCCGGGATAATTTAGATAGTTGTTATACTGCATTAAACAGTGATGATATCAGTGACTGGTCTGGAGCAAAGGGAAACCTGAAGGGCAAGATTGATGTTCCTGAAGAAAGAAAATTTACCGGATTTGATGGCTACTTAAAAGCTATTGCTTTGGCCGATGTGGTAATATTGACAACACCTCCGGGGTTCAGGCCAATTCATTTTGAAGAGGCCATTAAACAGGGGAAACATGTATTTATGGAAAAACCGGTGGCTACTGATCCCGCAGGAATTCAAAAAGTTTTGGCCGCAGCTGCCCTGGCCAAACAAAAAAAATTAAATGTAGTAGTTGGACTGCAAAGGCATTATCAAAATTCCTACCGTGAATTATTTAAGAGGAAGGATATGATCGGTGATATCACTGCTGCGCAGGCCTGGTGGAATAATGATGGGGTATGGGTGAGGCCACGTAAATACAATCAAACAGAAATGGAATACCAGATGCGTAACTGGTATTATTTTAACTGGTTGTGTGGTGATCATATTACCGAGCAGCATATTCATAATTTAGATGTGATTAACTGGTTTAAGGGAAGCTACCCTGTAAAAGCCCAGGGCATGGGAGGCAGGCAGGTACGAAAAGGAAAGGACCATGGTGAAATATTTGATCATCATTATGTAGAGTTTACTTATGCTGATGGCAGTATCCTCAACAGCCAATGCCGCCATATACCGGGAACGATGAGCAAAGTAGATGAATTACTGATCGGCACAAAAGGAAAGATACAGGCAGGGGAAGCTAATATTATTGATCATAAGGGAAAAGTTATTTATCAATTTGATACAAAAACTGAAAATAATCCCTACCAAACTGAGCATGATGAATTATTTGATGCGATAGTAAAAGCTGAATATAAATTTGCGGATGCAGAAAACGGGGCCAGAAGTACCATGACTTCCATATTGGGGCGTATGGCTACATACAGCGGGCAGGTGGTGGAATGGGACAAAGCCATAAATTCCGGGCTTGATATTCATCCGAAAGTGTATGATTGGAATGCACTGCCACCTGTTTTACCAAATGCAGATGGTTTTTATCCGATAGCAATTCCGGGAGTCACAAAATATATATAATGAACAAATGCCGGCAAATAAAGTACATAAATACCTTTCATCATTTTTCAAATTCTTAATACCAAAAGAATAGTTAGCTTGAAGAAATTTTTTATGAAAAAGGTACTGTTGTTTTTATTGCTGATTTTTATGGGTAAGCTCATTTTTGCCTGTACAACCTTTTGCATTAATAAAAACGGACAGCTCATTTTTGGCAGAAATTATGATTGGGTCAGTGGTGCAGGTATTGTTAATACCAACCAGCGGGGTCTTATAAAAACTTCTTTGAAAACCACTCAGGGTGGGGCTGCCAGCTGGATTTCGAAGTATGGCAGTATTACATTCAATCAATATGGCAAAGAATTTCCTACCGGAGGCATGAATGAAAAAGGGCTGGTGGTTGAACTGATGTGGCTGGATGAAACAAGGTTTCCGGCTGCCGATACAAGGCCTGCCATTGGGGTTTTGCAATGGATACAATACCAACTTGACAATGCTGCTACAATTGCCGACGTGGTTAGTACCGATTCACAATTACGTATCGGCGAAAATGAAACACCCATCCATTATCTCATTGCAGATGCAGGGGGTAATGTGGCCACCATTGAATTTTTAAATGGTAAAATGGTTGTTCATAAAGGGGAAGAACTGCCATTTGCCGTACTTACCAACGATAAATATGCTTCCTCTGTAAAAACGGCAAAACCATTGGTTGATAAAAAAGAAGTTACCCTTAATAATAATTCACTTGACCGTTTTGTGAAGACCTGCAGCATGATTAAAAAGTTTACTGAAACAAACAGTGAAATGCCGGTAACCGATTTTGCATTTTCAATTCTTGATAAAGTTGCTCAGGGAAGTTATACAAAATGGAGTATTGTGTATGATATCAGTAATCAAAAGATTCATTTTAAAACCGAAGCAAATAAAAATATCAGAACCATCGGGTTCTCAGCATTTGACTTAGACTGCAGTAAACCTGCAAGGATGTTGAATATGAACCAGGAGGGTAAAGGGGATATCAGCAGTTATTTTACTTTACATGATAAAAAATTAAAGCAACAGATCATGATCCAGGTGGTTACTGAAAGCAGCAGCCGGATTAACATAACTAAAAAAGAAGAAGTAGAGCTGCTGCTTTATGAGGAAGGGATAACCTGTAAGAATTAGGGATTAAAGAAGAGCAGTTAAAAAAGTTTTGATGTATCAAAGAGATTGGGAGTGAAAGCGGAAATAACCACCTGAAAGAAGTAAGCAACATCTTATTTTTGTAAAGGGCCTTCCCAAAGTACCTGTTCTATCATCCATTTGTCTGCTTGTTTTGAAAGCAGAATATAATCTACTCCCCACCAGGCCGTTACTTTTGCAGCTGCAACCGTATTCATAATATCAAGCACTTCCACTTTTTTAGGGCTCCCTTCTTTGGCAAACCTCTTTTTGGCAAACACGTTTTTTGCATAATCAAGGGCCTGTTGAAATGTCATATGTTCATCTGCATCATAGTTGCCGGTAGTTTTATTTTTCCAGTAACCAAATTTGTACAGTGCAGGCTTTACACTACGGGTCAGTTTTGTCGTATCGCCTTCATAAAATCCTTCAATATAATCAAGACAGGCCCTTTCGATTTTTTTTTTGTTTTCCTGGGCAAATGAAACATGGGCAAATAAACAAACAATAAATAAGACCATAACTTTTTTCATAAAACTGGTTTAATGTAATACGGTAATATACTTTATAACATAAAAACTGCCATTCATATAAAAAATAAAGTGGTTTATTTTGTTGCGGATCATTTACTGTAAAGCCCCGCAATAAATTTTTAATAAACAAAATTTTATCAACACAACATCCACTTCTTACACGCCTGTCTCAGTAAGCGTAACTGCTGAAAAAAAGATCAGTGATCAATTTGCTCCTAACTGCTGTAGGAATTTTTCCGAATTTGCTTTAACATTGGCGGGTGGATTTAAACTTAGTGATTTTTTAAAACTGGCGATGGCATTCTTTTTATCCCCTTTGGTAAAATAAGCTTCTCCCAAACTGTCCCAACCATTTGCACTTTTAGGAAAGCGGTTGGTATTTAAAACAAAGACCTCAATGGCTTTATCCATATTACCTGCACCAATCAGCTGATAACCATAGGCATTAATTTCAACCTCTGTTGCATTGGGCAATGCATCCTTTATGATCTTGTCAGCTTCAGTTGTTTTACCCATAGCAGAAAGAATATTTGATTTGGTACTTTGTGTCACAAAACTGTTATTCTGCAGAATGGCCTGGTCTATCCATTGTAAAGCCTGGTTAAGGTTTACTTTATTCTGCAAGGCATAGTTTGCTGCTGATAAAAATCCCTGCCAGCCAAATCCCATTGGCCCTTTTAATTCAGCAGCCGCATTTGCCATCACAATATCATCCACTGCATATTCAATCTTTACCGGAAATTGTTTCTTCTCCCAATTCAAAACCAGTTCAGCACTGTTCTTTGTCAGGTTAATAAAATCATATGTAAGCAGGTCTGTATTTGGAATGGTGCGCAACTGTATATTTGACCTAAGCTGGTCGTTGGCAGGATCATAAAAAAAACTTCCCCACGACCTGTAGTCTTTTGATAAGATCACTTCGCCGGTATTGTCTTTATTAATAACAAAAAATAATCCGTAATCTCCTGCAGGTACTGTTATGCCTTCAACTTTAACAGGGTGAGAAAATTTAATCACTGTATTTTCATTGGCACCTGCACGCCATGGCGCCGAATTGCCTGTACCAAATGGTTGCACGTTCCATCCATAAGGTACCAGGGCTCCCCATATTTCCCTGTTCTTTACAGCGGGCCTCGAATAATTTACATTTACTGAAGAGATACCGATGGTTTGAGAAACATTTGCAGCGGGGCTTGGTGTACGTGGTGTTGTAATATTCTGGGAACTTACCGTTGAAGCTGCAAATAAAAATAATAGCACTGAAGCAGGTTTACAGTATGATAATTTTAGCATGGCGAATATTTTATCGGTAATGAATATTATGCACAGTTAAATTACACATAATGGATTTGATATGGTAGGCTTATACTGTTCAGGTGGTTGCAACTAATGATAAATGGTTTATTTTACCTTAGCTCCGGATGGGAAGAATTAGG
>JAYTOF010000017.1:0-2704 GCA_043747955.1 Chitinophagaceae bacterium
GAGCAAAACTTTGTTAAAATCAATCTAACTTTATTAAAATATTTTATCATGATCGATCAACAATTAATTACTACATCAAACAAGCTGGAAGGTTACCGCATTACCAAACACCTGGGGCTTATAAGAGGGATTACTGTAAGGAGCAGGAGTATATTTGGCAATATTGCCGGTGGTTTTCAAACGTTGTTTGGCGGTAAAATTTCAATTTATGCTGAATTATGTGAAAAGACCAGGGAGGAGGCTTACCAGTTAATGGTACAAAACGGCAATGAACGTGGTGCAAATGCTATTATAAATATGCGTTACGATGCCAATGAGGTAATGAATGGAGTTACAGAAGTCCTTTCGTATGGAACAGCCGTTGTGGTGGAGAAAATATAATGGCTGATGAATAGATTACATCTAAGTCACTGATATGATTTTTCTAACTTAGATAATTTCCTACTATCGGAATCCTTCTTCCCACACCGAATGCTTTGGGGGAAATGCGGATGATGGGGCAAAACTGGTTCCGTTTATATTCGTTGATATTTACCATCTTCAGGATCCTGTCAACCAGTGCTGTATCAAAACCCTGTGCTTTAATTTCCTTAGGCCCTTGTGTACGCTCAATGTATTGATATAAGATTTTATCAAGAATTTCATAATCAGGAAGTGAATCAGAATCTTTTTGTCCATGCCTTAATTCTGCACTCGGTGGTTTTATAATAATGTTGTTTGGAATTATCGCCTTATCCCTGTTGATATAATTTGCCAGTGCATATACCTGTAATTTATAGCAATCGCCTAAAACGGCAAGCCCGCCGGCCATATCACCATATAAGGTTCCATAGCCGGTTGCCAATTCACTTTTATTTGATGTATTCAATAAAATATAGCCAAACTTGTTGGCAATTGCCATTAATAAATTTCCCCGGCTCCGGCTTTGTATATTTTCTTCAGCAATATTAAATGGCAGGCTTTTAAATATGGGTTTCAATTCTTCTAAAAAACTTTTATAAATATTTTCTATGGGAATAATGTCGTATAAATTTCCGAGGTTTAAACTTAACTGTTCTGCATCATGTACAGAATGTGGAGTAGAATATGGTGAGGGCATTAATATAGCCCTTACATTTTCTGTTCCTAAAGCAGTGCAGGCAAGTGTTACAGTAACGGCACTGTCAATACCTCCACTGCTGCCGATGATAGCTTTTGTAAATCCCATTTTAGAAAAATAATCACGTATCCCTAATACAATCGCATCATGTACCTGCTTAATGTTCAAATGCGCTTCCAAACTTATTGGTTCAAGTTCTTTTTCGGGCATGCGGCCGGCAGGATCTATTACCGGTTCTTCAATGCTGCCATCATCATTTAAAGTAAAGGACTGTACAGATTCTTCGAACATGGGTAACTGCCCACAAAGATTGCCTGATGCATCAAATACCAGGGAAGCCCCGTCAAATACTACTTCTGTCTGGCTGCCGATGGCATTACAATAAAATAATGGCAATTTGTATTTTGTTACATTCGATTTTATTGTTGCTTTCCGGTCTTCATCATGTGTGTAATCAAAAGGCGATGCTGATAAATTGATCATCAGGTCAGGATGCTGTTTCATCATCTCATCCATCGGGCAATTGCGGTATAATGGATTATCCCCCAGGTTCCAGATATCTTCACATATGGTTACGGCCAGTTTTTTCCCTTTGAATTCCATTACACTCCATTCATAGGCCGGTTCAAAATAACGGTACTCATCAAAAACATCATAGTTAGGCAGGCAGGTTTTATGTGCAATGGCTTTTATTTCTTTTTCATACAACAGGTAAGCCGCATTAAATAAATCTTTTCCTTCTCTGACAGGATTCCTGTCCGGTGCCCCAACCAGCACCCCGATGGTATCAGCATGTTGTTTTATAATGTCAATGGCTTCATAGCTTTTATTGATAAAATCTTCAAACTCCAGAAAATCACGGGGGGCATAACCGCAAACACTCAACTCGCTGAAAACGATCAGGTCGCCACCCTGCTGCTTTGCCAGTTTAATTGCACTGATAATTTTTTGAGTATTCCTTTCAAAATTGCCGATGTGATAGTTTTGCTGTGCCAGGAAGATTTTCATACTGCTAAAAAAGCCAACCCTTTGACTACGCCCAGGATGCTTTAACTTTATGGTTAATAATTATTCTATTTCTTTGTAAAGTTAAATCATTCAAAAGCATTATACCACATGAGATCGATCACAGTAATTATTTTATTGAGTTTCTTTTTACATGCCTGTAATGAGCAAAATAAAGCTCCGGATGTATCGGGCATAAAAATCGAACTCAATACGGCTCGTTTTGAAAAAGATTTATTTGAGCTGGATACAATGAATTTTACGGCTAACCTCGATATCCTTCAGGCAAAATATCCAAGCTTTGGTGAAAACTTCATTTATACTGTTTTAGGAGCTGATCCCAAATGGCCCGTTGATACTACGGCCGCCTATGTAAAAGGGTTTATTAATTCATACAGAAGTATATATGACAGCAGCCAGTTAATCTATAAAGATTTTGCGCCTTATGAGAAAGAGATAAAAAATGGTTTTCAGTATGTACATTATTATTTTCCGGAGTTTAAAATACCAGAAAAAATTATCACTTTTATTGGCCCAATGAATGGTATTGGGGTTGGTATGGCTGAAGATATTATCTGTATTGGGCTGGGGCTTCATCTT
>JAYTOF010000018.1:0-8408 GCA_043747955.1 Chitinophagaceae bacterium
TTTATTTTACTTTATGAACAACGACCTGCTTTATCAGATTGCCCTAACCCTTGTACCCAACATTGGCGATGTACATACCAAAGCTTTGGTTACTATTTACGGCGATGCCCAATCCATTTTTAAGGCGAAGAGAAAAGAACTGGATCACATTGAAGGCATTGGAACCATAAGGGCAGGATCCATAAAAGATTTTACCGATTTCAGCAGTGCCGAAGCAGAAATAAAATTTATTGAAAAATATAAGATCACCCCGCTTTTTATTACTGCCGAAAATTATCCCAAACGGTTATTAAACTGTTACGACAGCCCTGTTTTATTATATTACCGTGGAAATGCAGACCTTAATGGTTCAAAAATTATTTCTATTGTTGGAACAAGAAATAATTCTGATTATGGCAGAATGGTTTGCGAAAAATTTATTGAAGACCTGCGATCAGAAAATATATTAGTGGCCAGTGGCCTGGCATTCGGTATTGATACCATTGCGCACAAAGCAGCCCTGAAAAATAATTTACAAACCGTGGCTGTACTCGCTCACGGACTTGACAGGATCTACCCACGACAAAATAAATCGCTGGCCAAACAGGTAGTTGAACAGGGCGGTTTACTCACCGAATTTATCAGCAATACCAATCCCGATAAACAGAATTTTCCAAAACGAAATCGTATTGTTGCCGGTATTTGCGATGCCGTTATTGTAATGGAAAGTGGTAAAAAAGGAGGCTCACTCATTACCGCTGAATTAGGAAATGGTTATAATAAAGATGTGTTTGCCATACCCGGCCGCATCAATGATACCAAAAGTGAAGGCTGTAATTATCTCATTAAAAACAATAAAGCCGCTCTTATAAATTCTGCTGATGATTTTTTGGAAATGATGAATTGGAAAGCAACGCCCAAACCATCTGCTAAAAAACAACGGGAATTATTTATTGAGTTATCGCCGGATGAAAAGATTGTAGTTGATATTCTGCAACAACAGGATGGGATACAAATAGATCAACTCTATTTTAAAAGCGGGTTAAGCAGCAGTGCCGTGGCAACAGCGTTGTTGATGCTGGAGATGCAGAATGTGGTTCAATCGTTACCCGGGAAAGTTTATAAGCTGCTTTAGATTATTGTTTTTCACCGAACCATAGATGTATACCAGATTAATGGAACTTTATAATAATCCCGCATTCTTATCATTTACCCTCAATTGAGTGATCTGACATTTAATAAACACACATACATTTGTTGTATATTAACAGAGAGAAATAAGAACATATGCACTAATAAAACTTATTGAATATACCTGCTATTGGCTTCTTCAAAATTTATACAAATTATTTTTACAATACAACTGTTATTGCTACCATATAACAGCATGGCACAGTTATATTTTAAAACAAAAAACCTTAGTACCGAAAATGGGCTTTCAGACAACAGAGTAACCTGTTTCCATAAAGATAAAAAAGGATTTATATGGATAGGCACCCGCAATGGGCTAAACAGGTATGACGGACATTCATTTAAAGTATTTCGGCCGTCAGCCGGTAATTCCATTTCCAACGAAATAATAAATGATATAGCCGAAGACAGCAGGGGGAGATTATGGGTAGCTACCATGGAGGGACTCAATATTTATGACCCCGCCTCTAATAGCTGGACTTGTATGATGCCAGACCCCGATACATCAGTACGAACAATGCCAAACTTTATAGTATGGGATATTATGATAGATAAAAACGACCTGGTGTGGATAGCATCTGATGTTCATGAATTTTGCAGCTATGATGCCCGCAGGGATAAGTTTACTTATTATGACTGGCCTGGTTTTGCCCGGATTAACCCTACAATTAAACAATACAAATACAAGTCTATTCAAAAATTTTCAGCAAAAGGCGACCATGAATTTTGGCTGGGTACCACAACAGGGTTGGTGTTACTTAACACAGACACAAAGCAATTCCGTTTTATTGGCAATGGTGGCTACTATGCTTATGTGATTGAAATGGTCTATGACCCTAAAAATAAAAAAGTATTTATTTCTACCGAAAATGGCAAATTGTTTACTTATAACGAAACAGAAAATAAATACAGTGAAGTTTTTGCAGAAGAAGCACAATACCCCTCCACCAGTTTTTTCTACCCCGGGCAAAATGAAATATGGATGTCTTCTGAAAAAGGACTGATAAAAATAAACAACGATAGAAAAAAAATAAGGATAGAACAAAACATTCCACAACTTACCGGCACGCTGCTTTCTGGAGGCACCATGTCTGTTTATACTGACGATGATCATATACGCTGGGTGGCCACAAAAAACGGCATTTCTGTTTTTGACCCTTCGGCAATGCATTCGTCTTTCCTGCCTTTGCTACCAGTATCAGATAAAGAAAGCATCAACAAAATGGGTGGGGTATTTTATGATGATAGCAGCCAATGCTATTTTGTGTGCAGTCTTAACCCCTCAGCCGTATTCATCATCAACAGGGTAAGCGGACAGATAGATAAAATAATGACTGATGCAAACGGTAACCGCCTGCAATTATGCATAAACATAGAAAAAGACCATCATAATAACCTCTGGCTGCTTACCGATAACCATGTTTACAATTATAATAGAAATACCCGAAAATTTGTATTATTCCCCATGCCCAATAAAGGAACAAGCATAACATTCCGGGACATGCTGCAGGATGAAGAAGGCAACTATTGGTTTGCTCCTTATAATGGCGGGTTATTTTATTATAATATGGTGCAAAAAAAATTTATCATACCCAAAGACAGTTCTTTAAAGGGCATCAAAAATATTACAGGGATCAGCACTGTTGCCAATAAAGGAGAAATATTGATCGGTAGTTTTGGAGAAAATATTTGCAGCTATAATTTGTTTACAGGCAAGAAAGTAATTTATTTTGATAAAAAAGGCGCAGAGGCATTATTTCTTATTAACGATATTGATAAAGATGCTAATGGCACGCTTTGGGTAGCCACATCTTCCGGCGGGGTTTTTAGGTATAACCCGGGTATGCCTTTCGAAAAAACCTTCACAGGGTTTGATATGAGGACAGGACTTACTAATAATAATATTCTTTCCCTTTGTAGTGATGATGATACTACCCTCTGGCTTTTATCGGGCAATGGACTATCGGCAATCAATACTAAAGGTCAATTTTTATTTGATCTGAAAGATGAACTGGCATTCAATTTTACCTCATACACTTCTGATAACATATATCCACATGATATTTTTTTTAGCTCCCGAAACAAAGAATTATTAGTGGGAGTTGGCGGTGGGTTATTAATTCATTCCGTAAAACAAAAGGATAGTTTAGCTTCATTCCCAATAGTGATCACCAATATAAGTTCATCTGGTAAAACCCTCACAGACCTGCAAATTAGTGGCACATCAGCTTTACGGATTCCTTACAAGTCCAATTCCATAATATTTGAATTTGCAGGTTTATACTACGGTAACGATGCCGGCCTTGTGTTTGAATATAAACTGCATGGTTATGATAAGATTTGGGTAAATGCAAATAAGAATTTTGAGGCGGGCTACCAAAACCTGCCGCCGGATAAGTATAGTTTTTATGTAAGGGTAAAGGAAAGGGGAGGAAATGTTATAAGCGAAACGCAAGGCTATTCTTTCAGGATAATACCCTCTTTCTGGCAAACATGGTGGTTTTATTTTTTAATAGCGACAGGTCTATCTGCAGGAGTTTATGTATTATTCCGCTACCGGTTGAATCAAAAACTAAAATTATTTGAAATGCGCAACCGCATCAGCCAGGACCTGCATGATGAAATTGGAGGTTCCATGAGTGGTATTAACCTGCTCAGCCAGGTAGCGGCTGAAAAATTACAGCATAACAAACCTGAGGAAGCTGCAGAGTATCTGGTTAAAGTAAAAAATTATACCCAGGATGTAATAGAAAAGCTGAGTGATATGGTGTGGGTCTTTAACCCTCAAAATGACAGTATTGAAAAATTACTGCAGCGGTTAAAATCATTTGCCCTTTCCATTGCGGTATCAAAAAATATACAGGTTCATTTTGCAACAGAGAAAGAAAGCGGGATGATAAATGTAAGCATCCGGCAACGCAAAGCTATTTACCTGATCAGTAAAGAAGCCATAAACAACAGTTTCAAATATGCTGTATGCAGCAATATTTATTACAGCCTTAACAGCACTGGTAGTAAATGGCGGCTTCAGATACAGGATGATGGCAAAGGTTTTATAACAACCGAAAATAAAAAAGGCAATGGCTTAAAAAATATGCAGGCAAGGGCCGATGAAATTGGCGCAACTTTTAGTATTCAGTCACAACCGGGCGTTGGAACTATTATAACATTGGAATTATAAATACCCTCATTTGGGGGTGCTTAAAACAGCATCAAAGCAACTTATATTTGTAATGTGGATGAAAATAAAGAAATACGGGTAGCCATTTTTGAAGATAACCCGATCATGATGGATGCTTATCGTTCTATTCTTAACGGTTCGGCTGGTTATACCTGTACCGGAAATTTTACCAGTTGTAATAACTGGAAACAGGATATTGAAAAAAGTAACCCGGATGTGTTGCTTATGGATATTGAAATGACAGGTATCAATGGAATTAAAGCCACCGGGTTAATTAAAAAAGAATTTCCCGGAATAAGAATTTTAATACAAACCGTTTTTGAAGACGATACAAAAATATTTGAATCCCTTTGTGCCGGTGCCAATGGCTATATTTTAAAAAGCACCTCCCCTGCAAAAATGCTGGAAGCTATATCAGATGTACAGAATGGAGGAGTGGCATTTAACCCTGCTGTAGCCGCTAAAGTAGCCAGGCTTTTTCAACAATTCATTTTACCATTGATTACCATACCTGATTATCAACTCTCTAACCGGGAAAAAGAAGTTTTACAATTACTTACCGAAGGCATTCCCATGCCACGTATTGCCGAAAAAATATTTCTCAGTTACCACACAGTAAGGGACCACGTAAAAAGTATTTACCAAAAACTACACGTAGCATCTGCTACTGAAGCAGTGTCAAAGGCTTTAAAAGAAAAACTGGTGTAATTTCTTTTGTAACAATAACCTTATTTTATTTTCAGTTTTCACGGCTTTCATAAAAAGCCTCAATTGGGGGATTGTTATACCCTGCAATTGCCGGTAGGTTTGTTATTCTAAAAATTATTCCTATCATTTAAAATACTTTTTATGAAACAGAAAATTCTCTATGCGGTTTTACTGATTGGTATCGTTTCGGTTTTCAATTTCTCCTGTAAAAAAGAACTTGGGCCGGATAAAATTACAACATCAGAAAACGCAGCAACAGAAAACAATGAAGATGTGAATGGCCATTTAAAGCAAACCAAAACATTTTCTTCCAATGTAGTTATCCACTGGCTTAATATGCAGTTGGATATGCTGAAGATTCCTTTGCCAGCCGGTACCGGTAGCCAGGCTACTGACAGATGCCAGGCCTATTGCGGTATTGCACTTTACGAATCGGTTGTACCGGGCATGCCAGCCTATCAAACCCTTACCGGCCAGCTCACCGCTTTTCCTGTGATGCCGGCAACAGAGCCGGGTAAAGCATATCATTGGGCAGCCAGTGCCAATGCAGCCCTTGCAGATATGAACCGGAAACTTTTTCCAACAACTGCGGCTGCAAACAAAACAAAAATGGATAGTCTTGAAAATGCCCTGCAGGTAATCTATTCGGGTGAAGTGGATGTTGAAACATTGCAACGCTCCATCGCCTTTGGAAAAGAAGTGTCCACAAGGGTTTTTTCATGGGCTGCTACCGATGGTTCGGCAAATGTAAATCCTCCTTATGTTCCCCCTCCTCCTACTGCTGCTAATCCCTGGTATTGGATACCAACATCACCTCCACCAGCTACAGCTGTTAATCCATATGCATGGCAGCGCAGGCTTTTAGTGCCTGGTGTAGCTAATGGTACTGCACTGCCGCCGCCACCAACCTACTCTACTGTTAACGGCTCCGATTTTTGGAACATGGCAAAAGATGCATATGACAAGAGGAATAATGCAACCCCCGATCAACAAGCTTCTGCTATTTACCACCGCGATGTTCCGGGCTATTCTCCCGGTGGAAATTTTGTTTCTATTTTATCTCAAACCCTTAACAAGGCAAAACCTATGCTTGATATAGCTGCACTGGCGTATGCAAAAATCGGGATAGCTCAGAGTGATGCAACCATTATATGTTTCACCGATAAATACATCTTTAACCTGGTGCGCCCTGTTACCTACATTAAACAATACATAGACCCTGTCTGGACTGCATTTCTTGCTGTACCTAACCACCCTGAGTTTCCATCGGGCCATGCCACTATTAACTCTGCGGCAACAACCATGCTTGCTAATATGTTTGGCGATAATTTTCAACTCACCCTTCATACTTACGATTATCTCGGCTATCCTCCCCGCAGTTATAACTCATGGGAGGAGATGAGCATAGAAATGTCGGACAGCAGGGTGTTTGGCGGGATTCACTACCAGGCCACCCAGGATAAAAGCAGGGTGCAAGGTAAAAAACTGGCACAGAATATTTTGAATACTGTACATTTTAAGAAATAAAGATGAGACTGATCTAAAACTGTCTGGCAGTTAAAGTGCCAGGCAGTTTTTGATAGAACAATTATAAAACAAATGAAAAGTTGTTGGTCGTCTGACTAACAACTTTTCATTTGATCAACTGTTGCTGCCATGCTCATAAAGGAAATGCCGGGAGTTGTTCTAGTGCCGTTGTTGGCCGCCTGACCAATAAATTTTTATTTGATCAGCCACCCGCCCTCGACCGCTTAGGCATTCTTAATTTTTAATTTTTAATTTTTAATTCCCTGCCCTACCTTTGCCTATGGCAATAATTAATAACTCCCCCACCACTGGTAAATCCAAAAAATTTTATGGCGAAGGCTTAACATTCGATGACGTTTTACTCATGCCCGCCTATTCCCAGATATTACCCCGTGAGGTAAATATCAGTACGCAACTTACAAAAACCATCACATTGCATGTACCCTTATTGAGTGCTGCTATGGATACGGTTACAGAAGCAGCACTGGCTATTGCCCTTGCAAGGGAAGGTGGCCTGGGTATCTTACACAAGAACATGAGTATTGACCAGCAGGCCGACCAGGTGCGTAAAGTAAAACGCAGTGAAAGCGGTTTGATAATGGACCCGGTAACCTTGCGCCCTGATGCTACCATTGGCGAAGCCATCCGTTTGATGAGAGAAAATAAGATCGGTGGTATTCCCATAGTTGATGCCAACCATAAATTATTGGGCATCCTTACCAACCGTGACCTGCGGTTTGAAACAAATTACAAAGACAAAGTGAGTACCGTAATGACAAAAGATAACCTCATTACGGCACCCGAAGGCACCGACTTAAAAAAAGCAGAGCTCATTTTCAAAAAAAATAAAATTGAAAAATTACCGGTAGTTAACAGGTCGGGTAAATTAATTGGACTGGTAACCTTCAGCGATATTCTTAAATTAAAATCGCACCCGCATGCCGTAAAAGACACATTCGGCAGGTTGTTGGTTGGTGCAGGCGTTGGCATAACCGGCGATATCATGCAGAGAGTAGATGCGTTATATAAAGTAGGTGTTGATGTTATTTGCCTGGATAGTGCACACGGGCATACAAAAGGGGTGATCAATGCATTAAAGAATATTAAAAGGTCCTATAAAAATATACAGGTAATTGCAGGCAATGTGGGTACTGCCACCGGTGCAAAAGCTTTAGCCGATGCCGGAGCCGATGCAATAAAAGTAGGTATAGGACCGGGGTCTATTTGTACTACCAGGATCGTTGCCGGTACAGGGGTACCTCAAATTACCGCTGTTATGGAAGCTGCTGCTGCATTAAAAAATAAAAATGTCGGTATTATCAGCGATGGAGGAATAAGATATACCGGAGACATGGTAAAAGCCCTGGCAGCCGGAGCCAGTTGTGTGATGATGGGAAATATTTTTGCAGGTACCGAAGAAAGTCCGGGTGAAACCATTATTTATGAAGGCAGAAAATTCAAACAATACCGCGGCATGGGTTCCTTAGGTGCCATGGCACAGGGCAGCAGCGACCGTTATTTCCAGGACGTTGAAGATGATATCAAAAAATTTGTACCCGAAGGCATTGAGGGCCGGGTTGCTTTTAAAGGAAATTTAAAGGAAGTGGTACAGCAGTTTACCGGTGGCTTACGGGCAGGTATGGGCTATTGCGGTGCAAAAAATATCAGCGAATTACAAAAAGCAATATTTGTAAAAATTACCAATGCCGGCATGAGAGAAAGTCATGCACATGATATTGATATCACCAGGGAAGCACCTAATTACTCAAGGTAAAAATACCGCCCTGGTTTACAACGGGGTGAAGGTTGATTGAAAATTTTC
>JAYTOF010000019.1:0-22087 GCA_043747955.1 Chitinophagaceae bacterium
AGCAGTTCCACCATGCGTTTTTCTAAAGCAATGTCGAGGTTTTTAATGGCTTCATTGTATTGCTTGCCCACGCTGTAAGCTGCGCCTAAATTATAATAACCCCAGGGGTCGTTGGGCAGGTATGTAATTTGGTTTTTAAACATAGCAATGGCTTCGGGTATTTTTTTCTGGTTCAGCAGGCTGTAGCCAAGCCTTTCCATAATTTCTTTTTCGTTTTTATTTATTTGCCAGGCCCGGTTATAAAAAAATTCGCTGCTGTCATATCTGGTTAACTGCAGATAATAAACATCGGCCGTATTTTTATACCCGTTCCATTCGTTGGGTAACAGGGTATTGTATATTTTAAAGGCAGCAATGGCATCACTGCTTTTATTTTTACCCGAATAAATTACGCCCAGGTTAAAATATACATTGGCATTACCAGGTTGTAATTCCGTTACTTTTATAAAATCAGCTAAAGCGCCATTAACATCTTTAAGTATATACCGTGCATTGCCGCGGCTTAAAAAAGTAACAGCTGAAGTTGGGTCCATTTCAATGGCTTTACTAAAATCACTGATGGCTGCTGTATAATCTTTCAGTATATTTTTTGTATTACCCCGGCCCAAATATCCATCAGCATTACCGGGTTTCAACTCAATACATTTTGCATAATCCTGTATAGCCGCTTCGTAATTCTTTGCCGCATATTGTACAACGGCACGGTTTTTATAAGCTGCAAAATAAGTGATATCAATTTCAATGGCTTTATTATAATCCTGCAGTGCAGCTGCAAAATTATTAAGCCGGTAGTAAACGATCCCCCGGTCGTTATATGCATTGGAAAATAACCTGTTTAATTCAATGGCATTTGTTTGATCCTGTAAGGATCCTTCATAGTCTTTTAGTGCATATTTTACCAACCCGCGGTTATGCAGGGCCTTTTCATTTTTTGCATCCAGTTCAATGGCTTTATTAAAATCCTGTAAAGCGCCCGGGTAATCCTTTGCCCTGTATTTTTCCAGCCCCAGGTTATTAAACCCGGCACTGCTTTGCGCCTGCAGTGGTTTTAAACAGATAACCAACGCCAACAGTAACAATACAGCAATTCTTTTTTTCATCTGTACTTAATTAATATGTTATAACAATGAATGGTTAAGTTACACTAATATCCCTTTACGTGCAACCACAACTGTACATGGCCAGCTGAAATAAATTCCCGCAATAACTGAATCCCTGCCTTTTTATACAAAAAGTATTTGAATAATAACAACAGCTGAGCTAAATTCATTTTATCTTTATACAAAGTAAAAAATATTTTTCAACCGCTGCTGTTAAATCCCGCGAAGCAAATAATTTGTAAACGATCTTATTATACCCATGAAAATTATACAAACTGAAATCTATAAATCACCCATTAAACTTAAAGAACCTTTTGTTACTTCTTTAGGGCCTGTTGACCGTGCCGAAAATATAATTGTTGTAATACGAACGGATGAAGACATTACCGGTTTTGGAGAATGCAGTCCATATATGCCGATAAACGGCGAAAATATGGATACCTGTTTTATAGTTGGACAATATTTAGCAAAGGCCCTGAATCATAAAAACCCTTTGCATATAGAAGCCTGTTCTTTACTGATGGATAAAGTTATTTATGGTAATTCAAGTATCAAAAGCGCCTTTGACATTGCTTTGTATGATATCGCATCACAACAAGCCGGTCTTCCGTTATATGCTTTTCTTTCGGGAAAGAATAACAAGGCCATTATGACTGATTATACTGTGAGTATTGGTGCCCCGGATAAAATGGCGGCTGATGCAAAAAAGATACAGGAAAATGGTTTTGGGGTGATTAAAGTAAAACTGGGTGAATCAAAAGAAAAAGATATAGAGCGCATAAGGCTTATCAGAAAAGCCATCGGACAATCGATACCCATAAGGATTGATGCCAACCAGGGATGGGATACCGAAGAAGCGATTGAGATACTAAATGCGCTGGAACCTTTTACTATTCAATTTTGCGAAGAGCCCATTCCGCGATGGAACTTTATGGAATTGATAAAAGTAAGCAGCCAAAGCCCCATACCTGTAATGGCCGATGAATCCTGCTGTGACCATCATGATGCAAAGCGGTTGATCGACCTTTCGGCCTGCAGCCATTTTAATATTAAGCTGGGAAAATCATCAGGAATTTTTAAAGCCCAAAAAATAATTAAACTTGCAGAGCAGGCAGGCATTCAGGTTCAGATCGGGGGTTTTTTAGAATCAAGGTTAGGCTTTACTGCATCGGCCCATTTTGCTTTGCTAAGCAGCAATATTCAATATTACGATTTTGATACCCCTTTAATGTTTGAAGAAGACCCGGTTACCGGTGGAATTATTTACGATAATAAAGGAATGGTAACGGTTCCGGAAGAACCGGGCTTAGGTGCCCGGGTAGCTGAAAAATATTTAAGCCGGTTACGGAAAGTTGTGATCAACTGATTACCTTTAAGCAATGGCAAGAACCGTTTCAACTATGGCTGCTTTGGGAACATTGGCTCCGGACTTTATGCTCCCTGATACGATTTCTGATAAGCAAATGTCACTTTCAGTAATTAAAGGAGAGCTGGCCACCATTTTGATGTTCATTTGCAATCATTGCCCTTTTGTATTACATGTAAACGCGGAACTGGTAAAACTGGCAAATGATTTTAAAGAAAAAAAAATAAGTTTTGTTGCCATCAGTGCCAATGATGTTATTACTCATCCCGAAGATGCCCCCGGTAAAATGAAAGCAATGGCTTTGCAATTGAACTATCCATTTCCATATTTGTATGATGAAACACAGGAAGTGGCAAAAGCATTTGATGCTGCCTGTACGCCCGATTTTTTTATTTATAATAAAAACCTTGAGTTGGTTTACCGCGGCCAATTGGATGAATCACGTCCGGGGAATGGGGTTCCGGTTACCGGAAAAGATATCCGGCTGGCATTGGAATGTATGATCAATGATAAACCTGTACCTGAAGATCAAAAGCCCGGTATTGGATGCAATATAAAATGGAAATAAATATTCAAAATAAACCCGGTAACTATGAACCGAATTATTATACATGCCATCAGCCTGATTACCGTAATTCTGTTTTTTGGCTGTACCACCACCGAAACAATAAAAAATGGCGAAGGCTTTATTGCTGTTACAGGCGGACAGATCTGGTATAAAGTTACCGGTGAAGGAAACAAAACACCCATTATATTATTGCATGGGGGCCCGGGGTATCCCAGTTACTATTTAAATGCATTAATGGTTTTGGGCAAAGACAGGCCAGTAGTATTATTTGACCAGTTGGGTTGCGGCCGTTCCGGCAGGATTTCAGATACGGCACTGATGACGATTGAAAATTATATGGAACAGGTTAAAGCTTTGGTATCGGCATTAAAGATCAAAGAATTTTATTTATACGGACACAGCTGGGGTACCATGCTCGGTACTGATTATTATCTTAAGCATCCTGCAGGAATAAAAGCAATATTATTAGCCAGCCCCTGTTTAAGTGCGGGGTTATGGGTGAAAGATGCTGATACCTTAATTGCTACCTTACCCGACAGTATTCAAACCATATTGAACCAAAGCAAGAAAAATATTATAGCGGATACGTTTAAGTTTTATTCGGCCGTTGAATATTATTCTAAAAAATTTTATACCCTCAATCCTGCACCTTCGGCTGATCTGGACAGTGCTGCTGCACAAATAGGCAATAATGTGTATGAATATATGTGGGGTAACAGCGAGTTCTTTTCAACAGGTACTTTAAAAAATTACGACCGAACAGCTGACCTGAAAAATATAAAAGTGCCTGTCCTGTACATTACCGGGGAGTTTGATGCAGCAAGGCCCGCAACCGTTACCTATTATCAGTCGCTGACCCCAAATTCAAAGCTTGTTGTTATAAAAAATGCGGGCCACATGACCATGCACGATAATCCGGAGGAAAATAGTAAAGCAATTTCGGACTTCCTGAATGAATTGGAAAAATAATCTACAAAACAGATGTTTAAAGAGTATATCATTCCGGCACAAACAGGAATTGGGCATGTACTTTTAAAAGTGGCAAACCTCCTGGGTTAACCATTTACAATGCCCGGGCATTGTTTTCTGCTTTTTTATATAAGCTGTTAAATTTATGGTATCAGGCAATAGTATAAAAATAAGATCGGTATTACAGTTATACGATGCCATTCCGGGGCACGAACGTATAATGGTGGATGTATTAAGGCAGATCATTACGGCACATTTGCCGCCCAGGTGTAAGGAAAAAATATCTTACAATGTCCCTTTTTTTTATGGCCGTAAAGGGCTTTGCATAATCTGGCCTGCAGCAATACCCAGGGGAGGAATTAAAAAAGGGGTACTGCTTGGCTTCTGGTATGGCAACAAACTGGCTGATATTGATAATTACCTGACACATGGCAGCAACAAACAAATATTTTATAAAATATTTAATTCTGTTGATGAGATCAATGAAAAAGCAATAGTAAAACTTTTAAAAGAAGCGGTCAGGCTGGATAGCCTCTGGTTACAATAATTATCAGCATGCCATGTAATTTCGGATAAAAATAACCGCTACTGCAACCTTTTTCCATCTTTTGCCGTATTTATTGATTAACTGGTACAGGGTTAAAAAAATTACCAATCAACACTGTTTTTTACTAATTTAACCCTTTTGCAATACAGAAAATAGTTGAAATTCATTTGGAAAGTACAACAAGTATATTAAAAGGCTGTTTGGCCAGAGAGCATAAATATCAAAAAATGCTCTATGAGAAGTATTATGGTTTTGCCTTAAAGACGGTATTCCGTTATATATACCGGTATGATAAAGCGGTGGATGCCGTAAATGATGGTTTTATAAAGTTCTTTAATAAAATTGAACAGTATAAACCCGGTATTGAAGCTGATGCGGAAAAAATGCTGATGGCTTATATAAAGCGCATTATGATCAACACGGCCATAGATGAACTTCGCAGGGGAAAGATGACACCGGAAATTGGAGGCATTCCGGACCAGGTTTGGGATATTCCGGATAATCATGAAAATGCAGAGCAAATGATTTTATATAAAGAACTGATCGTGCTGATAAAAGAACTTGCACCACAATACCGCTCTGTTTTCAACCTGTATGTAATTGATGGTTTTAATCACCTGGAAATTGCGGATATGCTTAAAATCCCGGTAGGCACTTCAAAATCATGTTTATCACGTGCCCGGATTTTATTACAAAACAATATTAAAAAAACAGAAGACGCTGAATTATGCCGAATCTAGAAAACCATATGGATGAATTATTACGGAGGGCAGCAGATAACTATCCGCTGAAAACCAGGCCCGTTAATTTTGATGACCTGGTTCCCTTTATTGAAACAAAAACTGCTGAAACGGCTAACCCTTTTGCTGCAGCAGGAAAGCGGAAAATTGCATTGATCCTGCTTGCTTTCCTGATAACCGCCTTAACCACCGGTACTTATCTGATCAAAATTAAAACCGGCAATAATACAATAAGCTCCCGTGAACTTGTTCAGCAAAAAACTGATGATACCCCTAAAAACAAAAATGTACAAAAAATAAATACAGAACCTTCGGTTGCTGATCAAATAAATACAGAACCAGAAAATAGTTTACCGGGTACTGAGAACTTTGCTCAAAAAAATAAATTAAACTCATTTCAAAAAGCAAGGTTTATTACAGTAATAGTGCAGGGCATTGCGGTTACTGATGAGGTAACTACAACGGATGACCAGGTTCAGCATGTTGAAATAGCTGTTAACAAACCCGCTGCTGCTATAACTTCAACACAGGAGTTAAACAGTAATAATATTACTCCCGAACCCAAAAAAGAAATAATCAAAACACCGGAACAAAAAAATGAACAGGTAACCGAAGCCGCAATACCTACTGGTAAAAACGATAAAAAGAAAAAGAATAAACCATCTGTTTATTACGGTGTAACTGCCGGCGTTGAACTTAACCAGGTTAAAAATCAAGGTATGACCAGGGCCGGGGCAAATGGCGGAATACTTGCAGGTTTACAGATCAATAAAAAAATATCAGTAGAAACCGGTGTACAGCTTTCACAAAAAAAATATTACAGCCAGGGCAAATATTTTAATCCTAAAACCGGCTCCATGCCTAACAATATGACGGTTAACAGCCTGGAAGGAACCAGTACCCTAATTGAAATACCGGTTGCTGTAAAATATAATTTTACTAAAAAGAAAAATACATTGTATGGCAAAGCAGGGGTATCCTCTTACATCATGACAAAAGAAAGTAATAAATACCAGGCAGTAGTAAGCGGACAACAACAGGAAATAAACAGCACATACAAAAATACGCAAGGCTATTGGGCTTCCGAAGTCAGGATAAGTGCAGGGTATCAACATTCCCTAATCAAAAAATTAAATATCCGTGTAGAACCATACATTCAAATTCCGTTAAAAGGCATCGGTATCGGCGCTTTGCCGGTAACAAGCACAGGACTGCAGCTTGTATTAACCCGAAACTAGCCTTTGAACAGGCAGTATCAAAAAAACGGGCCACTCATTTTATGCCCTTAACCTGAATCAAGTTCCGTTTATACCGGAAATATAACAAGGCAGGCTTACAACTATTTTTGTGATTGCGGTCAGCGGCAGTAAAATCATACAGCTGCCGGTCTTAATTGACAGCACCTCCTTAGTTTCAGACCCCCGTTACGATCCCCCAAATAAAGAATTGACCGGGTACTTATTATTTAACAATTTCCTTTTCTAAATTAGTTTTTGTTTCTTTAGTAAAAATAAAAACAGATTGATGAAATTTATAGTACCTATATTACTAACACTGCAATTTTCATTTATTGATGTTATTGCACAGGATCGTGATATCAGTTATCTTACTTCCGGAGGAAAACTGAAACCCCTGCAGGCAAATATGGATATCCGGCATTATACACTCAGCCTCGAGGTGGATATTCCCAATCAGTCCATTAAAGGATCTGTTGAAATTGATTTTAGTTTAACCAACCCAACTGATACACTACTTTTTGACCTGTTGCATTTTTTTAAAGTTTATAAGATCAGCACAGATAAAAAGAGTAAAATATTTTATCAGGATGGGGGCCTGGTTTACATTGTTGATGCAGCCGGTTTTAAAACCGGCAAACATAACATTAAAATTGAATACGGAGGCAAACCACCTGTAGCTGTAAACCCGCCATGGCAAGGCGGTTTCAGCTGGAAGCAGGACAGCACCGGTAATCCCTGGGTGGCCATTAACTGCCAGTTGCAGGGTGCCAAGGTTTATTTTCCCTGCAAAGATCATCCGGGTGATGAACCCAATGAAGGTGCCGATCTTTTTATTACGGTTCCCAAAGGATTAACAGTAGCCGGGCCCGGACTGCTGCAAAAAATAACCACAAATAATAACAAGCAAACTTTTCATTGGAAAACAAATTATACCATCAGCAATTATTGTATCCTTTTTAATATAGGCAAATACACAATTGTAAAACGTACTTATACAACCATTGATGGTAATAAAGTACCCCTGGAATTTTATGTGCTGGAAGAAGACAAAGCCTATGCCTCTGAAATACTGGACCTGCGTGAAAGGGATACACACATACTGGAAAAATATTTTGGAGAATATCCATGGGTAAAAGAAAAAATAGGCATTGCACAGGTGCCCAATTCCGGCATGGAACACCAGACCATGATCACTTTTGGTGACAGGGCAGGAAAATTCATTCCCCGAAAAGTTGGCAACCAGGATTACTCAGCCAACCTCTTTCACGAATTTGCACATGAGTGGTTTGCCAATAAAGTAACCAATAAAGACTGGGCACATATGTGGATACAGGAAGGCATTACCACGTATGCCGAAGCCCTGTTCTGCAGGGAAGCTGCCGGTGAACAGGGTTATGACAGTATGATCGTTTCCTTTAAAAGAAGAATTAAAAATGAAAAAGCGGTGGTACAGGGTGATGAAATGAATATGTTACAAACCTACACGGGTGATATTTATACCAAGGGTGCATTTTTTATGCACACGCTCCGCTATGTTTTGGGTGATGAAGTATTTTTTCCAACCTTGAAAAAATTAGCCACAGATCCACAATACACGTACAGCAATTTTGTTACAACTGATGATGTGGAACAATTATTCAGTAAAGCCATTGGCAAAGATCTTAAACCACTTTTCGATTTTTATTTAAGAACCACCAAAAAACTGGAGATTACCATTAAACAATCGGGGTATAATGAATACAGCATAAGATCAATAAACCTGCCCATGCCATTATCCATAGATGTATTAACCGATACCGGTACAAGACAAATTACCTTAACAGCCGCAGGGGTTACAATAAAAAGCAGCTTTCCCCCCGTGGTTGATGCCAAAGGGAATTTTTTAAAAACGGTAACCAGCGAATAGCAAATTAAAAAGAATTGATCAAAGACCGGAATGCTTAATTCAAAGCAGGCTTATTTCTTATAGTATTGTTACTCGTTGCATTGGTATTTGCTGCTATACTTGAGGCTATTGGATTGATAATTTCGATAGGTTCAGCCCTGATGTGCTTAGCCTTTATACCCAGGGGCAATAGTGAAATCAAAAAATAAAAACCTGTAGCTTACATCAATGGGGAAATAGGGCAGTGCGACGATGATGTTCTCAGTTTTTTGTTGGCTGATCTGGAGCAAGGCTAATCTACCACTCAGTACAAAATGGCACATAAACAAATACAAAACATTTTAAAAAAACCTGCCTGCCGCCCGGCAGGTTAAAATAATACAGTATGAAAGTGGTGAATAAAAAGCTGTTGTCAGCAGATCAACGAAAAGAACTACTCAAAACATTAAAAAACCGTTTTGAGAAAAATATGAACCGCCATAAAGGCCTTGAATGGGCTAACCTGCAATCAAAACTGGAATCGAATGCAGAAAAACTGTGGTCGCTCCATGAAATGGAAAAAACCGGCGGTGAACCGGACGCTGTTGGTCATGATAAAAAGACAGGAGAATACATTTTTTATGATTGCTCCGCGGAAAGTCCAGCAGGCCGCAGAAGTGTTTGTTACGACCGTGAAGGGCAGGAATCAAGGAAAGAATATAAACCAGAAAATAACGCCGTAGATATGGCTGCTGCCATGGGCATTGAACTTTTAACAGAAGAACAATACAGGGAGTTGCAGTCACACCAAAAGGCAGGTGAGAATTTCGATACGAAAACTTCAAGCTGGTTAAAAACACCTGCTGAGATCAGAAAACCCGGTGGTGCCCTCTTTGCTGATTTCCGCTACGGACATGTCTTTGTGTATCACAACAGTGCTCCCTCTTATTATGCTGCCAGGGCATTCCGTGGCTCGTTAAGGGTCTGAATATTGCGCACACAACTAAACCGGCCGGCATGGCAGGTTCGAATTTAATAACGGAACAGCAGAGAAAGAATTTGCGGATCCAGATAGCTAACGGGAGGAAGGCTTGATGAATGAATAACCACAGCCCGGCGGCAAACATGGTGCTATGCTGGTTTGGCTGAATAACAATCCCTCCCTAAAGTAAACAGGGTAATGCTATAATCTTATATCCGGCTTTACTGAATTTTTTTAAGATGAGTTTATCCTGGATCCTCATCTATCGTACAACTACCTGCTGTAAATTCAGCTGGCAGTAAACGGATGAGCTAAAGAATATATTTTCAACTTTTGTATCTTCGTTTGGCTTCAATTAAGTGCTGAATTTTTTTACCTGCGCAGTTGTACACAAATCCCGGGACGATTGAGGGCAATTGACCACTCTTTATAAAAATTTTCTTAACAATATTAAAATGATAATATGGAATCGAATAGAAGACTTTGGTTAAAGCAAATTAGTTTAGGTGTTGCAGGTATCGGACTTGCAGATCTTAAGTCTTTTGCCGCACCGGCAAAGGATATTTTTAAACCGAGCCCTGACGGTTTACCTATCAGGTTAAGCTCAAATGAAAATCCATATGGACCTTCTCCTTTAGCAAGAGCCGCTATGATGGAAAATATAAATATCAGCAACAGGTATAATTGGCAACTTACCGCTGAACTTATTGAAACAATTGCCAAAATAAATAATGTTGCTACCGGTAATATTTTGATGGGTGCAGGTTCAACAGAAATATTAGACCTGGTGGCCAGGTTTTCAGCATTAAAAAAAGGCAGTCTTATTATTGCAGACCCAAGTTATGCTTACTGGACTGAAACAGCCCAAAGGTCAGGACTCAAAAAAATTGCAGTTCCACTAACCGCCGACAAGAAACTTAATTTAGATGCAATGTTTAAAGCTATTAAGCCAGACACAAAATTAATTTATGTATGCAATCCAAACAATCCCACAGGAACCATTTGCGACAGGAACAAACTCATAAAATTTATAAACGAAGCCACAAAGAAAACCATGGTATTAGTTGATGAAGCGTACATTGACTTTACGGATCAACAATCTATTTGTACACAGGCAATTGACAACAAAAATCTTATTGTAGCAAAAACTTTTTCAAAAATATATGGTCTGGCAGGTGCAAGAATTGGCTACGCAATCGGCAATACCAAAACAATTGAACAACTTGGCGAATTACAATCCTGGGTAAATGGCAGCATCAGTGTTGTATCTGCCGCAGCAGCATTGGCATCTTTAAAAGACGGTAAATTTGTTGCTGATACGATTTCCTTAAATGAAAAAGCAAGAAAATATACCATTGAACATCTTGAAAAATCTGATCTTGTCTGTATCCCTTCCAGTTCGAACTTTATTTATTTTTCCCTGGCAAACTATAAAAAAGATTTTTTTCAGCAACTAGAAACAAATAATATACTCGGGACAAAAATATATGAAGAACAAGGCAAGTGGACAAGAATTACAGTTGGGACCATGCAGGAAATGCAAAAATTCATAAGTGCAATAGCATAAAAATGCTCAACATTGATAACCCCACGGCCAACAGGCAGGTTGTTTGTATAATACAGGTTTCTTTTTTTCAAATGACCAGGCACCCTGCTACTGCTGTTGATCCCTGACTTGGCATAAATTCGATCCGAAAACATTAATTTTAATCAGGCAATAGAACCTGTTTTGATGGAATATCTTAAAAAAATTATAACTGATATTGAAATTCTTTCTGTGGAAGGAATAAAAGAATGTTTTGAAAATGGCATTAACCCAAACGATAATTACAGGGATAAGCCGCTTATATATGAACTGATAACCGAATATTGCCGTGGTGCAAAATTTAAGGAATGTGTTAAGACATTTGTGGATTATGGTTTGAATTTTGACGACAAAATATTGTTGGCAGTATTAATGGATGATGCCGCTTTATTAGATGATCAATTAAGTGAAGATACCGAAGCAATTGACAACAGATATAGTTTCGAATGTGCCTTTATAACATTGTATAAAGCGTCATTACTTCATATCTGTGCAGAATACAACCATCTTGCCTGCGCAAAAATTTTGATAAACCGCGGGATAGATGTAAATGTAAAAGCAGGAATTGACGAAAACGGTTTTGGCGGACAAACACCCATCTTTCACACCGTAAACCAAAACGAAAACCGGTGCATTGATGTAATGAAGTATCTCATCAGCCAATCAGCTGACCTTACTTTTACAGTAAATGGACTTATATGGGGAAAAGGTTACGAATGGGAAACTTTTATTCCTGCTGTTAATCCAATTAGCTATGCGGTAATGGGGCTCTTGCCTCAGTTTCACCGAAAAGAAAATCAAATTTATGAAGTAATTATTTTTTTGCTTAAAGCTGCTTATGATATTGAGTATACCCCGTCAAACATTCCGAATAAATACCTGAACAAATAATAGTAAACAACATTAAAATGAAAAAATCAATACCCAACCTGCAAAATGTGTAATTGATTCTTTCCGTTACTTCATTCTTTATCATGGTAAATACCCTAAATTTGCTTAACGCAATGAGCAATATTCCAGGCCATTGGAAAGTTGCAGGGGCATTTTCCGTTATGTTATACATTTTAAAACCTGGTGTTACAGAAATGAATGATGAATGATCATCAGGAGATTTATCAATTACTAAATCCAACAGTATTTACAAAGCATTATACCTGAGTCCGATGATCCCCTCATTTAAGGTAGCAGAAACTGCCCGTTTCTTTATTGATGTTTTAGGATTTTCTGCTGTTATGGAAACAACGGGTTATGCTATTTATGGAAAAGACAACCTGACTATTCATATTTTACCTGCTGGTAAAGACATTGAACAAATGGAATTTTATCTGGAAGTGACTGACATAAGCCACCTCTGGAATTCTATCAAAGGAAAAGTACAAGGACTGAAAGTAAGAGAGCCTTTTGACCGTGATTACGGCATGCGGGAAATTCATATTGAAATTCCGCAAACAAAAACCTTATTATTTATCGGACAGGAGATTAATAAACAATAGTATGAATATGCCAATTTTTTGACTGACTCTTAACTGCATTTTTTTTGGCAGGCTGGTTTGATGCAAATAAAAAAAAGAACAACAGGTATGCTAAAACAAAAAAGAGATTAAACTCTGCCAGTAAAGTTACACTGATGTAAAACAGTCAGGTACCCCAAAAATAATTTCCGGATGGTCATTGTAAACATTTTACCTGTTTAAATATTCCTTTTCAAATGTAAAACATTTCTGCTAAGCCATTATATGAATAAAAGGAACCCTTTTCCAAAATAGAAATATTTTCTCAAAAAAACATCAGCTGCCATTATACACCGGTAAATAAATTACTTACCTGAAAAAATTTAAATGACTATATTCATCTCCCGCAGTACTTCGCTTTTCCCCGTAATGTATTCAGTTTTTTATTTTCAGTTTAATTTTCGTTCCTTTAATAATAAATAATAGCCGGCAGGGATAAAATAATACATTCACATGTCACAGTTCAAATCTATTGATGAAGTCATTGCAGCTTTGGGAAATATTATTCATGAGGCAGAACATAATTATGATACCTCCGGATACTTTGCCGCCCTTTACCGGAAAGTAACTGCTAAAGTAAAAAGTGGTATTGAAAATAATTTTTTTGAGGATGGTCCCCGGATGGAAAAACTGGTTGTGGTATTTGCCAACCGGTACTTGGATGCTTACTTTGCCTTTAAAAAGAAGGAACCGATATCCAGATCATGGGAGCGGGCTTTTAACCTATCCAATACATACCGGCCCATTGTTCTCCAGCATTTATTAATGGGTATGAATGCCCATATCAATCTTGACCTGGGCATTGCTGCCGCAGAAATTTCGAAAAATAAAAACATAGATGACCTGGAAAACGACTTTAATAAAATAAATGAGATACTGGCATCGCTGGTTAATGAAGTACAGTATGACCTATCTAAAATATGGCCCACCTTAAGATGGGTCTTAAAAATAACAATGAAAGTGGATGATTTCCTGGTTCACTTCAGTATGGAGAAATCACGCAATGGTGCATGGAAATTTGCTAAAAGCATTGCAGAAAATCAAACCGGCAACTATGATACCCTGGTTTTAGAAAGAGATATAAAAGTTGCAGAGAAATCGAAGATCATTACACGCCCGGGGATAATTGCAGGTATATTACTCATTATTATCAGGCCCGGGGAAAGGGGTTCAATTAAATATAAAATACAAAAAATGAAACTAGTACATCAAGACTGAGTAAAAAAAAAGATTGATAAACCAGGTATGCTTACTTTTCAATTGATTTAGTTACCCATTTATTTTCAGCATCTTTAAACAGGTTAAACTGTTGTTGGTTATTTTGACGGGTGTTTGATTTTACAAAGCCTGCAACCGGTGATAGCAAAAAATAATGGCATTGAACCAGGCTCTTTTGCACAAACAATTGCCTTTTAATAAACTATTCTTCCTTTCTTTGGTAAAATTTTGTTCATGCAGATTGCCATTGCTACCAATACGCTTGCCGGTAATGGAAAAGCTGTAAAGCTGGCCGCCAGGCTCCAAAACCTGCTGCATCAAAGAAAAATAACTTCGCAGATCTTTACAGAAAAAGAGTGGGATAACCGAATGTATCATTTCGACCAGGTTTGGATTACCGGCGGTGATGGCACAGTTAATTATTTTGTTAACCGGTTTAACGGTATAAAAATACCTCTCTGTATTTTTAACGGCGGCACCGGTAATGATTTTTATGCATTGCTGTATGGCAAAATAACCGTTGAAGAACAGATCACAAAAGTTTTACAGGCATCTCCCAAACCTATTGATGCCGGCAAATGCAATGAACGGTATTTTTTAAATGGTGTGG
Source organism: Chitinophagaceae bacterium (assembly GCA_043747955.1). Lineage (GTDB taxonomy): Bacteria > Bacteroidota > Bacteroidia > Chitinophagales > Chitinophagaceae > Ferruginibacter. Next base: position 14,299 of record JAYTOF010000019.1, read on the forward strand.
GCATAGGCTTTGAAGGTGCCGTTGCAAAAAGCCTGCAGGGTGTAAACAAATGGGGAGGCAAAACTTCATTCATGATCTCTATTTTAAAACATATTTTTTTCTATAAGGAACGATTCTATACCATTACATCAGCAGAAAAAACAGTTACCGGTAAATTCCTGATGATCAGTATTGCCAATGGAACCCGATATGGTGGTGGTTTTTATGTGGCTCCCCTGGCAAAACCCGATGATGGTTTATTTGATGCCAACCTGGTTAAGCCGCTATCGCCCTTTAAAAGGCTGCGTTACCTGCCTGTTATTGAAAAAGGGAAACACCTTGATCTGCCTTTTATTGATTATTACAATACGCAGCAGATAACTGTTAAAAGTGATGAGCCCATTCAGTTGCACCTGGATGGTGAATACCTGGAGCGTGATGAACTGATCATCAAAATACTCCCTGCACATTTTAATTTTATATTTTAACTTCTGTATGAAAAAATAATGATGAAGCAACTTAAATACCTGTTACTGTTAATCGCAATATATTCCTGCACCGGAAATACTGATCATAAAAATGAGGCTACAAATACAGATCACGTTAAACCTGTTACGGAAACATCGCTGATCATTTTGGGTACGATCCAGGATGCAGGTTCACCTCAAATTGGCTGTACAAAAGACTGTTGTAAAGAATTATTGCTGCATCCCGTTAAAAACAGAAGGGTTGTTTCACTTGGCCTCGTTGATCCGGCTAATAACAAAAATTATATTATTGAAGCAACGCCGGATCTTATGCTGCAGGCAAAGGATTTGAAGGCATATTCTTCTTTCAGTAATAAAGAATTACCCGACGGTATTTTTTTAACCCACGCTCATATCGGGCATTATAGCGGCCTGATGTACCTGGGTAAAGAAGCTTTGAATGCTGACAGCATTACGGTTTATGCCATGCCCCGCATGAAAACCTTTCTAGAACAAAACGGGCCTTGGAGCCAGTTGGTTAAAAATAAAAATATAGCTGTTCAGGAAATGAATGATCAAAAAGAGATCGATCTTACGCCCGGACTGAAGATCATTCCTTTTACAGTGCCGCACCGGGATGAATTTTCTGAAACCGTTGGCTACCGTATCACCGGCCCCCATAAAAAAGCTTTGTTTATTCCGGATATAGATAAATGGGAAAAATGGACCGCTGCTATTATTGATGAAATAGCAAAAGTGGATTATGTTTTTATTGACGGTACTTTTTATGATGCAGCAGAAATTAATAACAGGGATATTTCAACCATCCCCCATCCTTTTATCATTGAAAGTATGAACCTGTTTAAAGACCTTCCTGCTGCTGAAAAAAAGAAGATCTATTTCATTCATTTTAATCATACCAACCCGGTCATCGATAAGATGAGTAACCGGTACCAACAGGTAATACAAAACGGATTTAATATTGCTGAGGTTTACACTGTATTCAGCCTTTAAATTTTAACCGGCTTTCTTCAACAACATCATCTGTCCCAAATGATAGGCATCATGTTGCAGGCATCCCATGATGAGTTCGTAATAGGTTTGTTCTTTTTTAGGAGAGGGTTTATCGAGGTTATCTTCATTAAAGTGATGAATGGCATTTCGCAGCAAATGATAAGCGGCTTCAAAATCATGCAGGGCCTGCCTCCAGCTTTCTTCACCGGGTTCATCAGGTAAAAGAAAATCTAAAAAAGGCGGAGGGTTATTGCTTCCGGTAAGCCGGTTTACAACCAATGTGCGCCAGTAGGTAATATGTGCAACCAGTTGCCAGATGCTGTTTGAATTACCGGAAATGGTTTCAATGGCCATTTGGGAATCTATACCATGCAATAGTTCTTTGAAATTGTTACCTATCCAGCAATCCCCATGCTGGAGACCGGCAAATAGTTTTAATATGCGGTTAATTTCATTAGCCATATTTTTGCAGTTAAAACCGCGGATACGGTAAGGTGCAAAAAATTAAATTTGTACCTTTTCGCCTGCGGATGAAAAGTTAAGGATAAAATTAGTTAAAAAATAAAGATAACACTTCATATAAAAAAATATGCTTAGCGCCCCGGCGCTTTTGTGGAAAAAAAATTATGGATATAGAATTCAATAAAAATGAAGATGAAATGAAACTGGCCTGGAGCCGTGTAAAGCAGCATTTGGAAAAGATTTATGATGGCGGTGGAAAAGAACAGGCAGCAAAGCAAAAGGAACGGAATAAGTTAACTGCAAGGCAGCGTATCAGTTATTTATGCGATGAGGGTACTGCCTTTATTGAAATAGGTGCTTTTGCCGGCTTTGATATGTATCCCGAAGAAGGCGGTTGCCCGGCAGGTGGCACTGTAAGCGGAATTGGTTATATAAGTGGCAGGCAATGTGTTATTGTGGCAAATGATCAAACTGTAAAAGCAGGTGCCTGGTTTCCCATTACTGGCAAAAAGAATTTAAGGATGCAGGAAATTGCCATGGAAAATAATTTACCCATTATTTACCTCGTGGACAGTGCCGGTGTTTTTCTTCCGATGCAGGATGAGATTTTTCCGGATAAAGAACATTTTGGCCGCATCTTCCGCAACAATGCAAAGATGAGTGCCATGGGCATTACACAAATTGCTGCAGTACTGGGTGCCTGCGTTGCCGGCGGCGCTTACCTCCCCATCATGAGCGATGAGACATTGATGGTGGAAGGAAACGGTTCTATTTATTTAGCGGGGCCCTACCTGGTAAAAGCGGCTATTGGTGAAGATATTGATAGTGAAACGCTGGGTGGCGCTGACACCCATAATTCCATCAGTGGGATATCTGATTATAAATTTAAAACTGAAGAAGCCTGCCTTGACCAGGTGAAAAAGATCATGAACAAACTGGGTCATCATAAAAAGGCCGGCTTCAACAGGATCATATCCAAACCCCCCTTAAAAAACAAAGGTGAAGTTTATGGCATCATGAGTGCAGGCAACAGTAAACCGTATGATATGGCAGACCTGATCAACTGTATTGCCGATGAAGGAAGTTTTGATCCCTTTAAAGAAGATTACGGTAAAACCATTTTATGTGGTTATGCCCGTATAGATGGATGGGCCGTTGGCATAGTTGCCAACCAGCGGCTGATCGTAAAAAATAAAAAGGGCGAAATGCAGTTGGGTGGTGTAATTTATAACGACAGTGCCGATAAAGCTGCCCGTTTTATTATGAACTGTAATCAAAAAAGAATACCGCTGGTTTTTTTACAGGATGTTACAGGTTTTATGGTGGGCAGCCGGAGTGAACACAGTGGCATTATTAAAGACGGCGCCAAATTAGTAAATGCCGTAGCTAATTCAGTTGTACCTAAGATCACTATCATTGTTGGCAACTCCTATGGTGCAGGAAATTATGCTATGTGCGGTAAAGCGTACGACCCCCGTTTTATTTATGCATGGCCCACTGCAAAGATTGCCGTGATGGGTGGCGAACAGGCTGCCAAGACCATGCTGCAGATACAGGTGGCTACTTTAAAAAAGAAAGGAGAAGTTATTACGCCTGAAGATGAACAGAATTTATTGAATGAGTTGATAGCACGTTATGATTCACAAACAACGCCATACTATGCAGGTGCCAGGCTTTGGGTAGATGCCATCATTGATCCTGCCGATACCCGGAAAATGATCTCCGAAGGGATTGCCGCAGCTGACCAAAATCCTGATATTGCGGAATTTAAAACCGGTGTTTTACAGGTGTAGTCCTTAACGATGTTGAAGAAATAATAATTTCACTTGTCCCTCATTTTAACCGCTCCGATCAAATTATTCAAATGCAATTTTTAAACTAACCATACAATGAAAAAAATATTCATTCTTCATTCACTAACTTTATTTCTTTCTATACATACTTATGCGCAGAAAGATAATCCTAAAGCCACCGAAGTATGGGAACCCGTACCAAAAGTGATCACTCCGGGTACAACTTCACAAGACCCTCCAACTGATGCTATCATTTTATTTAATGGGAAAGACCTTTCCAACTGGACAGATGGCAAACTTAATTTTTCTAAATGGAGAATAGAGAATGCTGTGATGACCGCTGAGAAGGGGGCCGGAAATATTCAAACCAGGCAGGCATTTGGCAGTTGTCAGTTGCATGTTGAATGGAAGACAGCTCCACAAATCACTGATAGCGGGCAAAACCGGGGAAACAGCGGTATTTTTTTTATGGGGCGATATGAAGTGCAGGTGTTGGATAGTTATAATAACAGAACCTATAGTAATGGCCAGGCAGGAAGCATCTATAAGCAATACATTCCACTCGTAAATGTTTGCAGACCCCCGGGCGAATGGCAGTCTTACGATATCATTTTCACCTCTCCTAAATTCGATACAGATAGTAATATTGTATCCCCTGCCCGGTTTATTGTGTTTCAAAATGGAGTGCTCATTCAAAACAATGTGGAAGTAAAAGGGGAAACAGTTTACATTGGACAGCCGTATTACAAAAAACATAATGACAAAGAATATTTAGTATTACAAGACCACAATTGCCCGGTAAGTTATCGCAATATCTGGATCAGGGAATTGTAAAAAGATACCATTCTAAATAATAAGAGTTTCGATGCAATGAAGAAAAACTGCTGATGACATTGGGTATTGTGCCCCGATAATTATCAGGAGCGTTTTACAGAATCACGATCGCCGGCAGTACAAATTCAAGTTTTATACCTGTCCGCAGGCAGGCTTTGACTGACGGAATTCTGCCAGGCAAAATTATTTTTTCACCATTGCCGGTAAAGTTAACTTAGCACCGGAATAACCATACCAATTGAACAAAATAACAATCTACACAGATGGCTCTTCACGTGGAAACCCCGGCCCCGGTGGTTTTGGCGTTATCCTGATCTGGAATCATCACCGCAAAGAAATTTCAAAAGGATTCAGGCATACTACCAATAACCGGATGGAATTGTTAGCGGTTATTACCGCACTGGAAGCGATCACCAAAAGAGAGATGCCGGTACTTGTATACTCCGACAGTCAATATGTGGTTAGGGCCATTGAAGAGGGCTGGCTAAAAACCTGGATAAAAACTAATTTTAAAGGTGGCAAAAAAAATAAAGATCTCTGGACCCGGTATTATCATCTTTCAGAAAAAATACAGGTTAAATTAAAATGGGTAAAGGGCCATGCTGATAATTCCTTTAATAACCGTTGTGATGAACTGGCCACTGCAGCAGCAGATGGAAAACATTTAGCAGTTGATGAATGGTACGAGGAAAACCAGGATACCTGATAATGTTCATCAATGAGAATCGACTATTATTTTTTCAATGCTGAGAAAAAGAGTTACCTGAATTTTCGCCTTGTTTTAATGACACAATGCGTTTATCTGTATTTCTCCTGTTCGGTGCGGTTAAATCAGGCAATGACTTTCTTTATAGCATAATTTTTAAAGAGGAAATAAGTTCCAAACAAAACACCGCTATACAAAAGATCAGCTATGATACCGGTTTTTAAAAATGGTAACCCGCCGGCAAGGCTTGCCATATAGCCACTGAAATTTTGGGTATATACATGATAAATAGGATTATCAAAAACAAAGAATGCAGAGTTAGATAAAAGGAAAAATAGTAAAGACGCTCCAATTGAATAACCAGCAATTGAAAATACATTTATTTTTTTGAGGCTGAAAGCAAGGATCGTAATAAAAGCAAGTATACCATAACCAACCAACTGACCCCAGCCCCAAAAACCCGGAGCAATATTAAATACTTCAAACAAAATATCTGAAAGGAACATGGCCAGCAAGGGTAAAGCAAAAGCAAACCTTCTGTCCTTGATAACTGCGCCGGAAAAAATGGCCATACCTATTATAGGACTGAAATTATCAGGATACAGGAATACCCTGGACAAAGCTGCCGCTATAATTAATGTTACCGCTATAATTGCTGTTAAAGTACTTTGCTTGTTCATTTTATTTATGCTTTGCACAAAAATAAGCAATAATATTTTTTTTGTCGGAATTTAATAGAACTTTTGTCCTCATACTGTTAATTACCTTATTCAATATCTTTGATATATGGCACAACACAACCTAACAGGTAATTTGGGGGAGCATATGGCTGTTCAGTACCTGTCTGCCAATGGGTACCATATCCTTCATCAAAACTGGCGACACGCCCGTTTGGAAGTTGATGTTATTGCTGAAAAAGATACCATTCTCCATTTTATAGAAGTTAAAACCAGGCGATCAAAAAAATTCGGGCACCCCGAAGACAATGTAGACAGAAAGAAAATTCAAAACCTCTTACATGCTGCTGAAGAATTTTTGTACCAACAGCCACAATGGAAAAGGGTTCAGTTCGATATTCTGTCTATTACGATCTTAAAAGATAAACCTGCAGCGTATTTTTTGATTGAAGATGTGTATTTATAAAGCGATGCGGATGCGGGATACCGGATTTAGGATACTGATACCGGATACCGGATGTCAGATATTGCTTAAAGCTTTTTGCCCATTTTTACAGGCTATTGCCCATTATTTAAATGTTCCTGCATCTTCTCAACCAACTTGTAAGTAGCCGGGCAATATTCAATATTCTGTTTATGCACATGCAGATAGTCAACCATCTTCTTTTTATGTAAATGTGGAAAGCCTGAACAATCAACCGGGCGTATTGAGTAAATAGAACATTTATTATCCTTCTGGTTCAAAAACTGGCAGGGTTGTTTTTTGTTTTGCCAATCTTTATCTTTCTTATCATAGATCAGCCATTTATCACTGAACTGCCCGGGCGTTACATTAAAATGTGCTGCAATTCTTTTTATGTCTGTTTTGGTATAAGTGGGTGTCATTTTTTTGCAACAATTGGCACAGGAAAGGCAATCAACCTCTTTCCAAATTTCAGGTTCAAGAGTTGCAGCTAATTTATCCAAACCAGCTGGTGTATTTTTTTCCAGTTTGGTAAGAAACCCCTTTAATCGTTTTTTATTATACCTTACTTTTTGCCTGAACGAACGAAAATTAACTGCCTCCATATTGTGTTTTAATAACTATTACCGAAATTTAAGCAGCGAAAATAGTGTATAATTGACTTTAATTAACAATCTTAATTTGTAAACCACTCATATCATTATGTGGGAACCTTATAAAAAAGGATTTAAAGCCTGGCTTCAGCTGGAAAAATCATTGGCCTCAAATTCTGTTGAGGCTTACTTACGTGATATGGATAAGTTCACCGATTTTCTGCAGTCCGCTAAAAAAAATTGCTCCCCAAATGACGTTACCTTAAAGGATCTTGAAAAATTTGTGCAATGGATCACTGAACTGGGTATGACAGTTACTTCACAGGCGAGGATCATTTCGGGGCTACGGAGTTTTTACACGTACTGCATTATTGAACAGATAGTAACTGCAAACCCAACTGCACTGCTGGAAACACCCAAACAAAAAAGAATATTACCCGACACTTTAAGTTTAGATGAGATAGAAAGCATTATTGGCGAAATTGATCTTAGTAAACCGGAAGGGGGCAGAAACAAAGCAATCCTTGAAACATTATACAGTTGTGGTTTAAGGGTTACAGAGTTGGTGAATCTCCGTATCAGTTGTTTGTTCCTGGATATTGGTTTTATAAGGGTAATAGGTAAAGGAGATAAAGAAAGATTGGTACCTATCGGCAGTGAAGCCATAAAGTTCATCAATATTTATAAAAATGAAATAAGGGTTCACCTGAAAATAAAGTCGGGGCAGGAAGATTATTTATTTTTAAACCGGAGGGGAAGTAAGCTTACCAGGGTGATGATCTTTATACTGCTTAAAGCCCT
>JAYTOF010000020.1:0-13364 GCA_043747955.1 Chitinophagaceae bacterium
AGAATTGATACTTTGAAAAATATTATGCTTTCAGCGGAGCTTTCTCTGCTACTAATTTTCCTTTGTAGAATAATTTTCCTTCGCTAACATGGGCACGATGACGTACATGGGTTTCGCCAGTTGTTTTATCAACACTCAAAGTTGCTTCACTCGCTTTATAATGAGTTCTTCTTTTTGCACTGCGTTGTTGTGAGTGGCGCCTTTTTGGATTTGGCATATCGCTTGTTTTTAATTTTTAAGTATTGGTTATTTCTTGCTTTTTTCCTTTTTTGTCTTTTTAAACTGCTCGAGACCTTTCCAGATCTGGGTGGCATTGGTTAGTTCTTCCTTTACTTCCATTGTTTTCAGCTTCTCCAGCACTTCTTTGTTGCATTGGAGGCCGCCCATCTCTTCATCACTGCACATTTTCTGCAACGGAAAACTCAGGAGCACAAATTCATAGATCCAGTTGCCAACATCCAAATGGCTCTCATTTCTGGAAATATAATACACATCCGGGTCTTCTTCCTGAGCATTCATTTCTTCAGGGTTTTCTACCAGTTTAACCAACATGTTAAACTCATCCCATATATCCATTGCCAGTGGGTTTCCACATCGGTCACAGTTAATATCTGCTTTACCGCCGATCTCAAACTTCAGCAGCATAAAACTGCTTTTTTTATCAAACAGTAGCTTTATGTTAGCCTGGCAGTTGGTAAAATCAGGTTTGCCTTTTTCAACAAAGAACTTGTCATCCACAACGTAATTAAATTCATGAATGCCCTGCTTTAACCCTACAAATGCTATCTCAAATGTCCGTTTACTCGCCATTACGTATGGTTTAAAGGACGGCAAAGGTATGGTAATATTTGCAATTTTCAGGTTCAAAAATAGATTTTATCTCCATTATCGCTATTGATTACTTTTAGGGTTGATATGAAACTTAGAAAATCGCAGTTAGTTACACCTGTTTTAGCAGCAATAGCTTTATTTATACATATTTATTCAAATGATTCCTCACGTGTGGAAAATCAGTATGCTACCGGAATTTACCCCGCAATCGGGCGCTTTTTGCGTTATTTATTTGGCTGGCTTCCTTTCAGCCTTGGCGATGTTTTATATGGGTTGATCAGTATTTGGCTGATATGGAAAATTGTAAAAGGTATAAAAGCTTTATTTAAAAAGCAGGTGACGAGGCAGGGTTTTTCAAAAGCTGCCTTGAAAACTTTCCATATTGTATTGATCACCTATATACTTTTTAATGCTTTCTGGGGCATTAATTATAACCGTATTGGTATTACAGACCAATTACAATTGAAAATTGAAAAATATGAACTGGCAGATCTGAGAATGATTAATGAGTTGTTGATTGAGAAAACAAATGCTGCAAAACAATCTCTTGTAAAAAGGAATATTCAATATCCATCTAACAGTCAGTTATTTTCACTGGTGCAGGAAGCTTATCAGAAAGCGGAATCTGTTTATCCGTTTTTACATTATCATCCGGTTTCTTTAAAGCCTTCTGTTTGGAGCTGGTTGGGTAATTATATGGGCTTTACCGGTTATTATATCCCATTTACCGGCGAGGCACAGGTAAATACACTGGTACCCAAATTTTTACAACCATTTACAACAAGTCATGAAGTTGCACATCAGTTGGGTTATGCCAAAGAAATGGAAGCCAATTTTGTAGGATACCTGGCTGTTTCAGCATCGCGTGATACTTTATTGCTATATTCGGTTTACCTGGATCTGTTTATGTACTGCAACCGCAATCTTTTTATGAGCGACTCAGTTGCAGCAAAAGCATTGGGTAAACAACTTATACCTGCAGTGAAAGCCGATCTGAAAGAATGGAAAGCATTTAATAAAAAATACAGAAACCCAATTGAGCCCGTATTCAGGTGGATATACGGCAAGTATTTGGAAGGCAACCAGCAACCACAGGGCATTTTAAGCTACGATGAAGTAACCGGATTTATTATTGCATGGTATAAAAAATATGGAGAGATCTGAAGGAGAATAAAACAACTTAAACCACAAACAATTTTTTTCAATGATTGTTATTTATATATGAAACTATTCATTTCAATATTACTTCCGGTTTTGGTAGGAGCCATTGCCGGAATGTTTACATCTTCAGGCGTTACCGGATGGTATGCCATTGCCAACAAGCCCTGGTTTAATCCCCCCAACTGGATTTTTGCCCCGGTATGGACAATGCTCTATATCCTGATGGGCATTGCACTTTTTATCATCTGGAAATCAGAAACAGATAAAATACTGAAACAAACGGCGGTCACATTATTTGTAATTCAGTTAGCATTAAATTTTTTCTGGTCTTTTATTTTTTTTAAATTACAACAGCCGGGCTGGGCTTTTGCAGAGATCATACTGATGTGGGTAATGATATTATTAACCATTATATGGTTTGGTAAAATTTCATCACCGGCAGCCTGGTTGCTGGTGCCCTATATTTGTTGGGTAAGTTTTGCAGCTGTTTTAAATTTTTCGATCTGGAAATTGAATTAAAATTACGGATCAGGCTGTATTATTGAAACAGGTTAAAAGTTATTCTTCCACATCATACTTTCAACGGGCTTATTATGCTGGCCACTGTATTTTGCATTTTTCTTCTGGTTGTATTTTACTTCAATTTCCCCGTCTACCGGAAAATAGATCAGCTGGCCAATGGGCATACCTGCATAAACACGTACGGGTTGTTTAACAGATATCTCCAACGTCCAGTTACCGCAGAAGCCAACATCACCTTTTCCGGCTGTGGCATGTATATCAATACCCAAACGGCCGGTACTGGATTTGCCTTCTAAAAAAGGTACATGGGCATGTGTTTCAGTATATTCTTCTGTAACTCCTAAATAAAATTCCTGCGGATGTAAAACAATTCCATCTTCGGGTATTTCAAAATGTTCAATGGTATTATGTTTTTTTGAATCGAGTTCCTTATTTACATAACGGGCAAGGTATTTACCCAGATGTACATCATAGCTGTTACTGCCCAGGCATTCCCTGTCGTAGGGTTCAATTTTAATAGTTCCTTTTCCAATTTCTTCTAAGATCCGGGTGTCGCTTAAGATCATATTAATGGGTTAATTCGTTAATTTGTATCCATAAATTCAATACCCTGCAATCTAAAATCTAAAATTGTTTTAATGCCCCTGGTTTATCAACAAAATATTAACGCCAGCACCAAGATCGCTGTTTGGCATATTACTGAGAGCGAAGATTTTTTTCTGGCATCCGTGCCATTACATAGGGAGATAAAACACTGGCATAAACGGTTGCAGCACCTTGCCGGGCGGATATTATTGAAAGAACTGTATCCGGATTTTCCGGTTGCATTGATACAGATAGCAGATACCAAAAAACCTTTTTTGGAGAATGAACCTTATCATTTCTCTATTTCTCATTGTGGTGATTATGCAGCAGTGATCGTCAGTAAAACATTCAGGGTAGGAGTTGATGTGGAACTGGTAAACCTGAAGATTGAGCAGATACAACACAAATTTACTAATGAAGAAGAATTTAAAATGCTCAAAATACCCGGCTCAATGAATATTTTTCAACGCTTAACCCTGCACTGGAGTGTGAAGGAATCTGTTTATAAATGGTGGGGCAGTATGGCAGTAGATTTTAAAAAACATATCATCATAAAGTGTATCTCGGGTGATATTACTGAAGGGATCGTACATTGTATTTTTAAAAACAAAACCGAACTTTCGGTACATTATTTATTCTTCAATGGTAATTTTCTCACCTGGGTTTTAACAGGTCATTGATCTGTTTCTTCAACATCGGTTCCATCCAGCAACGGAATATCACCAATTGATGCGCCCGCAATTCCTTTTACCGAGCCATACATACCACTGGTGCTTATTAAAACTTTTTCCAGTTGCTTCTCCCGCTCTTTCCAGATCTTCTCCATTTGAATCCGTTCTTTTGTAATGCCCTGTTTCATGGCTATAAAGCCTTCCGTAATGGCTTCTACCTGCCCCCTAAACTCTATGCCTGTAAGATAATCATAGAGCATCTGCATTTTATCGCCCTTGCCTTCCTGTGCTTTTTGTGCCTCATAAACTTTAATAATGCCATTGCGGAGTAAATGGGCAACACTGTTTACTTCGGCAAAATTACAAAGCCAGATACCGTCTTTCTCACCAAACCGGTCCATATCTTTTGGTAATGCCTGTGTTACCAGGATCGCAGCATCAGCCCCCCGGTTACGCTTATCATTTTTTAATTTATCTAGCCAGTTATTACTCCAGGCCTTGGTGCGCTTACTTTCGTAAATGATTTTGCCACAAAGGGTGCCGGCACTGTTGCGTATTATCTGCATACAATCTGCTCCTTCCACACCTTTGCCAACCTCTTCAATAATATCAAAAGGAAAATTTTCTTTTAATATTTCTTCCAGTAAAATCTCCTGGCTTTCGCCCTGTAACTGCATACTGCCCTGTTCATTCTTACGTCTTAGTTCTTCAATTAGTTTTTGCTGCTGTTCCATCTGCAATTTATATTCTTTGGTCTTCAGGTCAAATAATTCCTGTTCTCTTTTTATGGTGCTGTCTTCTATTTCTTTTCTTTTTTCTAAAAATCTTTTTTCTATTTCAACTTCCAGGTTCTTTTGCTTCTCTTCCAAAGTACTTTTTTCCCTCAGTAAATCCAGTTCTTTTTTTTGCAGATCCTGCAGTTGCCGTGTTTTTATTTTTGCATCTTCTTCCAGTGATCTCATTTTTGCTGCTGTTTCCTGGCCTGCTTTATTCAAAGCATCACTCAGTAACAGTTTCTTCTGTTTTTCAAATTCTTCCTCTTTTTTCGTTTGCCAGTCCTGCATTTTGCCGCGAAGCTCTTTTTCAACCTCTAGTTTAAGGCTTTCATTTAATTCAAACCGGTGCCCGCAATTGGGACATATAATTTCATTTGCCATCTGCTGTCTGTTTGATTAACCGGTACAAATTAATTAATAAAAATCCGTTTTAATGAGAAATAATAAAGCCCATGGTAAAGATTTTTTAAAAAGTTAAATCCATGTGAAACATTTATTACGTAACTGTTCAGCATGCCAATTCTAATCCTGTAAAAGATCATCACTTTAAACCTGTTTCAATCAATACATGAAAATTTACACTCACTTCTAAATTTAAAATGTATGAAAAGAAAAATTTATGCAGCTATCATGCTGTTTGCTATGATCTTAAATACCTTCCCGGTTTGGGCATCCAGCCACCGTGAGGCCCCCATGATCGCCGATGATCCGATGGCAGACAATACGGATGTGTATGCTTTTAAAAGCCCTACTGATCCCAACAAGATCGTCATCATTGCCAATTACATTCCTTTCCAGTTACCCCAGGGAGGGCCTAATTTCAGTCATTTCAGCGAAAATGTACGTTATGAAATTCACATTGATAATGACGTAACAACCAACTGCGATGACATCATTTACCGTTTTAGTTTCGACAGAAAGAATGAGGACCCTACAACCTTCTTCAATATCCGTTTGGGTAAAGAAAACCTGAAAACTACTTATAATCTTGAAAGAAGTACCGATGGAGGAAGAAAATTCCGTAAGATCATTAACAGGGGAATTGTACCGCCGCCAAATGTGGGTGCCAGGTCAATCAGTTCACCGGTTGGTTTAAATGCACCCAATTACGAAACCCTGATGACCAACGCAATTAAAACGGCCAATACAGGCGAAAGGGTTTTTTGCGGTCCCGTTGATGATCCGTTTTTTGTAGACCTGGGTGGAATTTTTGACCTGGGTGATGCCCCACGCCAGGGGCCCACCTATGCCGAAGATGGTTTGAAATGTCTGAATGTTTCAACCATTGCCCTGGAAGTTGATGTACGTACGTTACAGAAAGATCATAAAACACTCATTCAGGCTGCTAATATACTTGATCCTAATTATGTGATAGGTGTATGGGCCTCTGCAAGCAGGCAAAAGATAAGGGTGTTAAATGAAGTAGCTGATAGTGACAATGGCGATTATGATAAAAATTATAATAATGACGGAGATGCAGAATCTTATTCCGGCCCCTGGATTCAGGTATCCAGGTTAGGAATGCCATTGACCAATGAAGCGGTTATTCCTATTGGTGATAAAGATCTATGGAACAGGTTAACACCATACCAGGACCTGGCAAGGCTTAGTAAATTTGGTAATTATTTTTATAATCCTGAATTGGCTTTATACATGGATGATGCTCAGTTTGGCGGTGCAATACCTGCTTTATCAGCATTAAGGATCCAAAAAAAATCACTGGGGGTATTTGGATTCGGAAACGGGCAAGATGGTTTATTCCCGTTAAAAGGAAGTGCCGCATTAAATGGCACCGCATTGAGTGAAGAAAATTTTGGCGGTTTATTATTACCAGGTCCACATAGACCCCGCTCAGTAGATCTTTACCCGATCTTCAATACAGGTGTTCCTAATTTAAAACCTTACCAATTGGCAACCGGCAAAGGTGGTAATCCACTTGCAGCTGGCAAACCTTTTATTAATAATTTTCTTCCCAATGGTGGTGATATGCTACGCCTGAATATGGCCGTACCGGCTACTTCCCGTACTTCTCCTGATTTCAGTTCAGAAGGATTATTACAGGCTGCGGTTTTAGGATTACTCGATCCAAGGTTTAATACCAGTACCAGCATCCAGTTTATTCCCAATATGGATGGGTTTCCCAACGGCAGGAGATTGGAAGATGATGTAACCAGAATCGAATTACAAGCAGTGAGTGGAATTGTTTTGTCGGTACTTGGATTGTGGTATGATGATTTTATTCCGGGCACAAGCCCCAGCCCTGTTACTCCACAACTGTTAAATGTGGTTACTTACAATTCAGGAGTAGGAGCAAATGATATTGGATTTAAAACTTCATTTCCTTTTGAACAAACACCCTGGGCAGCTACTCATAATTGCGATTGTACTCCTCCACTTGCAGGCAAATCTGAAACCCTGAGTAATTATGGGCGTCCTGACTTCAATAAAAGCCAGGGTTCATTGTTAGCGGCGCCGGAGATTGTTATGAAAACATCGCCAAACCCATTTGTAGATAATACAACCATACAATATCAGCTAAAAACTCCTGCGCAAATAAACATTACAGTGTATGATGCACAGGGGAAGGAAATAAAAGTATTGGTAAATAAAAGACTGGATGCTGGCAGTTATACTGAGCAATTTAATGCTAAAGGACTGGGTGCCGGTATTTACTTTATAAAGGTTTCTAAAGATGGTGCTGTTAAGCAAACACTTAAGATCGTTAAAGGCTAATAAAATAATAAAAGAGGTTGCCTTGGCAGTATGGCATGCACTGAAACAAGCAACCTCTTTTAACATAAAAGTCTCAGGCGGCCCAGCCCTTACCATAAATTTATTATTCAACATGAATTAAATATACCGAAATGAAAAAAAAATATTGGAATGTAATATTGCCTGCATTTTTTATCCTGGCTGCTGGTTTTGTTGTTATAAAGTATAATCGTAAACAGCAGACTCAAAATAGTGAAGTATATGTTTTATTGCCACGTAAGGGGAACTTGAAAACTGAAGAATGGCTGATGGCAAAAAAAAATACAGATAATTTAATAGCTAAAATAAAAGCTGACCCAAATGATACCAGATCAGCACTTGCATTGGCAAATGCCTATATCATGGAAGCAAGGGCCAGTGGTAATATTGCTTATTATGATAAAGCTGCTTTGAAAACAGTAAATAACCTGCTTGCAAAAGAACCTCGTAATTATGAAGCATTGATGTTGAGATCACTGGTGCAATTATCACAACATCATTTTGCGGAAGGGCTTGCTACTGCAAAGGAAGCATTAGTTATAGATTCTAACAGTGCATTTGTTTACGGCTTGCTGGTTGACGCCCAGGTGGAAATGGGAAATTATGATGCCGCTATAGAGGCTGCGGATAAAATGGTTTCCATAAGACCTGACCTGCGGTCCTATTCCCGAATTGCTTATTTACGGGAAATTTACGGCGATTATCCGGGTGCAGTTAGTGCTATGAAACGGGCAGTAGCATCAGGTTTACCGGCAGAGGAATCAACGGAATGGTGCAGAACCCAATTGGGTAAACTTTATGAATGCATGGGCCAGATCGAAAAAGCTTATTTTCAATATAATTTATCGCTTGCAGCCAGGCCGGGTTATGCGAATGCATTGGCAGGATTGGGCCGTATAGCTTCTTATGAAAAAAAACATGACAGCTCTATTTATTATTATGAGCAGGCTGCAAACTTTATTACAGACCTGGGAATAAAAGAAAGTCTTGCTGCCGCTTACTTAAAAGCCGGCCAAACCGAAAAAGCAAAAGCAATTAACAAAGTAGTCATTGATGAAATGAATAAAGCGAAAAAAGCGTTGATCGATGATCCTAATGCAGGGCATTATTCTGATAAGGAACAGGCCTATGTATATCTTCAAAATAATAATTATGATAAAGCATTGGAACATGCCATGGCAGAATACAAACGAAGGCCAAAAAATATTGATGTAAATGAAACAATGGCCCGGGTTTATTATAAAAGAAATGAAATGGAAAAAGCACTCCATTACATAGAGGCTGCATTGATAACAAAAAGTATGAACCCGGTATTATTATGCACTGCAGGGTTGCTGTATGTAAAGACAGGTGATGTGGAAAAAGGAAAAAAATTTCTTGATCTCGGATTAAGAAATGACCCTGTTATGCCGGAAGATATTAAAAAAGAAAGCGGGGAAGCTTTGGAACAATTGATGGCTAAAAAATAAAAACTTCTCATTTAGAGAAGCTTTGTGCCCGAGACTGGATTCGAACCAGCATCTCGCCATTGACGGGACCACCACCTCAAGATGGTGGGTCAACCATTCTTGTCCTGATGATTTAGGGCTCCACCACCGTTCTTTCAAGTTAAGGTTTCAGTAAAATAAAAAAGCAAAGTAAAAACTTCGCTTTAGTGCCCGAGACTGGATTCGAACCAGCACGCCGTTTCCAGCGCCACCACCTCAAGGTGGTGCGTCTACCAATTTCGCCACCCGGGCTTATTATTGCAATGATTTAAGATATTCCTTTCCAATTCCTGATTTTAAATATTTTTCTTTTTCTCTTGCCTCTATTCGTGTTGGAAATACTTCGGTATAAATCAACACAAATGGTTTATAAGCTTTAGTTGATCTATTCTCACTATTATTATGTTCTATAAGCCTTCTATCTACTTTGTTAGTCATACCTGTTTAGATATAATTTCTAACTGTACTCTTTATGGCATAAACAAAGAACATTATTTCTATTTATTTTCACCTCAAGGTGGTGTGTCTACCAATCCTGCCTGCCGGCAGGCAGGTTCGCCACCCGGGCTTTAAGTTTGCAAATGTAAAAGATTATTTTCTCAACACGATCCTAAACGTAGTGCCTTTTCCCAATTCAGAATGTTTTACAAATAATTCTCCTTTATGATACTGTTCAATAATGCGTTTGCATAAAGTTAAACCCAGCCCCCAGCCACGTTTTTTAGTAGTGAAGCCCGGTTTAAAGACTTTAGCTATATTTTGTTTGCTGATTCCTTTTCCGGTATCCGAAATATCTATAATAACCTGGGCAGGTTCATTTTTTATGTTGACCGTTAAATTGCCTTTCCCTTCCATAGCATCCAAACCATTTTTTAATAAATTCTCGATCACCCAGTCAAATAAATGGCCATTGGTCATTGCCTTTATTTCGTTTTCGCCATTACTGTTGATCTCGAAACTCACTTTATCCGGAGATCTTCGTTTTATATAGCTGACCATATTTGCTACCTGGGCAATAATATTATTTTCTTCCAGTTGTGGTGTGCTGCCTATTTTCCCAAAGCGGTCGCTTACCAGTTTTAAACGGTCTACATCCTTAATCATTTCGGGTACGATCTTTTCCATTCCCGGCATTCCCCTCAAGATCTCCACCCATCCCTGTAAAGAAGTAAGGGGCGTGCCCAATTGATGAGCCGTTTCTTTTGCCATGCCCGCCCATACCTGATTTTGGGTTGATTTATTCCTGGTAGAGATTGCTATTAAAGTAATGAGGATAAACAAGGCAACTATAAATAACTGAATAATCGGGTAGTAACGTACCTGTTTTAATAAAGTAGATTCGCCATAAAAAACACGGTTGGTCTGAAGAGAATCAAAAGGGTTTTTCCAGACTATAGCTTCATTTAGCTTTTTAAATTCGCTGAGCTTATCAGTTAGATAAGATTTATCTTCCGCAATTCTTACTGAATCCAGGTTACGATGATCCATGATACTATCTTTTTCTGTAACGAGTATCATGGGAATATCCTTGCTGTTCTCTGTAAAAACCATACTCACCAGATTTGATTGAGTGGCACCGGAATTTGCAATATCCCTGGTTGCTTCAACCCACTGTTCAATTTTTATCTTTTCTTCTGCAGCAATTTTTTTAGCCAGGTGATTGGAATAAAATATGGTACCCGTTACAATAGCTATTGCAACAATTGCTAAAACAGTACGCCAGTTAAATAAAGAAGTGAACATTCAGTAAAAATAAGAAATAAGTTAAGAGTTATAAGTTATAAGTTATGAGTATGTTTGTGTATTGCATATTTGTAGCTGATAAAAATGATACAACCATTAGTAGCCATTGTTATTTTAAACTGGAACGGCAAACAATTTTTAGAAAAATTCCTGCCTTCGGTAACCACATCTGCCTATCCCAATAAAAAAATAATTGTTGCAGATAATGCATCAACGGATGATTCAGTTATTTTTTTGCAACAACAATACCCACAGGTACAGATCATTCAAAATAAAAGTAATGAAGGTTTTGCAAAAGGTTACAATACTGCCTTAAAACAGGTACAGGCCGATTATTATGTTCTGTTGAACAGCGATGTGGAAGTTACATCCAACTGGATAGGCCCGGTAATTGAATTAATGGAATCAGATATTTCTATTGCAGCCTGTCAACCTAAAATATTAGCATACGATAATAAAAATAAATTTGAATATGCTGGTGCAAGCGGTGGCTGGCTGGATAAATTTGGTTATCCATTTATGAGGGGAAGGGTATTTGATATTTGCGAAATGGATACAGGGCAATATGATACGGTTCAACAATGCTTTTGGGCAAGTGGTGCTGCTTTGTTTGTAAGGGCTAAAGTATATCATGAAATGGGAGGATTAGACGAATTCGTTTTTGCACACCAGGAAGAGATAGATCTTTGCTGGCGTATTCAGTTAGCCGGGTATAAAGTTATTGTACAACCTTCTTCGGTTGTATATCATGTTGGCGGTGGTACATTGCCCCGGGGAAACAGCCTAAAAACTTTCCTCAATTTTCGAAATAATCTGATCATGCTTTCAAAAAACAGTCCTGTTGGTACAGCATTTTGGAAAATTCCTGTCCGGATGATATTGGATGCTTTATCAGCCTGGCGTGGTTTAATGAGTGGTGATGGCGGGTATTTTATTGCCATATTTAAAGCGCACAGGGATTTTATAGGCTGGTTGTTATGGTATCGAAAAAAATCTGTTTTCCCGGTAAAAAAAGACGGAAAGCTAGGCGGATGGTACAATGGATCCGTTGTTTGGGCTTATTTTGTACAAAAGAAAAAAACCTTTTTAGAAATTGTTGGTAACAAATAATTTTTTTTGGGGCATAGGCCTTATTTTTGCATAGCAAATTATAATAAAATGAACCAGGAAGTAATAGACAATAAACATAAGGATTTTACCCATAACTGGGTATCTACGTCCCGTTTTATCTGGTTTTGCCAGGTATTTTTAGTGTTGGCTTTTGTTTTTGGAGGTTGCTATAATTTATATACGCACCGGTATAAGGGAAAACCAAAAGTGGATGTACCAACCAATACCATGTACAATCCAACTTACAAATAAAATTTTTATAGTAATAGCACAACGCTTATTTTTGCCGGCCCGTATGAATCCGTTTGTATGGGTGCTACAAAAAGTCAGTAAGTTCTTAACAGTAAAGTGGAAGTAGCTGTCTCGATAGCTATCGGGATGGTAGAGCATCCCGTCGTTTGCGGGACCAAGGTCGGGGTGAGAAAAAAAATATTCGTTCTTAAATAAACAGGCGGAAGTAGCGCATTTGGTAGAGCATCCCGCTGTTTGCGGGGCCAAGGTCGGAGTGAGAAAAAAAATATTAGTTCTTTAATAAAAAAGCGGAAGTAGCTCATTTGGTAGAGCACGACCTTGCCAAGGTCGGGGTGGCCGGTTCGAGCCCGGTCTTCCGCTCTACAACTTATCCCGACTTGTCGGGATTTTTTTTCACCACCACACTCGGGTGGTGGAATTGGTAGACACGCAGGACTTAAAATCCTGTTTGCAGTAATGCAAGTGTGGGTTCAACTCCCATCCCGAGTACGATTACAGCCGATCTTTATGATCGGCTTTTTTATTTGGAGAACATAATACTATTAACCTTGTGAACTTTTGAAACGAGATCTGGATCAGAATATTCATATAAAGCAGTAATTGATGGATGAATTAGGATAAAAAAATTTAAGCCTCATCAGTATAATTTGTAAAAGTACATGACATAGAAGGTAATCTTACTGCTGAAAGTATTAGTAATATTTTAATAAAAGAAAAAAACGACCAGAATTTCTATAGCTATGATAAGTCAAATAAATAATTCTCTTACGATGCATCAAGGGTCTAAAAATAGATGAAGAAGAACAAATAGCAATGTTTACAAACAGTTTATCTAATAAATACTCTAAAACCAAATAATTCTCAAATCAAAAATAAAGTCTTTTGTTTGCCGGCTTTGCGGCACAACCAAAAAGCAACGAAATAAAGGATTGCTTTGTGGGCAGGCTTTGTGTTTATTACGGAATCTTTTGTCAAAGCTATTTAGTTGGGCTATGCCAGCCGGCTATTTACTTTGCATTTCTTTTTCTGGAAATATTATTCTTCTGTAAATACAATACGGTAAAAGAGCCTTCAGCCAAAAGAAGTAAAGCAGTGTTGAATTCTTTCAACACTTCAGCCAGGACAGCGAGCCGCCATTGACTGTTGGAGGAAGCAAGTCAGCGAGCTCCCGCAAGGGGCTTTTAAAATCATTTCTGATATTTAAAGAAAAAAACTGTTCATTTAATATTTAGTTTTTATTTGTTGATCAGGGTTAAATCTTCCTTTAAAAATTAAATCAAACATTATGAAAAAAAACACCCCAGCTCATCCTCATTGAGCGTTTCAGTCAATTCATTAAATCTGCTGTCAATGGCAGAAGGTTAACAGATTCAGGTAAAAGGATTTCAAAAGGCACCATTACAAACTACAGCTTTGTACAAAGACTCTTGCTTGAATACGAAGAAAAATATGCCCTGCAGATCCGGATTCAATTG
>JAYTOF010000021.1:0-11643 GCA_043747955.1 Chitinophagaceae bacterium
CCGGATGGCAATCTCTGTTTTACCAAAACCCACATCACCGCAAACCAGTCTGTCCATCGGTGATGGTTTCTCCATATCCCGTTTTACATCTTCAGTTGCTTTGCCCTGGTCGGGTGTATCTTCATAAATAAAACTGGCTTCCAGTTCGGTTTGCATGTAATTATCCGGTGCATGTGCAAAACCTACCTGGCTTTTCCGCTGGGCATACAATTTTATCAGATCCGTTGCAATATCTTTTACCTGCTTTTTGGTTTTGTCTTTCAGTTTGTTCCAGACATCACTGCCCAGTTTATTCATCTTAGGTACAGTACCCTCTTTACCACTGTATTTTCCTATTTTATGCAGCGATGAAATATTTACATACAGGAGGTCGCCATCTTTATATTGAATGCGTACCGCTTCCTGCATTCTGCCATTGGCCTCGATCTTTTGCAAACCGCTGTACACACCAACGCCATGATCAATATGTGTTACATAATCGCCGGGCTGCAATTCCCGTAGTGTTTTTAAAGTGAGTGCTTTGTTCTTACTGAAGGCCTGTTTTACTTTGTATTTATGGTAACGCTGAAATATCTGGTGATCGGTATAACAAACCGTTTTAAGATCATCATCAATAAAACCTTCATGAATGGAAGTGGGAACAGGAATAACATTGATCTCGGCTTTCAGATCAGTAAAAATTAAATGCAACCTTTCCAGCTGCTTTGGGTTTTCGGCAAACAGGTAAATGCTGTATTTCTTTTCTTCGTACTCCTTTAAATTTTTTATCAGCAGATCAAACTGGCGGTTGAAGGAAGGCTGTTCTTTGGTTGAGAAAACAATTGTTTCTCGTTTCTCGTTATTCGTTGTTCGTTTTTGGTTTGCAGAACCCTGTTGATTTGCGAAGTAAACTTTATTGCCAAATTCAATAATGTGCCGTTGTTTTATTTCTGCTTCCAGAATATCTGCAGTAATAAAATCTGCTTCAGTAAACTTTTTAAGTAGTTGATCGTTTTCACTTTCTTCAGTAGAATGACTGTTATTTAAACAAGAAACGAGAAACGATTCTGTCTCTTGTTCAATCTTTTCTTTAATGAATTTCCAATCCTCACTCCACACCACTGTATTCTCCGGTAAAAATTCCATGATGGAAACTTTTTCTCCGCTATCAAATTGTGTTTCTACATTGGGGATAATGCTGACCTGTAATAATTTTCGTTCGCTCAACTGTGTCTCTGGATCAAAAATTCGGATGCTGTCAACTTCATTGCCAAATAATTCAATGCGGTATGGTTTTTCATTTCCAAAAGAATAAATATCCAGGATACCGCCGCGTACTGCAAACTGCCCCGGCTCATACACAAAATCGGTACGTGAAAAACCGTAGCCAATAAATTTTTCATAAATACTGTTGGTATCAATAGTATCGCCCTGTTTAATGGAAATTATATTGGCCGAAAACGTTTTTGGCAGCACTACTTTTTCAAACAATGCTTCGGGATAAGTTACTATGGCGCCCACTCTTTCACCCATGGGATTGGAGAAACGGGTGAGGCATTCGGTACGCAGCATCACATGGCTGGCATTCAGCAACCGGTAATTCTTTTTATTTTTAAATGACGAGGGAAAATAGAACAGATTGAGGGCACTGGTAATGTTCTCCAAACTGTTGTGAAAATAGGCGGCTTCTTCAGCATCCCGTAAGATTATCAGGTGATTTAACTGTGATGCCGATACATGGTTAAAAACAGCCGAAACGATGAATGACACTGCACTTCCCTGCAATCCTGTAAGCTGAATTTGTTGGGGTTGGGATGCAGTGATGCTGTCCACTATTTTAAAACAGCGGCTGTCATTTACGTACTCTTTCAACAACATTTCCAGGTTCATCAGGGCGGCAAAGATAAGCTGAATAAGAAATCAACACATAATCTCTGTTAAATGGCAATAGGAAAGGCAACAAAAGCGTTATCAGTGTTGTCTTATCTATGTTTTTAACTATATTTTTGAAAACAGAACATTTAGTAAAAAATCCAATGGCAGTTTAATCAAATGAAAAAATTCTATTCATTCATCTTTATTACGGTTCAGTTATTTGTTTATACAACGTTACATGCACAAATTACCGACCAGCCTGTAAGATTTACATCCGGTAATT
Source organism: Chitinophagaceae bacterium (assembly GCA_043747955.1). GTDB lineage: Bacteria > Bacteroidota > Bacteroidia > Chitinophagales > Chitinophagaceae > Ferruginibacter. The sequence goes on from JAYTOF010000021.1 coordinate 2,138, forward strand.
TTATAACAGGTAATAATATTCAAAACCGGCTTTTTCAAAAAGAGGATTTACAGCCCTCCCTGCATAACAACAACTATTTTGTACTTGTTCAATTTTCGGTATTGCCTTCACCTGAAATAAAAGGGGCATTAAAAAATGCCGGGATGGAACTGGAAGCCTATATTCCGGGCAATGCCTATTTTGCGGTGGTAAAAAAAGAATTTGATTTTTCACAGGCGGGTAGATTTTCTATCAGGTCTGTAAATAATATTCCTTCCTTTTATAAAATTGACCCGGCGCTGCTTTCATACCGGGATAATAATAAAGATGCACAGAAAAATTTTGCAATCAGTTATTATCCATCAATAAGCAGATCTGAAGTGATCGAAGAATTGCAAAAACTCGGAGCCGTAATTGTTACTACAAAATTTACGGCAACCAATGTGGTTTTTATTCAGCCAGCTAAAAATAGCATCGACGCTATTGCAGCTTTACCATTTGTAAGTTTTATAAATCTTCAGTCATTAATTGATAAGCCATTAAATTATAAAAGTACCGGGTTACATGGTGTTAGCAGTTTACTTTCTCCATCCGGCAGAAATTTAAGCGGGAACGGTATAACTGTTGGGGTAGGTGATAACTCCGAAATATCCACAGCACATACAGATTTTACAGGAAGGGTTATCAGCCGTGTGCCTTTTCCAATCAGTTTTCATGGCATTCATGTTTCAGGAACGGTTGCGGGCGCTGGAATTTTAGATCCAAAAAATAACGGCATGGCACCAAGGGCAACCATTGTTAGCCAGTGGTTCAGTGATATCATTATCAATACCCCAACCTATGTAGCTGACTATAATATGATCGCTACCAATAATTCCTATACAACAGCAGATGATAGTTGTGCCGGTTCAGGGGTTTATGATGTACTGAGTAATTATACCGATAATCAAATGCGGGATTATCAAAATGTTTTGCATGTTTTTTCTGCGGGAAATGACGGTACTTATACCTGTTCACCATATCCCATTTCTTTCGCTACAATAAAAACAGGTTATCAATGTGCAAAAAATGTATTAACAGTTGGAGCCATTGATCAGGCAAATTATACCATTACCAATTTCAGCAGCCGTGGCCCGGTAAAAGATGGAAGATTAAAACCTGAAATTGTTGCAAATGGATTTAATGTATTTTCAACCCGCCATAATAACACCTATGGAAATAACAGTGGCACCAGCATGTCGGGGCCTGTAGTTGCCGGAGTGGTAACCATTTTAAATGAGCAATACAGAAAATCAAATTCAGGTGCTGTTCCTAAAGCTGCTCTTATAAAAGCGATATTATGTAATACTGCAGAAGACCTGGGCAATCCCGGTCCTGATTTCACCTTTGGTTTTGGAAATTTAAATGCAAGAAGAGCCGCCGAAGTAATTGAAAACACTCAATATTTAATAAGCAGTACAGCGCCATCAGTAAACAATATTGTTGTACCTGCCGGGGTCAGGCGTTTAAAAGTAATGCTGTATTGGGCCGATACTGCGGCTGCTCCAAATGCCGCCAGTACTTTAATTAACGACCTTGATCTGACAGTAACTGCACCGGGGCCCGTAACGCATCTTCCATTAATATTAGATGCATCAGCAGCGAATGTAAATGTTAATGCTGCACAGGGGGCAGATCATATAAATAATATTGAACAGGTTGTAATTGATAATCCTGCCGCAGGCAGTTATGATTTAAATGTGAGTGCATTCATTGTTCCCTTTGGTCCGCAGGAATATGTACTCACTTATCAAATGGATATGAATGGCGTAACCGTCGAATTCCCATTTGGTGGAGAAAAGCTGGTGCCGGGCGAAACAGAAGTTATACGCTGGACAGCTAATGGAGCCGAAGCCAATACTTTCACTATTGAATATTTTGACGGTACCGGATGGAATACAATCGATAATAATGTAGCTGCTGCTTCCAGGTCATATAACTGGATAGTTCCGGCAACTGTCAGCAATAATTATCTTATCAGGGTCAGTAGAAATGCATCTGCCTTTACTGATCAAAGTGATTATGATTTCAGGGTGATTGGCCAGCCCATTGTTACGGCAACTATCCCCTGCGAAGGTTATGCACAACTGAACTGGACTGCCATTACAGGGGCAACATCTTATGATATCTGGCAACTTAAAGCCGATACAATGGCTATTATGGGCAATACAACTGCTTTGACTTATTTAGTACCCGGATTAAATAATACAAAAATGTATTGGTTTGGTGTTAGTGCAAAAAATGGAACGGTAAACGGAAGAAGATCTGTTTCCAAATCAGCGTTACCGGCAACAGGTGTTTGTACGTTACCGGATTTTACTAACAATTTTAAGGCAGTATCTGTCGATTCGCCTGTAACTAAAAGGCAATTCACTTCATCAGTTTTAACTGCAACCGAACAGATCAGGTTCACCATAAAAAATCTCGATAATATTGCATCATCCGGAAGTTATGATCTGTATTATAAAATTAATGCTGATGCTCCGGTGATGGAAACGAATTCAACAGTAATTGCAGCCCTGGGTTCATATCAATATCTCTTTACAACCCCTGCTGATTTTTCGGCAACCGGTATTTATATTATTAAGGCCTGGGTAAAGCGAACCGGTGATACACAGGTTTTAGATGATACTGTTTCTGTAACCGTAAAAAACCTGGCCAATGCAGTAGTTACATTACCGCTTACCGATGGTTTTGAATCTGCTGCAGCAAAAGATTATTTTGTAAACACGACCGGATTGGATGGTAATGACCGGTTAGATTTTAAAACAAACACAGTAAGGGGCCGCAGCAGAACTTTTGTGAATACCGGATTTGCATTAAACGGAACCAGGGCAATAACATTAGACCAGTTTATTTATAATGCCGCATTAACTACCGATAGTTTACTGATGACCTATAACCTGAACAATTATATCAGCGGTAATCAATTGCGTATTGATTTTTATTACAGGAATCACGGACAGGAAAATAATCCCAACAATAAAGTTTGGATTCGTGGCAGCGACACAAAGCCATGGATTTTAGCTTATGACCTGGTAGCTAATCAGGCTGTTCTTGGACAGTGGAAACATGCAATAATAAATGTGAATGATGTGCTGGATACTGTTTTACCGGTACAACCCATCAGTACCAGTTTTCAAGTTAAATTCAGTGAGCAGGGAAATACATCGGCCAATGTTCCTGTTCCTTATCTGGATCAGGATGATGGTTATACTTTTGATGATGTTACCATTAAAGAAGTAACAAATGATATTGGTATTACAAGAATTATTTCTCCGTCAATAACCGGATGCGGAACATTCGGCAGCCAGCCGGTTTCAATAGAAATAAAAAATTACAGCAGTACCACTTTTACGAATGTGCCTGTTTATTACAAAGTAAATGCAGGGGCAACAGTTATGGAAACCATTGCTTCCCTGCCGCCCGGAATTTTTACGCATACATTTACTGCGCCTGAAATACTTACGGTAAATACTGACTATAGTTTTGATTTCTGGTTGAACGAGCCAACGGATACCTATAACATAAATGACAGTATTTTAAATTTTACTTTTCATACAAGTCCGGTTATCAGTACATATCCTTATTTAGAGGGTTTTGAAAGTAGTGACGGAAGCTGGTACAGCAAAGGATTAAACAACAGCTGGGAATATGGTACCCCCGCAAAAACAATTATCAATAAAGCAGCCAATGGTACAAAAGCATGGGTAACATCATTAACCGGTAATTATAAAAACAGTGAGTTATCCTATTTATATTCACCCTGTTTTAACCTGAGTGGGCTAACACAGCCTGTTTTATCTTTCAGTCATATTTTTGAAATTGAAGATGGAACACCAACTGATTATACCTGGATCGAATATTCGGATAATGGCGGCGTAACCTGGAATCGTTTGGGAACAACTGGTGCAGGTACAAACTGGTATAATGATCCTACCGGGTTAAAAAAATGGAGGCCTTCATTTACAAAATGGCATGTTGCCAGTACAGACATACCAACCACATCCGGTAATGTACGTTTCCGTTTTGTAATGTCAAGTGATCTTGGATATAACTTAGAGGGAGTAGGTATTGATGACATTCATGTGTTTGATAAAGCACTTATTTATACCGGTACACCGGTAACAGGAATTACCCAACCTGTTAGTGGCAGTAACTGGATTCATTTTACTTCGGGTGGAAAAAGAGTGGCTTCCATTAATCCTAATGGCAATAATATGGGCAGTACTGCAGTAGATGTATATCCGTTTACCGGAACAGTAAGAATAAGCAGTCATCAATATTATGTAAACAGGAATATTGTTATCCGTCCGGCTACACAACCGGGTGCTGATGTTTCAGTACGTTTTTATTTTACAGATGCAGAAGCTAAAAGTTTACTGGCAGCAACAGGCTGTGGGGTATGCAGCAAACCCAAAGATCCATATGAGTTGGGGGTAACAAAATATAGCGGAACAGCATTGGTGGAAAACGGTACACTGGCGGATAATACTGGTGGAGTTTATCAATTTATTTTACCTGCCAATACAGAAATCATACCTTATGATAACGGTTACTATGCTGAGTTTCCTATAAACACGTTCAGTGAGTTATGGTTAAACAATGGCGGTATTAGCGGAACCGTACCATTACCTGTTAACCTGGTTAGCTTTGAAGCGATCAAACAATCGGGTAAAGTATTATTGAAATGGTTAACGGAGAATGAGTTGGGTACCGATAAATATATTGTGGAAAGAAGTGCCGATGGTATTACGTATATAAATATAGGAACCATAAATGCATTTAACAACAGCAGTTCAAACGCTTACAGCTTAACCGACATGCAGCCTGTGGGAGGATTAAATTATTATCGTTTAAAAATGTTTAATAAGGATGCTACATTCCTTTATTCGCCCATACGAAAAATCAATTTTAATAATCAGGGCGATGATATAACTATATATCCCAACCCCGTTCTGTATGAAAAAATATTTGTGGCTTCATCCGGAAATGCTAACAGGGCATTATTATACGACTTAACCGGAAAAACAATAAAGACTTTTATTTTACAGGGAAGAAATAACAGCCTGAATGTATCAGGTATAGCCAAAGGGATTTATCAGCTTAAAATATTTACAGATAATGCTGTTCATACAGAAAAGATCGTGATCCGGTAAAACTGATCTGATGTAATGGAGGCTTCCGTAATTCTTTTTTACGGAAGCTTTTTATTTTATTTCTTTGTAACTTACCACAAACATCATCAATGGCTTTACAACCCTGGCGAACCGGAAAAGTTATACGGATTGAAAACGAAACGGGCGATACAAAAAGATTTTGGATAGAAATACCTGAATTAACCTCTTTTGATTTTTTACCAGGGCAGTTTGTAACCCTGGATTTACCCATTCACGAAAAACCCAATAAGCGGTGGCGCAGTTATTCCATTGCCTCCTGGCCTGATGGTTCCAATGTTTTTGAATTGATCATTGTGCTGGACCTGCAAGGGTCAGGGACAAAATATCTTTTTGAAAAAATGACTGTCGGTTCAGCATTGACTTTTCGCGGCGCCCAGGGGGTTTTCACTCTAAAAGAACCGCTAGACAGAGATCTCTTTTTAATCTGTACCGGAACGGGTATTGCTCCATTCCGGAGTATGGTGCATCATATAAAAAATAAAAACATTCCTCATAAAAATATAACCCTGATTTTTGGCTGCCGCACAAAAGATACCCTGTTGTATTTTGATGATATGAAAGCAATAGAGGAGACCATTACGGACTTTAGATATATACCAACGCTGTCAAGAGAAAAATGGGAGGGAAATACAGGCTATGTACATCCTGTATATGAAGCGCTTTGTAAAGATAAAAGACCAGCCAGCTTTCTGTTATGCGGATGGCGGGGCATGATTGATGAAGCAAAAAAAAGGATCATGGATATGGGATATGATAAAAAAGATATTCACGTGGAGATATATGGTTAGATCATCGTCTGATTGAAATCAAATAAAAAATGATTTTAATCATCCCATGCAATGATAAATGCTTACCTGTAAAATGATTTATAATAGATATTTCTTCCTTAACTTGTAGCATTAAAAAACATTCTATAATTACTTTTATATGGGTGCATCTTCCATGATTGTTTTAATTATTGCAGCGCTGGCATTTTCTTCAATTGCAGTAATGATCGCAAAGCTTGTTACAAAATACACCAAAAATCCCCAAAAAGGCGAACCATACGAATGCGGAATACCAACCACAGGTAAAACCTGGATACAATTAAATGTTGGTTACTATTTATTTGCATTGATATTTTTAATTTTTGATGTAGAACTCATCTTTCTTTTTCCCTGGGCCGTTGTAGCAAAAAATGTTGGATGGTTGGCATTTGTGGAAGTAGTTATTTTCTTTTTTATATTATTTATGGGTTTTTTATATGCGCATAAAAAGGGGGCATTGAAGTGGATGTAAAGGAAAGCCCCCTCCAGCTCCCCCAGTGGGGGAGAGTTTCCGGAGCGAAGATTATACAGAAGAAAGAAACGAAAAAGTAAAGTATAAGGTGGAAAAATAACTATAAAGTAAATGAACAACATTTCAAATAATTCAGAGTCATTACAAGTCTCCCCCACGGGGGGAGATGTAGAGGGGGCTGTTCAGGTTATTGAAACCCCGGGAGGTGGTATTGTATTAAGTAAACTGGATGATGTGATCAACTGGGCACGAGCCAATTCTTTATGGCCGCTCACCTTTGCTACCAGTTGCTGCGGTATTGAATATATGGCTGTAGCCGGTGCTAAATATGACTTCTCCAGGTTTGGATTTGAAGTGGCACGTGCTTCACCAAGGCAGGCCGATGTGATCATCATTGCCGGAACCATTGTTAATAAGATGGGGCCGGTATTAAAACGGTTGTATGACCAGATGGGCGATCCTAAATATGTGATTGCCATGGGAGCCTGTGCTATAAGTGGCGGCCCTTTCTTTTACAATACCTATTCAGTTGTAAAAGGTGCCGATCACATTATACCTGTAGATGTTTATGTAGCCGGTTGCCCGCCCAGGCCGGAAGCTTTGTTGCATGCATTGATATCATTACAGGAAAAAATAAAAAAAGGAATGACAAGAGAACAAATTAAGTCGGGCTTATAAAAATTGACAAAAGATAAAATGTTGAAATGCTTAATTACAATAGTTGATTAATAAAAAATGCCCGGCCTCCCTCTTCCCGATAGCTATCGGGAGAGAGGGAACGAGGGTGAGGCTTATATGAATAACGAAGAACTGAAAACCAAAATAACCGGACTGCTTCCATCAGCAATTTTTGATGAAACAGGTGAGTGGCTCAATATCAATATTGAGCCTGTGGATTGGTTATCTTTTGCAGGCCATCTTCGCCTTGATGATTCATTATACTTCGATTATCTTTTTTGCCTTACCTGTATCGACTGGAAGACACACCTGACCATGGTTTATCACCTCAGTTCAACAAAATTCCGCCACAACATAGTTGTTAAATCTAAACTGGATAACAACAAACCTGAAATTGAAACAGTGAGCCATATCTGGCGAACTGCTGATTTTCATGAACGGGAAGTATATGAAATGTTCGGGGTTAATTTTTTAAATCATCCGGACTTGAGGTTATTGATCCTGCCCGATGGATGGGAAGGGAAAAACCCAATGCGGAAAGATTTTGAGGATCCGGTGAATATGATAAAGTTGTAAACCCAGCCCCCTCTATCTCCCCCCGTGGGGTAGGACATGTAGAAGAACGAAGCGTAGATTAAAGCGGCACAAAATTTATTAATGTTTAGAGAAACTGAAATATTGAAAAGTGGTTCACAAGTCCTCCCCATGGGGGTTCCCGAGCAAAGCGAAGGGAAGGGGCAAAGCCCGTTAGGAGGGGCCGGCGATCTCATCATCAATGTAGGACCTCAACATCCTGCAACACACGGTGTATTGCATTTGGTAATTACGCTAAATGGGGAAACAATTAAAAAAGTGGAACCGCACTTGGGTTTTATACACCGCTCTATTGAAAAAATGTGTGAGAGCCTTACGTACCGACAGTTCATATACGTTACCAGCCGCATGGATTATCTTTCATCTCATATAAATAATCACGCTTGTGCTTTATGTGTTGAAAAAGGAATGCAGATCGAAGTACCTGAAAGGGCACATGTTATACGGGTGATCATGGATGAGCTTACCCGGATTGCATCGCATGAATTGTGGTGGGGTGCCATGGCCATGGATATCGGCGCATTCACGCCATTTTTTCATGCTTTCAGGGAACGGGAAAAGATCAATGAGATCATGGAAGAAACCTGCGGCGCCAGACTAACCATGAATTATTATGTGCCGGGTGGTTTAATGGCCGACCTGCATCCTGACTTTCAGAAAAAAGTAAAAGAATTCATAATTCTTTTTAAAAAGAAAATTGATGAATACGATGAACTGGTAACCGGCAATATCATTTTTATAAACCGGATGAAAGGGGTAGGCATTTTATCTAAAGAAGATGCTGTTTCATTTGGTTGTTCTGGTCCTGCAGCAAGGGGAAGTGGCGCAATCTGTGATATCAGAAAATTATATCCTTATGCAGTATATGATAAAGTACAGTTTGATGAAATACTGGAAACCGGTTGCGATTCGCTGGCCAGGTATATGGTAAGGATCAGGGAAATGAAGCAATCCATAGGGATCATTGAACAATTAATTGATACTATTCCGGAGGGTGATTTTCAGGCTAAAACAAAAGCTGTATTAAAATTGCCTAAAGGAGAATTTTATACAAGAGTAGAAACGGCCCGCGGCGAATTGGGGGTGTATATTGTGAGCGAAGGAGGAACAACTCCTTATAGAATTAAATTCCGTTCACCGGGATTTTCTAATCTTTCTGCATTAGATAAAATGGCCAGAGGTAGTAAACTTGGTGATCTGGTGGCGATGATGGGAACATTGGACCTGGTGATACCGGATATAGATCGATAACCCCTCCGCCCCCTGAAGGGGGAACTAAGGAGTCTGATGCCACAAGAATTTTTATTTTATTTCGAAAGTCGGAATGAATATGAAAGAGAATATGTTTTACGGAGCTGGAAATTTGATTTTTGAAAAGGCAAAAAAACTGAGGAATAATGTTACACCAACTGAAATGATTAAATGGGGAAGGTTGAAGGAATATTTTCCTAAAATAAAATTCAGAAGGCAACATTCAGTTTAATTTTATATTGTTGATATATATTGTCACTCCAAAAAACTTGTTATTGAAATTGATGGAAGTATTCATGATCTGGAAGAAATGAAAATTAAAGATAAATTAAGACAAAAAGAATTAGAGGCTCTGGGATTAAAAGTCATTCGTTTTACAACAAAAGAAATTACAAACGAATTAGAATCAGTTTTGCAAACAATTGAAAACCACTTAAAATAATCATACTCCAAAGTTCCTCCGCCAGCAGGCGGAGGCGGTGGGGGTTTTTGCTATGGAATTACAAA
>JAYTOF010000022.1:0-2168 GCA_043747955.1 Chitinophagaceae bacterium
GAGCCTTTTGCCTGTACGGCCGTAACCAGTATAATACTTAAGAGATCAGGAGTAAAACCCGGCCAGGGGTGATCGGCAATAGTCATCACCGAGCCATCAAGGAAAGTTTGTATTTCATAAGAATCCTGCGGTGGAATATGAATATCATCACCAATAAATTCTAATTGTATGCCAAGCTGCTGAAATTTTTCGGGAATGATGCCAAGATGTTCGATACCAGCATTCTTGATGGTGATATCACTTTGTGTCATCGCTGCCATGCCAATAAAAGATCCTACTTCTATCATATCGGGCAGCATACGGTGTTCGGTGCCGCCGAGATAATCAACTCCTTTTATGGTCAGCATATTACTTCCGATACCGCTGATGATCGCACCCATGCTGTTCAGCATTTTGCACAACTGTTGCAGGTAAGGTTCACAGGCTGCATTATAAATAGTCGTGATGCCCTTTGCCATTGTAGCTGCCATCACTATATTGGCGGTGCCGGTTACTGAAGGTTCATCCAGCAAAATGGATTGTCCATGTAGCTGTGGCGCATCGAGATAAAAAAAACCATCATCATGATAAGTAAAAGATGCACCGAGTTTTTCAAAACCGATGATATGTGTATCCAAACGTCGCCGGCCGATCTTATCGCCTCCCGGTTTTGGTATAAAAGCTTTTTTGAATCTTGCCAGCATCGGCCCGGCCATCATAACGGAGCCCCTTAACCGGCCACTTTTCTTTTTGTAAGCTTCACTGCGTAAATAATCAATGTTTACTTCATCTGCCTGAAAAATAAAGGTATCCCGGCCGGGTCGTTCTATTTTCACATTCATTTCCCCCAGCAGTTCTATCAGCAGGTTTACATCGGTGATGTCCGGAATATTATGGATGGTAATTTTTTCCGATGTCAGCAAAACAGCACAGATAATCTGCAATGCTTCGTTTTTTGCTCCTTGTGGAGTAATTTCCCCCTGTAATTTTTTCCCGCCTCTTACTTCGAATGAATGCATAGTACAAATGTGAAGATGTGAAAATTAGCTAATATCAAAATCTTTGCTGCAAAGTAAACATAATTGGGACGGCTTTAAAAATGGTAAACAGGCGAAAATCTGCTAATAAAAAATGCCCGCCTGTAATGACGGACAGGGTTGACCAGAAAGCCCGATCAACCAGTTAACTATTTTACTAGGTTATTAATATCTTTTCTTCTGATACCCTCCGCCACCGCGGTTGTCACGACCATCATTACGACGGGCGCCGCCGCCACCACCTCGTTGCTGGTATTTACCACCGCCCGGACGTTTTCCATAACTGCCCCTGTTATCCCTTCCTTCCTGCTGCGGACGAAAAGCTTTTACATAAGGGGTATTAGTAAATGTGAGTTGTCCGTCGGTAATACTTGTTAATTCACTTTGTATAGCATCATCATGTACGATCTCTTTGTGCCAGTTATTATAAGCCAGCTTCATGTAATAAGCGATAGCATTGGCAAAGCCTAGTTTCTTTTCCGGATTTTCTTCTTTCAGGGCTTTTTCAATAATTACTTCCAGGTTCTTACCCAGGTGTAACAGTTTGGGCTGCCGCCTTGGATACGGTAGTGGATCAGGTTTTGCTTTTAGTGTTTCCCGGGTTGGTATGGGATAGGGAGATTTTACATCCAATGTAAAATCAGAGATCAGAAATAAATGATCCCATAGCTTATGCCTGAAATCTTCTACGTTTTTTAAATGCGGGTTTAAAAAACCCATCAACTCAATCACGGCCTGGGCATTGCTCTGGCGGCGTTCGGGTTCTTCAATCGTCATTATATGCTCTACCATCTTTTGCACATGGCGACCGTATTCCCGCATCGTCAGGTGGTTTCTGGTGGTATTGTATTCCATGTTCTCTACATTTTCCATAGTGACAAATGTAAACAAAGAAGTCCGAAAAAGGAAGTAAGGACTGTTAAGTAAGAAATCAATGATTTTCTTACTGTTTTATGGCATTTGGATTATGTAAAGAATACTTGAAAAGCCGGGCTGTTTTTTCTCCCTAGGGGTAGGGGTAAAGAAAGGGGCCCCGAACCAGGACCCCTTTTACAAGCCACCATCCTCTTCCACCAAGAGGTCGTTTAAGAAAAGTTGATTGACACGATGCAGATGGCTCATTACGTCCAAAACCAAAATAATTCTTTTTCT
>JAYTOF010000023.1:0-3155 GCA_043747955.1 Chitinophagaceae bacterium
TTGTACCACGTACGGGATTCGAACCCGTGATTCCTCCGTGAAAGGGAGGCGTCTTAACCCCTTGACCAACGCGGCATTTCCAGTTAACTGACAGCCCGCCCAAATGTATAACATACATTTCGGGCGGGCAAAGATAACGTTCGGTAGTTTTTTAGCCAAATAATTTAAATCGTTTAAAAATATTACCTGTATATATGTTTTACAAAATGTACTTTTGCACCGCAATCCTGCCTACAGGCAGGCAGGTCTTAATTCTTAATTTTTAATTCTTAATTGAACATGAGTACAGTAAAAGTTGCCATTAACGGATTTGGCCGTATCGGACGATTGGTTTATCGTCAGATCTATGATATGAAAGGTATTGATGTTGTAGCCATCAACGATTTAACCAGTCCCGCAGTGTTGGCGCATTTATTAAAGTATGACAGTGCCCAGGGCCGTTTTGGCCAGGAAGTAAAGGCAACCGAAAATGCAATAGTAGTTAATGGTGATGAGGTAAAAGTATATGCACAAAAAGATCCGGCTCAAATTCCCTGGGCTCAACATGATGTGGATGTGGTTATTGAATGTACCGGTTTCTTTACCGATAAAGCAAAGGCAGAAGCACATATTACTGCCGGCGCTAAAAGAGTAGTGATATCTGCTCCCGCTACCGGAGATCTTAAAACGATCGTTTTTAATGTTAACCATGCAATACTGGATGGCAGCGAAACCATTATCAGTTGTGCAAGCTGTACTACCAACTGCCTTGCCCCAATGGCTAAAACTTTAAACGACAGTTTTGGTATCGTAACCGGTATCATGAGTACGATACATGCATATACAAACGATCAGAATACATTAGATGCCCCACATCCAAAAGGTGATTTAAGAAGGGCCAGGGCCGCGGCTGCCAATATTGTTCCCAACAGCACCGGTGCTGCCAAAGCAATTGGTTTGGTTTTGCCGGAGTTAAAAGGAAAATTAGATGGCGGTGCACAAAGGATACCTGTGATCACTGGTTCGGTTACAGAGTTGTATTCAATATTAGGTAAAAAAGTTACGGTGGAAGAAGTTAATGCTGCTATGAAAGCTGCCAGCAATGAGAGTTTTGGTTATAATGAAGATGAGATCGTAAGCAGTGATGTTATCGGTATCAGTTATGGTTCCTTATTTGATTCCACTCAAACAAAAGTGATGAGCATGGGCGATAGTCAAATGGTTAAAACGGTTAGCTGGTACGATAATGAAATGAGTTATGTATCGCAGCTGGTACGTACGGTTCATCATTTTGCAGCATTGATAAAATAAGAGCCCGTTTCAATCGTCTGTTAAAATAACAGCAATCAGGTATTTTGCATTAAACTTTTTAACCGCAGAGACAATGATTAATTGGAGATTTCGCAGAGATGCTCAGCGTAAACTATGCTTCTCTTTGTCTTTGCGTTTTTATTTTAAATAATCAGTTGATCATGAGCAAATTTTCAGATTTCAATTTCTCAGGCCATAAAGCCTTGATCCGGGTTGATTTTAATGTACCCCTGGATGAGCAATTTAATATAACTGATGATACCAGGATGAGAGCAACCATTCCCACCATAAAAAAAGTGTTGGCCGATGGGGGCAGCGTTATTTTAATGAGTCACTTTGGCCGCCCAAAAGAGGGGCCAACAGATAAATATTCCTTAAAGCATTTGGTGAACCCACTTTATAAATTGCTTAATGTTGGGCATACTAACCCGGCTTTTGGAGATGGCAGCACAAGGGTTTTTTTTGCAAATGACTGCATAGGAGTACAGGCTGATCTTACTGCATCCATGTTAAAACCCGGAGAAGTATTGTTACTTGAAAATCTCCGGTTTCATAAGGAAGAAGAAAAAGGTGATGAAGCCTTTGCTGAAAAATTAAGCAGGCTGGGCAATGTATATATAAATGATGCCTTTGGTACCGCACACCGGGCACATGCATCTACTGCAGTGATAGCAAAATTTTTTCCTGCTTATAAAAGAATGTTTGGCTTATTAATGAATGCCGAAGTATTGAGTGCAGAGAAAGTGCTGCATGAAGCTGAAAAACCTTTTTGTGCAATTATTGGCGGAGCAAAGGTTTCAGATAAAATACTGATCATCGAAAACCTTTTGCAAAGAGCAACAGATATTATTATCGGTGGTGGTATGGCTTATACTTTTTTAAAAGCAAGAGGCGGCAAAATAGGTTCTTCGCTTTGCGAAGACGACCGTTTGCAAACCGCTTTGCAAATTTTAGAAAAAGCAAAACAAAAAAATGTAAGCATCCATTTACCTGAGGATTCTGTTATTGCCGATAAATTTGCTGCTGATGCTCATACAGAAGTTCGTCCAAGCGATGCCATACCCGATGGATGGATGGGACTGGACATTGGCCCTAAGGCATCAGGGATCTTTAATGAAATAATCGGTAAATCAAAAACCATTTTATGGAACGGGCCGATGGGTGTTTTTGAAATGGAAAAATTTCAACAGGGTACAAAATCAGTTGCAGAATCTGTTGTTGAGTCCACATCACATGGCGCTTTTAGTTTAGTGGGCGGCGGCGATAGTGTTGCAGCAGTTAATAAATTTAATTTGGCAGATAAAGTAAGTTATGTAAGTACCGGCGGTGGCGCCATGCTGGAATACTTTGAAGGAAAGACTTTGCCAGGCATAAAAGCTATTAATGATTAGCAGAGTGCTCAAAGTCCTTCTCCTTTGGAGAAGGATTTAGGATGAGGTCGGATTAACAGTTTATTTGGGTTACTTTTTAACAGGATGGCGAATTAATCTTTTGTATAGAAAAAGTATATTATTTTTAAAGTCATAACACTAAAACAAAAAAACATGAAACGTACAGGTTTATTAGTCTTGATAGGAATACTTGTTATCCTCGGTTTTTGGGGATGCAATGGTTATAATGGTTTGGTAAAGCAGGATGAGAATGTAAAGAAGGCATGGAACAATGTACAGACTGAATATCAAAACCGTTCCGACCTTGTTGGAAACCTTGTTAACACCGTTAAAGGAGCTGCCAATTTTGAACAGAACACTTTGACAGCGCTTGTTGAAGCAAGGGCCAAGGCAACCAGCGTAAATATTAATGCTGATAACCTTACTCCTGAAAAAATTGCTGAATTCCAGGCTGCACAGGGCCAGATGAGTGGT
>JAYTOF010000024.1:0-6459 GCA_043747955.1 Chitinophagaceae bacterium
CTGTACCACAATCATAGCAATAATTAAGACCTCACCCCAACCCCTCTCCAGGAGAGAGGGGCTTAGAGCCCTTAATGGTAGAGGCATTAGCGGAATATAAATTTCTACCCGAAAATGATTTCACAACACTATTCAAAATTAACATTGAAGTTACCCTGCTGCTTCATACTTAAGTATGATTATAGGGAATAATGATATTTACTTTTGTTGGTTTATTTATTCCGGCATCCCATTCAATTTTACCGTTTAGCAATGCTACCCTTGTCTGAATATTTTCAATTCCATAGCCCCCGGTACTGTTAACCGGACCTGCCTGTCCGGCGGGCAGGTCGAAACCTTTGCCATCATCTGCATATCGTAATTGTATGATGCCGTTTGATTTTTCAATGTTCAACTGAATAGTACCGGCGCCGGCATGTTTCAACGTATTATTGATAAGTTCCTGGGTAATACGGTACAGGCCCGCCTCTGTATCAGGAAGCAGGCGTTTTTCCATTCCTTTCTGGTTCAGCGATATATTAATAATATGGAGCTGGCTTAATTTATTAACCAGGTCTTCTACCGCCACAAGGTATCCGTATTCATTCAGCGTTTTCGGGCTGAGGTTCATAAGCAAGTAACGCACATCTTCCACTGATTCATCAATAATGGCTATTGTTTTATCAAAAGTTGTATGTGCCTGGCCATCGCCAGGAGTAAGATATTGCTTAAGTGAGGTAACAAAATATTTTAAAGCAGAAAGGCGAACACCCAGATCATCATGCAGCTCCGCCGAAATACTTTTCTTTTCTTTTTCCTGTGTGGCAACTATAAGCCTTAACTGTTCCTGCTGTCTTTTTTTAAATTGCTTCACCCGGTTCTTTACAACCCATAAAATAGTGGCGGCAATCAGTAAAACACAAAGAATATAGAACCACCCGTATTTCCAGAATGGCGGTTTGATGATGATAGCTATTTCCAAAGGCTTATCATTCCACTTACCGGTTTCATTTGTTGCATTCAGCAGCAAGGTATAACTGCCGGGAGGCACATTAGTAAAATTGGCGAACCCCCTGTTATTACTGTACACCCAGTCATTATTAAAACTTTCAAGTTTATATTTGTAATGTGACGGAATAGCGGGGCTTATTTTTACTACAGAAAAATAAAGGGAGAAAAAATTTTGCCGGTACGTTAACCTTACCGGCAAAGCCGTGTTTAAAAGAGGCGTTATCTCTTTATCAAACACACTGAACCCGCTTACTAAAATTCTGGCCTCTGCCACAGCAGTATTATATTGCCTGGGATTAACCGCGATTATTTTATTATCTGCTGTATAAAAAAAAGTTCCGTCATCAGCAATAACAAGATTTGCAATATGGTCATTATTTATCTGCTGCATGTTTGCATTTACATGACGGATATTTTTTGTTTGTACATCCATGATGTCAATACCATTCACTGTTGAAACCCATAAATTTCCAGAACTGTCAAAAGCAAGCGTGTTGATATATTCACCAGATAACCCATCGCTGATCTGATAGTTTTGAAACAGGTTACGTTTCCTGTCAAAATAATATATTCCTCCGCCATAGGTACCCAACCATAAGTTTCCTATCTTATCTTTTATGATTGCGGTAATGGTGTTAAATTCTATAGCCTGCTTTTTTTCAGAACTGATAAAAAAGTGTTCAAATTTTTTTGTTTTCAAATCTAATTTTGCAAATCCTTTGCCTGAGTTCATACCCAGCCAAAGTTCATCAGCACCATCATACCAGCAACAAACAAAGTCATTGGAAGCCAATCCGTTTTTTTCAGAATAATGCTTAACCATGCTGCCCTTTCCATCCAGTTCATATAATCCATTGTTCCAGGTTCCTGCCCAGATATGTTTTTGATTATCGGCAATGGCAAAATAAGGGCTACCCTTTATAAAAGTTCTGGAAACAATCCTGCGGGTTCTGAAGTCAAATAATATAATTTCATTTTTAACCGACAACCACAGCAGGGTATCACCGTCATTAAGCAGAACCCTTATTGATTTACCTTCAAATTCTGCAACAGGCAAAAGTTCTTGCTGTGTAAGATTATATGTAAACAAACTGTGCCTGATTTGAAGCCATAGTGTATTTTTTTGTTTTACAATAGAGAGAACAATGTTGGGAAATCCGGACTTATCTGTTTCCAGCAAATAAGATTGCAGCAGGTTATCATCATGCTTTATTATGTATATGCCTTCCGAGGTACAAAGCCATTTGTTCTTGTCCTGATCTGCATAAATGCGGTGGGTTATTCCGGTAAAATTAATTCCGGAACGGTTACCCGGCCGGGGCAACGTTTCCATTTTTTTTTGCAGGCGGTTATAAATAAGAGCAGGTACTAATTCAAAACTAAAAACAGGCCTGTTATCAGTATCTGCAGAAAAATTACTAATGGCATGGGGAAATGACTGATGAACAGATGAATGACCAGAAGTTGTTGATGCAAACCGATACAATAACTCACTTTTTTTGTCATATACCCAAAAACAATCTTGTGCAATAGCAATGAAAGGCCTTTTATCTTTTAGCTCAAATACAGGCCAGTGAAAAGGATTGTGGTGGTAATGGAAAAATTTTTCAGTTGTAATATCAAAAAAATTTATTGCTGAATCGGTTCGCATCCACAAACCTGTATTAGCTTTGTCATAGCTCACATTGAAAATGCGGGAGGAATCTGAAACAGATGTTACATCGTTTTGATCATATAAAAATCCGGTTATACTGTCGGTAACAGGATTTATTCTCCACAAACCATAAGAGCTGGCCCATATATTTCCTTCCTTGTCTTTTGTTAATCCATAAATACGGTTAAGTACATCATCATTCCGCTCCGGCAGATGAAAATAATATCTTTTAAAGTGTCCTGTTATTTTCTCGTAACGATTTAAACCTTTCATAGTGGCAATCCATATATCACCATCATTACCCTCGAGCAGGAACAGGCAAAGATTATGACTGATGCTGGCAGAATCGTTTTTATCAAAGCGGAATACTTTAAACGAAGAACCATCAAAGCGGTTGAGTCCATCCACAGTGGCTATCCAGTAAAATCCCTGCCTGTCCTGAATAATATTAACAACCCTGTTGGAAGAAAGGCCATTTTTAACGGTGAGCTGTTCAAAATGAAAATTTGTTTGCTGAGCTATGACCGGACTCAGTTTTTGTACAACTGAAAATAAGAAGACAAAGCCGGTAAAAAATATTTTTACTTTAATTTGCATAGCCCCTTACTGTTGACTGTTTACCTAAGTTAACGTTTCTGCCGGGAAATTTATAAGAAACCCGGTAAGGGCCATTCATACTAAAGTATGATATTATTTTTTAAACCGGCAATCCTTATTACCCTTTTTTTTTTCATTATTCGATTTTCTTTTCGGGTGATGTGTGACAGTAGTCAGGCAGGGTAAATTTTTATAACATCACAAATGACCACAGCCATGCCATTCCAATCCTATTTTAAGTTGAATACATTTAATCCAGTAAAATAAACAGCGTTTTAAAATTATTTTGCAGCATACGATACACCCGGTTCTTTTAGCGGTAGGTTCGTTTTGTAAAAAATAATTACCGAATGGAGATCTAGAAGTGTGGCTCCCTGCTATTCCTGTTGTTTCAGGTTATCCGTTATTTCTCATTTTGCCGGAAACGCTTTGCAATTATTTCCAGTTGCGGATCGGTTAACGTAGTTATTTTTTTAAGGATGGAAATAAATGTAGCTACTTCGGGCTGGCTGGCCGGGCATCCAATATTCCCGTCTCTTACTTTACCATCAGCAGCCGTAGTTTTTATCCTGGAATCAAAAAGCAATTTAGAATCCTTATCCAGGAAAACCCAGTATGGCAGCCCCATGTCTTTTCCGTTAAATTTCTCCATCATTTCCTGTCCGCCGGCATTTTCCAGGTTTTTATTTTCCTTGCTTTCACTTACTGTGATATGCGTGATCACAAAATTGTCATCAAAGAATTTTCGAGTGGCAGCATCAACCAAAGAGCTATCCATTCGATGGCACCATACACACCAGGAAGCATGAAACATCAGTAATACTTTTTTATTTTGATTACCGGCTTCAACAACTGCCTTTTTTAAAACTGCAGCTGCAGGTGGAGTTGCAACAGAAATCTCATTTTGTGCATGCAGGCAAATTCCTGCAGAAATAGAAATTAAAAAAAGTAAAAAACGTACATATTTCATGATTTATATTTTAAGTGATTTAAAATTAGGTAAAAAATACCTGTATTCAGCAAACTAATTTTAAACTTATTTGTACTTACTTAAGAGTTACATTCCTTTTTTAACACCCTAATAAATACAGGACATGCATTGTTGAAAATTTAATTCATTAACAATTCTTTAATTTATAAACAGCTATTTAGCCATTGCCCTGAATAAAATCTCCTGTATATTTGCGCCGCAATTCAGAACTACCTCGATAGCTAATGGTTTATTAACCTTTCTGTTTGCCCTGAAAACTCCTTGCCGGGCCAATACGCCTGACTTTCAAAGGAATTATTATGTAATGAATAAAAAACAGAAATATGAAAAGTGAATCAATGGGTGTAGGTACACCTATCAGTAAAAAAGACCTGAAAGAACTGTTACATGAAACAAAAGAAACCCTTGCAGTGGATGTGAAAATTGACAGCAACAGCCGTACATTCGGCCACGTGGATCTTTGGAATGTACAAAAAAGACAAAAATCAAGTGCTTCTATGAGAAGAAGGCTGATGTAATTGTAATATTATTTAATTGAAATAATAATTCTTTCATCATTAAATTTAAGCATGGCCTTGGTGGCCATGCTTTTTAATTAAACACATCATCTATTGATTTTCGACAGGCACATCTGCTTTTATATTTGTAAGGGAAGAAAAACTTTTACTATTTGCATCCGTACATCCAGCATTAAATTTTCCTTACCTGTAGGTTTTTTTTATGGCTGACAGGTAATTTTACAATTTACCGCAAAAGAATGCTGGTACCCTGCCGCTTGTGTATCTTTCCATCCACATCAGTAGCTTCTATCATCCATACCACAGCCTGCATTTGCTGCCTTGCACCATTAATAGTTCCATCCCACCCGGGCTTATCGCTCTGCATTTGATAAAGCAACTTACCCCACCGGTTATAAACCCTGAAATAATTCACTGATGTAAAGCCCATCAATATCGGGCGCAGGTAATCATTAATACCATTATTGTCGGGCGTAAATGAGGCCGGCACATAGATCTCAATTTTTTTATGGGTCTTCACCATTTGCGTATCTACCGTTACACAACCCGTTAAAGTTTTTAGCTGAATGGTATATAATTGCGGAACTATTCCGGTAAACTTAGGGTTATAACTGTAACGAAAATCGAGGTTTGTTGCCGGAGTCCACAATACACTGCTGCCGATGAACCTGGCCTGTAAAGGTTCAGGAAAATTTATCACCGCATCTTTTTCGGGATAGGTAATACCTTTTGCAGGAGCATCAATTACAACTTCAATTTGTTTTGAAGTAAAAGTCTGCAGGCACTGATTTGTATTAACAGTAAGATTTACCTTATAAGTACCTGCAGCGGTATAACTGTAAACAGGATTTTGCAATATGGAACTTTGGCCGTTACCAAAATCCCATAAATAATTAAGGCCGGTAGCGGTATTGTTTATTGTTCTGTTTAGTAATGGCAGTTTTAAATTGATACATACAGGCTGCACGGTAAAATCAGCATTGGCAAATGGAAAGACCTTTACAGTAAATGTACTGCTGTCTGCACATCCTTTATTGGATGTAACCAGCATTTTTACAATATAATCTCCCGGCTTGCTGTAATTGTGAATAACATCAGTTGTATTCATTGTTGTTCCGTCACCCAGGTTCCATAGATATTGAACGGTACCACCCGGTATTACGGTGGTATTGGTAAAATTGAATTGATTATTTGCAAAACACTGTTGCGCTGTATTAACCGTAAAGCCGGCTATGGGACTTGGATTTACATTTACAACAAAAGAACTGCTGTCCATACAACCTTTATCCGTTGTTATTACAAGTTTTACAAAATAAGCATCCGGTATTAAATAACTATGGGTTACATCTTTTGAAGTAATGATATTACCATCCCCCATATTCCACCTGTATAGTAAACTGCCGGTTGATAATGTACTGGTATTGCTGAAAACAAACTGATGGCCTTTAAAACACTGGTCAACCTTATTAATATTAAAACCGGCAACAGGACTGGCATTAACAGTAACCGTAAAGCGGGCACTGTCAATACATCCTTTATCTGACGTTACGATTAGCTTAACCAGGTAAGTACCTGGCCGGGCATATGTATGGCTTATATCGGTTGTTGTAGCTACAGTACCATCACCAAGATCCCATTTATATTGTAATGTGCCCGATGAAATGCTGCTGCTGTTGGTATAAATAAACTGATTATTTGTAAAGCACTGG
>JAYTOF010000025.1:0-2001 GCA_043747955.1 Chitinophagaceae bacterium
CGCCATTAACTACAACAGGTGGCCGCTGTGCAATAACTGTTACTTCCTCCATGATAGATTTGTCTTTCATGTAAACAGTACCAAGGTCAACATCGGTTATTGCCTCAAAATTTTTCCATTTAGGGTGAAAATTTACCTGGGATGCAGACAACCGGTACTTACCGGGCTTAAGTTGCTGAAAAGAAAAATTGCCAACAGAATCTGTCCGGGTAAATGCTACCAGCGATGAGTCTTTGGCATTGATGAGGGAAACAGTGGCATCGGCAATCTGTTGTTTCTTTAAACTGTCGGTTAGCTGGCCCTTTACAGAAAGCCCTTTTTTTTTGGGCCGTTGCCATCGTAATGGCTAACAGGAGGAGGGTTGATAATAAAATAAGATATTTCATGGCTATACTTTTAATGAGCACAAAAGTATTGTCCATGTTCAGCAAACACAGTTAATCAATATTGGAATAAGGTTAATTAAGGTTAATCTGTTTGTTTGTTAGGAGAAAGCCCGTACATATACAATAATGTTTTATATATAGCGTTACTCCTGATATAAAGGAATATCTCTATGAACAAACCTAAATACCAAACCCAATCCACCCATGTAGTGTTGCAGGTTATTAAAAATTTTATCGGTAAGATCAGGCAGAACCCGGACATTTACCCCATCCGCTATTATAAAAAGAACCGCCGGTTCAGGCGTGATATTGATGGGCCTGCTGTAAAATAAGCAAAACGCTTCGGAAATTACCTAAACTAAAAATCAGCAAAAATGCGCTTGAATCCAATATATAATGTTTGTAGTTTTAACATTCAAAATCCGATGTATGAAAAATAATTCCGCACCCCATGGCATTAGCTTTAATGCTGTATTAAAATTTGTAGGAGACGCCTTTAAGAGCATCTTTCAATCCAACAACAATAAAGAATTCAGGAGGCTTAAAGATTTTATTACGTCATAACAGGCTGTGAAGAAGTTTTAAATCCTGTCCTGGCCTTACCAGGCAGCTTCGACAGGATTCATTATCTAACTGAATAAATACTCCACGTCCGATTTGGACAGCGCTTTTACAAAGCTGGCATCATCAGCTATCAGTTCACTGGCTAATTTACGTTTACGTTCCTGCAGTTGCAATATCTTATCTTCAATCGTGTCAATACAGATCATCCGGTAAGCAAAAATATTTTTGGTTTGACCGATACGATGGGTCCTGTCAATGGCCTGTTGTTCTACTGCCGGGTTCCACCAGGGATCAACAATATAAACATAATCTGCTGCCGTTAAGTTTAATCCCACACCACCTGCTTTTAATGAAATAAGAAATACCCTGCACTCATCATTATTCTGAAAATTCTGAATGGCTTTTTCTCTGTCCGGTGCCGAGGTGCTGCCGTCAAAATATTCAAACTGGATATTATCTTCAACCAATTTCTTTTTTATTAAAGCCAGCATACCTAAGAATTGTGAAAAGATAAGTGCTTTATGATCGCCGATATTTTCTTCAATTTCCCTGGCCAGTTCATCCAGCTTGATAGAGTGATTCGGGTATTTTTCCTCTTCATTTAATATGGCAGGGCTGTCGCAGATCTGGCGGAGTTTCATTAATCCCTGCAGGATGGTCAATTGCGATTTACCAATACCCTGCTCATCAATTGTACCCAGTATCTTTTCCCGGTAGCTATTGCGGTAAGCATCATAAATTTTACGCTGTTCTTTTTCCATTTCACAAAACAGGATGGTTTCTGTTTTATCCGGAAGATCTTTGGCCACCTGCTCTTTTGTTCTGCGTAAAATAAAAGGGAATAATAATTTCCGTAAATGTTCTTTTTGGTCCTGCTCCCCGAATTTATCGATCGGCGTGGCAAATTCATTTCTAAAAAATTCCATGTTTCCCAAAAGGCCCGGGTTCAAAAAATTCATTTGTGCAAAAATGTCAAAAGTATTATTCTGTAAAGGTGTACCACTCATGCACAACCTGTTCTTTGCATTCAGCAAACAGGCAGCCCTGGTAA
>JAYTOF010000026.1:0-4708 GCA_043747955.1 Chitinophagaceae bacterium
TATTTTACCGGTGCCATTTCCAGGATTGAAGGATTGGGACTTGATGAAATTGCCAGGGAAGTACTGGCCAAACATTTCTTTGCTTTTAACAAAAAAGAAATTCCTACAGACAGGCTGCCGGTGGGCGGATTATATCAATGGAAAAGAAAAGGTGAGTTTCATTTATTTAATCCGGAAACCATTCACCTGTTGCAGCATGCCACAAAAATGAATGATTATCAAACTTTCAAAAAATATTCAAAACTGGTAAATGACCAAAGTGAAAAAGCTTGTACTATCAGAAGTTTATTTGAATTTAAAAATATCAGGCCTTCAATCAATATTGATGAGGTAGAGCCGGCAGAAAATATTTACAAACGATTTGCTACCGGCGCCATGAGTTTTGGTTCCATCTCCTGGGAAGCACATACCACACTGGCCATTGCCATGAACCGGCTTGGCGGGAAAAGTAATACCGGCGAAGGTGGCGAAGATGAAAAAAGATATGAATTAATGGAAAATGGCGATTCCATGAGGAGCTCTATCAAACAGGTTGCATCGGCAAGATTTGGTGTTACCAGTTTATACCTGACAGAAGCAGATGAACTGCAGATCAAAATGGCGCAGGGAGCCAAGCCCGGTGAAGGAGGACAGTTACCCGGACATAAAGTTGATGACTGGATCGGCAGGGTACGACATGCAACTCCGGGTGTTGGATTGATCTCTCCGCCGCCACATCATGATATTTACAGTATTGAAGATCTGGCGCAGTTGATCTATGATTTAAAAAATGCAAACCGCAGTGCCAGAATAAGTGTAAAGCTGGTCAGCAAGGCTGGCGTTGGTACCATTGCTGCCGGTGTTACCAAAGCAAAAGCAGATGTGGTACTGGTATCAGGACATGATGGTGGTACAGGTGCCTCACCGGTTAGCTCTATAAAACATGCAGGCTTACCCTGGGAATTAGGTTTGGCAGAAACACAACAGACCTTAGTAAAAAATAAATTGCGCAGCCGTGTGGTTGTACAGGCAGATGGGCAATTAAAGACCGGAAGAGATATTGCTATCGCTGCTTTACTGGGTGCCGAAGAATGGGGCATTGCTTCGGCAGCATTGGTTGTAGAAGGCTGTATCATGATGCGTAAATGCCACCTGAATACCTGCCCGGTTGGGGTAGCCACACAGGATCCCGAATTAAGAAACAGGTTTACAGGAGATCCTGACCATGTGGTTAATTTTTTTAAAATGATAACACAGGAGCTTCGTGAAATAATGGCAGAGCTTGGTTACCAAACAGTGAATGAAATGATCGGGCAGGTTGATAATCTTATAGTGAAAGATAATATTGCTCATTGGAAATATAAAAATATTGACCTCTCCCCTGTTCTTTATAAAGAACCGGGTTCTGTTTACACAACTTTATACTGCAGCGAAGAACAGGATCATGAATTGGAAGAATGCCTTGATTGGAAATTATTGGAAACAGCCAAACCGGCTATTGAAAATAAAGATTCGGTAAAAGCTTCATTCCTCATCAAAAATACTGACCGTACAACCGGTACCATTCTGTCGAATGAGATCACCAAAAAATACAGGTCTGCAGGTTTACAGGATAATACCATACACTTTAATTTCAATGGTACTGCCGGGCAGAGTTTTGGGGCCTTCACTACCAATGGTATTACACTGGAACTGGAAGGCGATGCCAATGATTATTTTGGTAAAGGATTAAGTGGTGCCAGGCTGATCATCTACCCACCAAAAAATGCGATATATGTGCCCGAAGAAAACAGCATCATTGGTAATGTTGCTTTATACGGTGCCACATCAGGCGAAGCATTTATCAGGGGCAAGGCAGGAGAACGCTTTGCAGTGCGGAATTCCGGGGCAAATGTGGTGGTAGAATCAATTGGTGACCATGGTTGTGAATATATGACCGGAGGCCGGGTTTTGATATTGGGTGATACGGGAAGAAATTTTGCAGCGGGTATGAGCGGGGGCATTGCCTATGTATATGACATCAAAGAAAAATTTGCGGAAAATTGTAATACAGAGATGGTCGATCTTGATCCATGTGATAAGCATGATAAAAATGAATTATTAAACATGCTGCAAAAACATGTAGCCTATACAGGCAGTACGGTGGCAAAATTCATTGCTGATGATCTGGATAATCAATTACCTCATTTTATAAAAGTATTTCCAAAAGATTATAAAAATACTTTGATGAATAAAACAGCAGGAATAAAACAGGATGCATGACCTGATTAAATAAAATGAATAAATGATCAACTTATAATAATGGGTAACCCAACAGGCTTTAAACAATATACAAGAGAACTTCCGGGTAAACAACCGGTAGCAGAAAGATTACTGCACAGCAAAGAATTTGTTGAACGGTATACGGATGAAAAATTAAACCAACAGGCCGGCCGCTGTATGGATTGTGGTGTACCTTTTTGTCATCATGGCTGTCCGTTGGGTAATGTGATACCGGAATTTAATAATGCTGTTTATACCCAGGATTGGAAAGAAGCCTATGATATTTTAAACGCAACCAATAATTTTCCGGAGTTTACCGGGCGCATTTGTCCTGCACCCTGCGAAACCGCCTGTGTGCTGGGTATTAATCAACCCGCTATTGCCATTGAAGAAATTGAAAAGCATATCATTGAAATTGCTTTTGAAAAAGGTTTTGTAAAACCTAAAAAGCCCAATCTGCAAACGGGTAAAAAAGTTGCAGTTATTGGTTCTGGCCCTGCGGGGATGGCAACTGCGGCACAATTAAATTATGCGGGCCATTCAGTTACGGTTTATGAAAGAGATGATGCACCCGGCGGATTATTGCGCTATGGCATTCCTGATTTTAAATTGGAAAAATGGGTGGTTGACAGAAGGATAAAATTGATGGAAGAAGAAGGGATCGTTTTTAAATGCCTGGCCAATGTGGGTGTAAACATCAGCATCAATGATATTCTGCGGGAGTACAATGCGGTTGTTTTAACAGGTGGATGTACAACGCCCAGAAATCTATCTATCCCGGGCAGGGAATTAAACGGTGTTCATTTTGCCATGGATTTTTTAAAACAAAATAATAAACGGGTTGCCGGTAAAGATTTTTTATCAAACCCAAATATTGAAAGTAATATATTATTTAAAGAAGTAAATGCTACCGGAAAAAATGTGGTAGTGATCGGTGGCGGAGATACCGGCAGTGATTGTGCAGGCACTTCCAACCGGCATGGTGCAAGGTCAGTTACTCAATTTGAACTCTTACCAAAACCACCCGCTGAAAGAGATGAATTTATGCCCTGGCCAGGCTATCCCATGCTGCTGAAAGAAACCAGTTCACATGAAGAAGGTGTCATTCGCAATTGGGCAGTTGCCACAAAAGCTTTTATTGGTGATGATAATGGAAATCTAACCGCCTTACAAATTGTTGATTTGGAATGGAAGATAGTTGAAGGTAAACCTGCCCGGTTTTTTGAAGTGGAAAACAGCGAGCGGGAAATTCCCTGTGAACTGGCTTTACTTGCAATGGGTTTCATTCATCCGCAACATGTTGGATTACTAAATGAACTGGATATAGACCTGGATGCAAAAGGAAATATTAAGGCTTCAGAAAAAGAATACTGTACCAATATCTCTAAGATCTTCACAGCCGGTGATATGCGCCGTGGACAAAGCCTGGTAGTTTGGGCCATCTGCGAAGGGCGGGAATGTGCCCGAAAAGTTGATGAATTTCTTTTAAATGGTATGAGTATCTTAGAATCTAAAGATAAATCACTTCACGTCTTTATTGGTTAAACCTCCTATTTTAATATTATTTTATAAAATATGTGAATTATTTTAAACAAATAATACACATTTATACATTTCATTAATAAATATGTAATTTATTTTTACAATTTATGTCTTTTTTTCACTTTCTTTGATAAAATTGTTTTAATTATTTATTTTTCACATGTTTAAACCCAATTCAAATTTATGAGTACAGTAAAAGCAAAACAAATTCTGCCATTCATTCTTCTGGTTGCGGTTGCTATCATTGCTATGTTCATTAAACCAGCAGCTGATTATGTACCCGGTGCAACTGAAACGCAGTACAGTTCCTCCGACATCGCCTGGGTATTAGTCTCTACTGCACTGGTGTTTTTAATGACACCGGGCCTGGCCTTTTTTTACGGTGGTATGGTAAACCGTAAGAATGTAATTTCTACCATGATCAAAAGTGTAGTTGCTGCAGGTATTGTAGGCGTACTATGGATCGTATGTGGTTTTAGCCTTGCATTTGGCGAATCAATGGGCGGTATCATTGGCAACCCATCTACATTTGCCTTTTACAATGGTGTAAAATCAGGCGCACCCTGGGTTGGAGCTCCAACTATTCCATTAACCCTGTTTTCCTTGTTTCAACTGATGTTCGCCATCATTACACCGGGGTTGGTTGTGGGAGCCGTTGCAGAACGGATCAAGTTCACGTCTTACGTACTGTTTATTGTACTATTTGCCATTTTGGTGTATGCACCTGTAGCACACTGGAGCTGGCATCCGGATGGATTCCTGGCAAAAATGGGCGCCTGGGATTTTGCAGGCGGAACTGTTGTACACATTACTGCCGGTTGTGCTGCCTTGGCCGGAGCCATGGTATTGAAAAGAAGAAAATCTCATCTTGATAATAAAGAGATACCACCTGCCAATGTTCCCTATGTTTTAATTGGAACCGGGC
>JAYTOF010000027.1:0-24087 GCA_043747955.1 Chitinophagaceae bacterium
GCCGCTGGTACCATCAACAAAATTGCAACGTAAAGAAAGGTTAAAAGGAGCGTGGGCAGCACTTTGGGGATAATCAAAAGTACCTAATAAAACATCCGGCACTTCCCTGCCGTCTTTCCAGTACCGCAGTCCGCCAGCAGCATATATTTTATTGGGACCAAAGGAGTTGGTAATAAAATGTAAACTTGAAAAAAGATGAACGAAAAGATCACCCGACATGCCTGTGCCATAATCCCGGTAATTTCGCCACCTGAAAAAACGGGTCGCATCAAAGGGTCGCTTTTGAGTATTGCTGATATAGGTATCCCAATCAACGGTTGCTGTTGATGCATCTGCCGGAATTGGATACTGCCAGGCTCCGGTGGGAGAATGCCTTGCCCAAAATCCTTCGGCATAATTTAATTGGCCAATAGCTCCCTCTTTTAATAACTGCTGCGCTTTTTCATTACCCAGCGAAGAAACGCCCTGGCTGCCTACCTGGAAAATCTTTCCCGTTTCTGATTGTGCTTTTATAACTGCAGGTCCTTCTGTAATATCATGCACCATAGGTTTTTCGCAATACACATGTTTACCTGCACGCATGGCATCAATAGATATTTGCTGATGCCAGTGATCGGGTGTTGCTATAATTACGGCATCAATATCTTTACGGTTTAATATTTCCCTGTAATGGCGGGTTAAAAAAAGGTCGGTACCCCATTTGGTGGCTGCATCTTTTAAACGGCCCTCATACAGATCGCAAACAGCTACCAATTTAGTATTTGGAACCTGCAGGGCTGTAATTACATCCTGCACACCCATGCCGCCGGCACCAATCAATGCAATATTTATTTTATCATTTATACTGCCGGGTGTTCTTTTTAGTTTTTCAAAATAACCTGGGGCCTTTTCTGTTGCAAATACATTACCGCCTACAGCAACAGCTGCCGAGGCAGCGGCCATTTTTTTAATAAAATTTCTGCGTGATGATTCTGAAATGTTTTTCATTCAATAAAAATTAGGTTATATAAATTAAATACGAAATGCCTTAAAAGATCCTTGTTTTTTGAAGTTAATAAAAGGTATTAAGAAAAAACAGTAACCCCGTTCATTTTATAAGATCCTTCTACAGTTCTTTAATACGGATATTTTTCCACCTTACTTTTATTCCGCCACCATCATGAATTTGCAATGCAATAAATCCTTCCCCCTTTCCAATTTTTTCATCTTTCAGGTAAACCATCTGATGGCCATTCAGCCAACTGGTAACTTCATCGCCATTTACCAGGATCTTCATCTTATTCCACTTACCCATTTTTAACCATCTTTCATCTTCGGGTTTGGGCTGTATTAACCAACCACGTCCATATGATTCATATATGCCACCGGTATGCTGGTTTTCAGGGGCAACTTCTACCTGCCAGCCGTTAATTTTCGTACCTTCTATTGAAGACCGTATAAATACACCACTATTACCATTTGCTTCCTGTTTAAACTGAAGTGTAAGTTCAAAATTTTTATAACTTTTGTTGGTAGAAAGATACCCGTATTGTTTATCAGGGCCACTTTCACATACAAGATCTTTGTTTTCAACATACCATTTTTCTGTACCGTAATTGGTCCAACCTGTTAAATCCCTGCCATTAAAAACAGGGGTGCCCTTTTGAGCAAATATCCCGGTGGATAGTAATGGCAAAGAACACAATAATAACAAATGTTTCATGTTGCTTGATATAAAGTGAGCAATCCGTTCAGCCCGGTTTGGGCATGTAACCATTTAAGATTATTAAAATATTAAAGCAGTTGCCCGGTTTGCAAATCAAATATTTTCTCCTTTTAAAAGTAAGCATGATTTTATTAATAATCAGTTTTTTGTTGTTCCGGGTAAAAAAAAATTCGGATCAGTTAATTCTACTATGATGCTGTCTCCGGGTTAAAGTAATGTCCTTTTTTTATTTATCAGCATTTTTCTCATCCCCTTTACTGGTTCAACGCTTTTTCCTGTTAAAAAAATTACGGTAAAACAAAAAAAACGGGCACTTTGCAGTGCCCGTTCAACCTTTAATACAAGCTTAATTGATCACAATTTCCTTTTTCAGGTTTTCTTTACCGGCAACAATGGGTAAGCTCACCTGCAAAACACCATCGGCATATTTAGCGGAGATGTTGTTGCTGTCGATGCTTTCATCCAATGTAAAGGTCCTGGTAAAACCGCCCCGGCTATACTCCCGCAGGATCCATTCAGGACGCGGAAAACCTTCCGGCGGACTGTACGAAACGGTAAGTTCAGTACCATTTACATCCAGGTGAAAATGTTCTTTAATACGTCCGGGAGCAAATACCAGCATTTCATAACTGTTGCCGGTTTTGTAAATGTTTACTGCTGCCCTTTGCATTGACCGGATAAACAAAGGGCTCCTGTTTCCGTTGCGGTTGCCTTTTGCGGCGCATGACTGATTGTAGTTCATGTTTTTTGTTTTTAGTTAAAAAATAAATTACAATCAGGTACATAAAAATGATGCCATTCCCGGGTTACTGAAAATATGGCAGTTGAATCTTATGAACTTAAACAAATAAACTATTATTTATTGCACATGGGTTTTTTTATACCCGTTTTTATCTTTACTATAAAATATAAAGGCCTCAGCTCACCCCGATAATTTTTCCATTCACCACATCAATATTATTTGCCTGTGGTAATTTAGGTAATCCGGGCATACGCACCATTTCGCCGCAAACAGCAACAATAAAACCGGCACCCCGGTTAATAACCAGGTCGTCCACATCAATTTTAAAATCACCATCCAGTCCGCTCAGCAATGGGTCGTGTGTAAAAGAGTACTGGGTTTTAGCCATACATACGGGCAGGTGTCCGAGCCCAAGCTGTTTTATTTTTTTGATCATATCCTGCGCTTTTTTGTACAGCACCACATCTGCAGCACCATAAATGGTTGTTACAATTTTTCTGATCTTTGTTTCAATATCATCGCTGAGTTCATAAGTATGCTGTATTGGCGGAGAGGGCTGCTCACAGATATCAACCACAGCCTTAGCCATTTCCAAAGCACCTTCACCTCCGTGTGTAAATCCATCGTTCACGGCAAAGGCCACTTCTTTTTCGGCACACCAGTTACGTAACCAGGCAATTTCTCCTGCAGTATCAAAGTGATATCGGTTAAGTACAACCAACACTTTTTGTTTAAACGATTTTAGTATGGTTATATGTTTTTCCAGATTGCGTACCCCTTTGCCAAGGACTACCATATCAGGCAGCATCATTGTTTTTGAATCGGCGCCACCGCTAAGTTTTAATGCCTGCGACGTAGCTACCAACACACTCATTGCCGGCTGAAAACCTGCTTTGCGGCATTTGATATTAAAAAATTTTTCGGCACCCAGGTCGGTGGCAAAACCCGCTTCTGTTACAACATAGTCGCCAAACTGCATGGCCGTTTTGGTAGCCATAAGCGAATTACAACCATGGGCAATATTGGCAAATGGCCCGCCATGTATCATGGCCGGAGTACCTTCGAGTGTTTGTACCAGGTTGGGTTGTATGGCATCTTTTAATAACGCTGTAATGGCACCGGTTACGCCAAGATCTTTTGTAGTGAAGGGGTTGCCTGCAAAAGTAAATCCAAGTAATATGTCATCGATCTTTTTACGCAGCTCATCCAATCCTTCTGAAAGGCAAAGCACCGCCATGATCTCGCTGGCGGGTGTAATTACAAAACCGGTTTCGGATGGAATGCCGTTATTGGGTGTGTCAAGCGCTGTTACTATTTTACGCAGTACCCGGTCATTTACATCAAGGCATCTTTTCCATAATACGGTTTTGATACCTTCGGGTTTACCCCGGTTATAAAAACGATAATTATCCAATAATGCTGCAAGGTTATTATTAGCGGCAGTAATGGCATGAAAGTCTCCGGTAAAATGCAGGTTTATTTCTTCCATGGGTACCACCTGGCTATAGCCGCCGCCTGCTGCTCCACCCTTCATTCCAAAACAGGGCCCCAGTGAAGGTTCCCGAAGTGCCAGCACTACTTTTTTACCAAGCTTTTTTAACCCATCTGATAATCCGACAGAAGTGGTTGTTTTACCAATACCGGCTTTTGTAGGTGTAATAGCCGTTACCAAAATGAGTTTTGATCTGGCAATTTTTGCTTTATCAAAACTGTTGATATTTATTTTGGCTTTATAATGCCCGTAGGGTATCAGCATGTCGGCGGGTATTCCCATAGTAGCCGCAATGGCTGTTATTGGCTGCATGATATTTTCCTGCGCTATTTCATAATCTGATTTCATGATATATGGGGTTTAATGAAATGAAGCTGTAACGAATATAATAAATGTATTTACAATTTGCAGCCATTAAAGTACAGGGTTGCTGATCATCTTCATCCCTGAAAATGATTGTGATCATAATTACTGTACTGAAATTAATACTGACCGTTACGCTTTGATAATTTTGATAGTTTTAATTTGCGCTTAGCAAGGGTGGCTAATGTGTTTTTAGAAAAAGGACCATGAGACCCCTTCAGGAACCTCAGCAAAAAATTAAAGGAATAAATTTAAACCATGAATTAAAGAACCTGTTCCTTCAATCTCATTTCTATAAACCTGCGCAATATAACTGACCGCTGCATTACAGTTATATAAGCTTCTTCGCTGCCTGCTGCCTTTAACAGAAAAAGTTTTTTCAGTGTTTTTTTTAACAACCGGTTACGGCGCAGTTCCTTTTCGTTACGTAACAGCATTACTGCCCAGTTCTTCAAAATAAAATTCATTTGATCATCCTGATAGTTTTTTATCTGCAGTATGCCGGCTAATTTTTTTGCTGCATTATTTTCTGCAAGACATCTGTTGCCTTTGTATTTTTTTGTGATTATCGCTGCATAAACCCTGCTCAGGTCGGTTGCATCAAAATGTACTGCACGTTTTTGTAATACCAATTCAAGTCTTGAGTTTGCAAGAATTTTTAAAACCGATCCCGGGCTGCGGTAATTTTTACCGGCTTTTATTTTTACCTGTTCGGCAATGGCCAGCTCCTGCTGTACTTTTTGTAAAGGCCTGAATCCTGCATGATAATAAATCCAGAATGCCCCTGAACGAATACCGTCATCATTTTCTTTTCCAATCTGGTATGGATCAACAGAAAAGCGGTTTACATGATACACTTTTTTATGCAGTTGCAGTACCTGATCAAAAATATATTTTGTTTCTCCTCCCCTGTAATCAGAAAAAACATTGAGGCCGATGCGGCTGCTGTCAAACAATATCCAGGATCCTGCATAAGCCAGCGGTAACCCGTTTTTAAAAACCATATACCCCATATAGCTATCAATGGGATGCCGGTGCAGAGGAACCATACCCATCAAAGCAACAGAAAAACCTCTTTGTAACTGATAATAAGAAACATATTTGGCTGAAGTAAAACTGATCGGGTTTATTTCCCTGAGATTACGCAACAGTATCATCCTGCTGCAGTCAATAATCTGTTCTGCCTCATTTTGGGTAAGCCTGACCTGAACAGGTTTAATTACCCCTTGTTGTTTTTTTATTTCCCGCCTGATCAGCGAACGGTGATAATAGGTCTTCACCAAAGAATCTGGCAAACAGCAATGCGAAGTACAACTTATCTCTACATTTATGCCGATGGTATTCCACAGTTCTTCTTTTACTTCAGGGCGTATATCGCTGCTGTCAAAAACAGCAATGAGCTGATCCAGCAAATCTTCCTCTTTTCTTTTTAAT
This sequence comes from Chitinophagaceae bacterium, assembly GCA_043747955.1. Taxonomy (GTDB): domain Bacteria; phylum Bacteroidota; class Bacteroidia; order Chitinophagales; family Chitinophagaceae; genus Ferruginibacter. The sequence continues at coordinate 5,737 of JAYTOF010000027.1, forward strand.
TGTTTTAACCAACCCTTCCACTCAGCATTACCATCCTGTAAAATTTCTGATTCAGCTTTTGACATTACTGCCGAAAGGATTGATTGTATTTGTGTATCATTCGCTTCAAAAGAGTTGAGTTTTATTTCCCTGGGGCGGGTTTTTCTCAGCCATTTTACCACCTCAAAACTAAAAGCCGCACAAAGGAATGTGTTTGTTATGCCGGTATTATATAAACTGTGTTGCAGTTTTTCATTTACAGGCAACTGTTCCTGTAACGCCATCAGTAATGTATTGGCGAGTTTGTAAATTGCTTTATTATCAGGATACGCAATGAGAAAAAGAAGTAACGTATAGCAGGACTGAAATTCTTTTTTATTTATTGCCCTTTCGGTGTTAATGCTGTTGATCAATTGCATTTTTTCTAATGCACCTTGTTTTCCATATTGGTTACATATGGAATAGATTTTTGTAATGATCTCATTATATTTATTCATACCGCTGTAATTATACACAGATCGCCTGCAGTCATAACGAAAGTTAACTTAAATATTTTTTAAATTACCTGCCAGGGTTTTACAGCCATAAAAATGAGATGTGGCATCCTTGTATGGCAACCATATTTCCATTAACTTACTGCTATGCTTCGCTTATTTTGGAAATTTTACTGGAAAATTTTTGGCTGGAAAATATCCGGCAACTTCCCCTACCAGTATAAAAAAATAGTTTTGGCTGTTGCACCCCACACCCATTGGGTTGATGTAATGACCGGCCTTGCTGCACGCCAGGCTATGCAAGTTCAACATGCAAAATTTTTAGGTAAAAAAGAATTGTTTGTATGGCCGCTGGGCTGGGTTCTGCGCAAAATGGGCGGCACCCCCGTTGACCGTTCTGTCAAAACCGGGATTGTTGACCAGGTGGTGGCGATCTTTGCGGCCAACGAAATTTTTTTGCTCGGCCTCTCACCCGAAGGCACACGTAAAAAAGTAAATACGCTGCGCACGGGATTTTATCATATTGCCAAAAAAGCAGACGTACCCATTTTACCCATTGGATTTGATTATGAAAATAGACGGGTGGTCATTGGCGAAGCCTTTTTTCCCGGTAATGATGAAGCTGCTGATCTAAAAAATATCATTGCTTTTTATGCCGCTATTAAAGGAAAAAATCCGGATCTTGATCTAAGCCATTTAAAAGAATAAAGATCTTTTATTCTAATTTTTGTCTGGATACAAAATACCGGGTTCCTTAATTACTTCTGTTACATTATAAAACACAACAGCTGTTACCTGCTGCTTACCATGCTGCTGTTACCTAAGGTAACCGAAGCCAGCATACGGCCATTGGGTAGTTCACTGGAAGAATAGTACAGTTTATACATATTGTTTTCGCCTTTTTTCAAACTGAGTAAATCCTGCATATTGCAACTCATACCGTCGGCAGCAGTTTGAGCATCTTTATAGCGCCATTCTTTTACCGGTTTGTCTTGCCCGTCTTTTATGGTTAAGACCCTGTTTTTACCAACCCTGCCACAATGATAATACCTGATCATTAATTTATCATCGGGCAAACTTTTACCAAGCTGCAGGTTTTTTACTACATCCATATCCCCTCCGAATTGCTGTAACACAATTTTACCGTTCAGGGATATTTCAAATCCTTCGCCGCCAAAATACGGCGAAAATGATAACAGGGTTACAGCAATGGCAATCCCTGTTACTGTTTTACTGATAATTGATTTCATGGCTATACTTTTTTTGATTTTAAAATAAAAAATCTGCATCGTGCAGTTTTATCAATACAAAGAAAATATACTGGTGAGCTTTTAAAAAATCAGTTTGACGAAAGGAAGTGATTGCTTGATGTTTTACAGTAATAGCAACAGTTGCCTTATGCAATACCGGGTTGCCGGCTGAATATTTTCAACAATAAGGCATATAATTCAGGATGCTTTTCTTTCAGCAAAGCAGGCCGCTCAAAAAAATATTCAGAAACTACGGCAAAAAATTCGGCTTCGTTGGTTGCGCCATAAGGGTTAATGTCGGATCGGTTGTCAACGATATCTTTTATTTCCTGCTGCATCAGTTTAAGCCAGGGTAAAATATATTTTTTATCTAAAAGAGAGTGTGGCACACCATCAATATCACCATCGGTTTTATCCACCAGGTGTACAAACTCATGTATGGCGGTATTGTCTTTTCCGGTTTTATCGGTAAAAGCCTGCCGCAGTTCAAATTGTGATAATATCATCACGTGATTCAGGGCGCCGCTGCCAACCATGCCTAAAATATTTCTTCCTGTTCCCTGCTGTTCAAATTCATGATCAAAAGAACCGGGGTATAATAATACTTCATGCAGGTTACGGTATTCCCAGCCGGGGAAATTAAAAATGGGAATGACAGCACTGGCCGCAATCAGTATTCTGTCAACATCTTCAACAATAGTTTTAACACCCGTTATTTTAACCAGCGTTAAAAAATGTGCGGCCCGTTCTTCAAATTCCACCTGCCGCTTTTCGTCTAACTGCATGAAAAAAGGAACCTGTTCCTGCAGTATTTTTCTTAATAATACCGGTACCGGGTCTGTAATAATAATTTTCTTTTTTTGAAGGAACCTGACAGCATATAAAACCGAAAGAATAAAAATGAGGAGTATCAGTATTTGCATGGCGGATATTAAATTAGGCTCATTTGAAGTACTGAATTAATATGAATCAGTATTTTTTTTAAGAATAAAAAAATACCTGCTCTTTTTTGTAAATAACTTTTAATAAATATTTTACCCCTGTTTTAAAATGCTTATACCCAGCTAAATCCTTCGTTACGTATGGGTAATGTTCTTGGCCTGTTACCGGCTGCTGCCAGCGCATTACAGAGGGCAGGTGCCACGGTTGACAAACCAACTTCGCCAACGCCCCCGGGTTCTTCTTTACTGTCAATCATATATACTTCAACAGGAGGCATTTCTTCATAGCGTAATAATTCATAACTGAAAAAACCATCCTGCATAACCCGGCTGTTGCTGATGGTTATTTCTCCTTTTAATGCCTGTGTTAAGCCAAAGGCAAATCCCCCCTGCATCTGGTTCAGCAATCCATCGGGATTAATAACCAATCCGCAATCTATTGCCACTACAGCTTTACTGATCCTGAATTTTTTGGCCTCCAGCATTTCAATTTCTATAGCATGCGCTGCATAGGATTTTGCAAAGATGAAAGAGTGTGTTGCCAATCCAATAAAATGATTCGGCTTTCTTTTTTGTGCCCATCCGGCTTTTTCAGCTGCCATTTTTAAAACAGCAGCAATCCTTGCCGGAGATTGCGAAAGGGCTCCGGGCCTGTCGCCGGTTTTAAAATCAGCCCTGTTTTCCAGCATTGATAAACGAAAGGCAAGCGGATCTTTATTCAGCTTAGCAGCTATCTCATCTATAAAACATTCAACAGGAAAAGTATTTACACAAATATCTACCGACCGAAGCCAGCCACGGTTTATATTAAAATCAACGGGGGTATAACCGGTATTAACATTTGGAACATCATAACAAAAACCCGCATCAGCACCTTCCATTTCCTGGGGATTTTTATTGTTGGGACCATCAGTCATATACGCAATAGGTGTACCCAATACATGGTGCTGCCAGGATATTAATTTTCCGGTATCATCAGTACCCGCTTTTAATTGATGGTAATTTGCTGGTCGGTACATGCTGTACTGCATATCATCTGTTCTTTCCCAAACCAGCTTAACAGGTTTGTCAATTTGCTGTGCGATCTTTACCGCCTCTATTGCAAAATCAAAATGCAGGCGCCTGCCAAATGCGCCACCCATTAATGTCAGGTTAAGTTTAATGTTTTCTTTTTTTATACCGGTTTCTGTTGCAATCGTATTTACTGCCCAGTCGGACAACTGTAACCCTCCCCATAATTCACAGGCATCTCCTTTAACCGAGGCAATAAAATTCATTGACTCCATGGTTGCATGTGCCAAAAAAGGCTGGGAATAGTTTGCCGTAATTTCATTTTTACCGGAAACTTTTGTTATATCCCCTTTATTAAAAACCTCTATCTGCGGTTTTGCTTTTGCTTTGGCTTCAAAAGTTTTAAAAAGCTGCTCTGTGCTTTCTTTATTTTTTTTGCCTTCATCCCAGGTAATATTTAAAAGTTTTTTGGCCTTGATGGCTGCCCAGGTATTTGTTGCTATTACGGCAACTCCGGCCCGCACATGCATGGGCGCCCCGGTACCTTTATAACTCACCACTTTAAGTACACCCGGTACTCTTTTGGCTGCAGCGTCATCAACACTTATCAGTGTTCCATCCAGTACGGGGCATCTTTCTGCAACAGCATACAGCATATCCGGTACTTTTATATCACTACCGTATTTTGATCTTCCGGTCAGCATATCTTTCAGGTTGCTGCGTTTTTCTGATCTGCCAATAACCTTAAAATCTTTCGGGTTCTTTAATGTAACTTCTTTGGGAATGGGTAATAAAGCCGCCTGGCAAACCAATTCGCCATATTTTATCCGTTGCATGGTAGCTGTGTTTACCACTTCGCCATTATCGGCTGCACAGGTTGATGGGGCTACTTTCCATTCATTGGCTGCTGCAGCTATCAGCATTGTTTTTGCAACAGCTCCGGCATTACGCAAAGGCTTATACATTTCCAGTACACTTTGGCTTCCGCCTGTATCGTGTTCACTTCCTTTAATTGTTCCAAAGGGCGCTATCGCCGCTTTCACATTCCTGAAATCAACATCCAGCTCTTCGGCAACGATCATTGGCAGTGCTGTATCAATGCCCTGGCCCGATTCCTGTTTGGAAACAAATACCGTAACCTTTCCCTGTTTATCTATTTTTAAATATGCATTGGGTTGAAAAAATTCACATTCAAAAGCCGGTAATGCCAAAGCCTTTAATCCAGGCATCATAAAACCAATGGCCATACTTCCCGAAGCCAGTGAACTTAATTTTATAAAATTCCGGCGGTCTATTTTTTCTTTTTTCATATGCAGTGTTGACAAAGGTTATTTATTGATATCTTCTATGGCGATATGAATGGCTTCTTTAATGCGCTGATACGTTCCGCAACGGCAAAGGTTATTACTCATTTCAGCACTGATTACCTCATCTGATGGCTTTTTATTTTTACCCAGCAGGGCCGCTGCTGTCATCATTTGTCCGGGTTGGCAATAACCACACTGCGGCACACCTGCCTGTTGCCATGCTTTTTGTACAGGATGCGATCCATCATCCGATAATCCTTCTATGGTGATTATTTTTTTGTTAACACAACTGCCTACCGATCGCTGACAGGAATAAATGGCATTGCCATCCATTATAACCGTGCAGGCGCCGCAACTGGCAACCCCACATCCGTATTTTGTTCCCGTTAGATCGAGCAGGTCACGCAGCACCCATAGCAGGGGCATATCTGCTTCAGCTTCTACTATATATTTTTTGTTGTTTACATCAAGTGAAAAACCGGGCATACTGATTTTTTAAATTAAGGAAAAGATTGTTTAAGAAAGTTACGGAAAAATATTATGGATTGCAGTTTTGATCTACGGATTTTTAAATCATTATTTCCATGCCTGGATGAGGCTTTTCTTTTTAACAAAAAATAATGATTTCTCCCAAACGGTCTTGGCTACCTTTGCAGCCCAATGGTTAAATGAATTTTAAACAAGCTAAAAACTGTACTATGAGAAATTTTATTATCACACTGATTGCGTTACCTATTCTTCTTGTTTCCTGTGTAAGCTCTAAAAAATTTAAAGCAGCCCAGGCAACATATGACCAATTGCAGGTAAAATATGTACAGATACAAACTGAGCTCACCGGCTGTACTGAAGCTAAAGCTGATCTGTTGCGCCAAAAATCTTCATTGGAAGGCGATAATGCCGGACTGAACAAACAAATAACTGACCTGAATAAACAAATTGATTTCCTTAAAGAAAACAATACCACTGTTCTAAACCAGTTACAAAGTTTATCCGTAGTTTCATCCACACAGGCTGAGAGTATCAAAAAATCTTTGGACAATATCGGCAGCAAGGACGATTATATTCAAAGCCTTCAATCAAGCCTGGCCCGTAAAGATTCACTGAACATGGCCCTGGTGATGAACTTAAAAGGCGCCATAGGTAACCTCGATGATGAAGACATAAATATTAAAGTGGAAAAAGGGGTTGTGTTTATTGATATTTCCGACAAACTGCTTTTTAAAAGCGGTAAGTATGAAATAACCGCCCAGGCAAAAACGGTACTTGGCAAAGTGGCTACCGTTTTAAAAAATCAGCCCGATGTTGAATTTATGGTAGAAGGACACACGGATAATGTGTCGTATAAAAATACAATTCTTCTGGATAACTGGGACCTGAGTGTAAAAAGAGCAACCGAGGTAGTCCGCATTTTACAAAATCAATATGGCCTGGATCCGGCAAAGATGGTAGCTGCGGGTCGTGGGGAATACAGCCCTATAATGGATAACAGCACCACAAAAAACCGTGCAGCTAACAGAAGAACAAGAATTGTTATTCTCCCCCAACTTGATCAGTTCTTTAAATTACTGGAACCGAAAAAATAGTTTTTCATCATAAATAATTTTGAACCCCCTCATTAAAACAGGGGGTTTTTTATTACCGTAATCCGGTTCTTTTTATTTAGTATTTTCACCCAATAAAGACCGTAATAAATAAACATGTCGATTATACAAAGTATAGCCAGGTTTTTGCAAACTGTACAGCAGCCTTTCCATGTAATTTACAATATCAGCCTGCAGAAAAATTTTATTCAAAAAATGATCAGCCCCATATTAGCAGAAGCAAATAAACCGGCTGACGGCAGTTTGGATGAAAATGATCTTAAAAAAATTACGGGTTATTATGGACTGGCCGTACCTGCTGTTTTAGGAGAAGCCTTTTGCGCATTAAGAAGAAAAAAGATGACAGCGCAGGAACGCCTTGCCAGCACCTGCCAGGGCTCCATGACCGGTTTGTTTGATGATTTTTTTGATAAACAAAGGCTGTCTGATAAAGCACTTGAAGACCTGATAAATAAGCCGGATGATATTACCGGCACAACAGCAAATGAAAAATTATTCCTTCAGTTTTATAAAACGGCTTTGGCAAATTCCCCGTATCCGGCATTAATGCAGGATCATTTATACCGGGTTTATCTTGCCCAGTTACTGAGCAAACAACAGGCTTTGCACGGCTTGCCGTATGATATTCTAAATGATATTACCATTCGTAAAGGAGCTGAATCGTTACTGTTTTACAGATCGGTTTTTTCCAACCCGGTAAACCAAAAAGAAGAAAAAATGCTTTTTTGCCTGGGTGGGCTCATGCAGCTAAGCAATGATATTTTTGATGTGCATAAGGACCAACAGCAGGGTATAAATACCCTTGTTACTTCTGCAACAAAAATTAAAACCCTGCGGTTGCACTATTCTTCTCTTTTACAAATTGGAATTGAAGCAGCATTTAAAACCAATTATGCACCCGGAAATATCAGAAAGTTTTTGGGCATTCTTTCTATAGGCATTTTCAGCCGCTGTTATGTTTGTCTTGATCAATTGGCAAATACCGAAAAAAAATATGCTGCCGGTTTTGATCCAAAACTTTATCGGCGTACAGATCTTATATGTGATATGGATACGGCGGCTAACAAATGGAAATCACTGAGGTATCATTTGAAGTTATCCCGCAGATTTCACTGAATACACAAAACACGCAGCCGCATTTTCACTAACCGCCCTCCCTGGCTAAACAGCCTCAATCAGTTTTCGTATTAACTCCGCTTCAAACCCTTTCTGTATTAAATGGTCCTTTACTTTTCTTTTTTTAATGAATATGTTTTTTTCTGCCTTTACTGTTTTTAATTTTTGTTCAAAAAGTTTTTGAAGTGTTTTTTTATAATCGCTTTCATCAATGGCTGACAGTGATCTTTTAATACAATAATCGCTTACCTGTTTTTGTTTGAGTGCATATTTTATTTTAACCCTTCCCCATTGTTTTATCCGGAACCTGCCTCCGGCAAACTGAATCGCAAAACGTTCTTCATTCAGATAATTTTCTTCAATTAATGTAGACAGCAATTCATCAACATCCTTTTTGTGCAGGCCAAAGCTGTACAGTTTCTCTTTTACTTCACTATGGCAGCGCTCCTGGTAAGCACAATACTGTTTTGCTTTTTGCAGGGACTCATCTTTAGTAAAATATTTTTTGTACATCGGTGTAAAAGTATGATTTACCACATAGCACAAGTATATTTTTTTCTCAGAGAACAGGAGAATCTCTATGTACGCTGTTGTTAATTTTTTTTCCGGGGAGAGCCTATGAAGAAAATAATGGGCTCACTTCTTCCTTCGCCATTACTATCGGTTTGTGTTACCGGATTACCTGCCTTATCCAGGGTTTGAATGGTCCAGATGAATGCAGGAAGTTTTTGTATAGCATTAGTATCGGCCATTGCAAATGATAATTGCGGTTGCCAAATAAATTGTGTTGCCGCTAAGATCTCTTTGTCTAACAAAGGCTGATTACTTCGCAGGGCCTGAACAGGGCTTTGAGCCGGCAGCACTTCAAACACCTGCAAACGATAGGTAACCGGAGATGATTGCCTGGGTACAACCGGGGTCCATCTGAAAGTTATGGCTGTTTGTACCAGCTTTACATCCAACACTTCTTCATTATACGGCTTCATTAAAACAGGTAATTGTGTACTGGCCAGGTAAAAGTTTTTACACTGTGCTTCGCCAAGCGGAGCATAATCTACAGGATTTACCGGTTGTACACAAAGGGTATAATTATCAGCCGGTAACTTACCCGTTCTCTGTAAAGAAGTTTTATACTTTCCGGTAAACAGCATATATTCCAATGGCATTGCGTCATTAGCAAATAAAATAGTTGTGCCGGTTGAATTCATTGTAAAAACAGTTGTTTTAGAAAGATCTGCAGCACTTATAACAGTACCATCCGGTGTTTTAATTTCAGTCTTCAATTTAAACTGTCCGGCTACAGCGCCGGGAGCGCTTAAAATATAAGTAAGCACTTCTCTTCTGTTTCCCCATTCAGATAATTGCGCAGGGGGTTGTGCTGCTAAAATTAGATTGGAATTTATTTGAGCCGTTGCAGCTGAAAAAATAAATACAACTATGGCTAAAGAAAATATTTTATTCATCTGTTTTATTTTTTTGTGTCAAACCGGTATTGGAACCCTGTTCTGCTCATGCTCTCCAGGTAATTGGCGCCAATGGGTGTTATCTCATTGCCGTATTTAAAATAATTGGTTGTTAAAAAAGTGTTCCAGTTCAGTTTCTTTGTTATTTTAAAATCTATATTACAGGAAGCAATAATATTATTGCTGTTGCTGAAACTGTTCAGCTTACCAAGTGTATATTGCAACTGTCCCCTTAACCTCAATTTCTTTTTTGCGGCCTGCATACTTAATGCACTACTTATGGTTGCCAGTGTTATTTTTGCTGCCGGTACATCATTATAAAAATACAATACACTAAAATCCGGTGAAATATTTTTTTCCAGGTAAGCAGGTACGTAGGTTAACAGGGCTGTATGTGTGTTGTTGGATGTGGTAAGCCCCGTGAGTACATCACGTTCATCGTATTTGCTGTAATTGTAACTCAGGCTCAGCAGGTGAATTACTTTTTTACCTGTCCATGAAAAAGTTGGATTAAAACCCAGGTCGTTGCTAACATTTTTTATTCCAAAAGGATTGGTACCGCTTACAGACTGAAAACCAAAATTGTTGTAGTTCACATTTAAGCTCCAGTGCTCGTTAAACTGTGTAAACCAGTTTAAGTTACCGATGAACTGGCTTGCTTTAAGGGCTGTATTTTTTACATTATTTACACGCCGACCTATACTTGCCACTACATTCATTTTTTTCTTCCAGGCATTGAACCTGGTATTGAGGGTATAATCCAACCGGTCGGGTTGAAGGTAAGGATAACCAATTGTTTGAAATCCAGCGCCCAGGTATTTTGCTGTTATTCCAATATCAAAGTTGGTTGACTTTTTTCCCGCAGATACCTGTCCGGCAAAATCGGTAATGGTTGATGCATGTGCTTCAATAAAGGGCTTAAGTCCTTTTAAAAGAGTAGTCAATGGTGTAACTACATCTTTGGTAAACGTTGATTGGGCACCTTCAGCTTTAAAATAAATTCCATTTTCTATATAAACATCTGACACAATGCTGATCACAACTCCTTCCTGCGGTCGGATGGTGAGCGGTGGCGGTGCAGCTGAAGCCGGCACATCTTGTCCTTTTGCAATATTTACTGCAAATAAATACTGGCCTTCTTTTTCTGTACCGATTTGTACCATCCAGTTTTTACGTTTGTAAGCTCCGGTAACCGTTGGCGGACCTGCAACATAATTAATACCCTGTTGCGATATGCCGGTAAAAAATTTAAAAAGAAATGTTTTTGGCCTGAGGTCGAATCCAACACCAAAAACACCAATATCGCCTGTGGAGAGATCAGAGTATTTTAAATATTGTGTGCCCAACTGTAACCCGGCCCATTTGTATTTTGGATTTATTCCAAAATTATTCATTGGGTTGGTGATGAATTGCCCGAAGTTTTGATTTTTTATTCCTGCATAAGGCCCGGCGAAATTTGTAGGTATGGCAGCAAAATTAAAATTGATGGGGAGGCTGAAATGTTGCCCAAACTTAAATGTTGGTGTAAAATTAAACCGCACCTGGTTCCATGGTTTACGGGCTGTATAGCCCGTCCAGCCAGAAGGGCTAAGGTTTAATCCATAGCCTTCGTATTTTACCCCCGCTGTGCCGTTGACACTGACCCTGTTTTTATTTTCTTGTGCCAGGATATAATTTGAAAATACCACAACAAGTATTGTTATAAAAAATAACCTGGTCTTAATCATTTCAATTCTTTTAATGGTTAAGGGTAACCCCATTTTATTTCTCAACAATAAATTCAAAATGGAAAGTTTTACTGGTGGATATTGACATCCCATTATTTGTTATTGCCTGCACATTCCAGATAAAATCGCAGAGATATGGCGGCTTGCACGGACCGGTATATATTCCACTTACCATAGCTTCTGTTATGTCGGCCACATCTTTAGTTACAATGGGTTTGTTGGTCCTCATGGCCTGCGAACCGCTTTGTCCCTGCATCAGTTGCCAAACTCTTAACCGATAGGTAACAGGTTCCTGTGGCTTGGGTACAATTGGGGTCCATCTGAACGATACCGTTTCTCCAACGGCTCCGGGCATAACTTTCTTCCTGTTTTCAGGTACCGTTAAATTTGGTGCGGCATATTCTGTTACAGGAATAATTACTTCAGTTTCCGATGGTGTTTTTATATTAAATGTGGTAGGGTCACTTGTAGTCCCGGGTGAACCGTTTCTTGATACAGCCTCCACCTGCCAAATATAATCACATAAATAAGGTGGCCTGCACGGGCCGGTATAAATGCCACTTACAACAGCTTCTGTAATGTCGTACACATCTTTGGTTACAATGGGTTTGTTGGTCCTCATGGCCTGCGAACCGCTTTGCCCCTGCATCAGTTGCCAAACTTTTAACCGATAGGTAACAGGTTCCTGTGGCTTGGGTACAATTGGGGTCCATCTGAATGTAAGAACATTCTTTACGTCGTCTGGCTTGATTTGCTTTTTGTCTTCCGGTAATTCATTGCCCGGCCCTTTACCTTTTTGGTCTGTTACACTAAATGTAGTTGGTTCGCTGATTACAGTATTTGTACCAGCTCTTGTTATTGCCTCCACCTGCCAAACATAATCACATAAATAAGGTGGCCTGCACGGGCCGGTATAAATGCCACTTTCAACAGCTTCTGTAATGTCGTACACATCTTTGGTTACAATGGGTTTGTTGGCCTTCATGGCTTGCGAACCGCTTTGGCCCTGCATCAGTTGCCAAACTTTTAACCGATAGGTAACAGGTTCCTGTGGCTTGGGTACAATTGGGGTCCATCTGAATAATACAGGTGTTGACATGTCTTTCGGTTCAAATGCTTTTCCATCATTTGGCATAACTAATTTTGGTGGGGCGTATGATGCTTCTTTATTTTCAGCAGTAAATGAATATGGTTCGCTACTCCCTTCATTTCTTCCCAAGGGTTTACCCTCTTTATTCAAAGCCTGCACCTGCCAGATAAAATCGCATAGGTATGGTGGCTTACACGGGCCGGTATAAATGCCGTTTACAACAGCCTGGGTAATATTATCAACATCTTTTGAAACTATGGGCTGATTTGTACGCATAGCCTGCGTCCCGTTTTGCCCCTGCATCAGTTGCCAAACTTTTAACCGATAGGTAACTGGTTCTCTTGGTTTGGGCACAAGTGGTGTCCATCTGAAATTTACAGGCCTGCTTAATTCAGCTTCGGTATAAACTTTCCCATTATCAGGATTAATTAATGTTGGTGATGTATAATCTGTTTCTTTGGGGATTTCTACAGTAAACTCTTTACAAACCTCGTTGCTGATCTCTTTCCTTTCGCCATTAAAAAACTGTGCGCAAATTGAGTAACCCCCTTCTTTCAAATTTTGGCAACCCTGTAAAGACCCCGTTAATTCATTTGCTGAAAATGTGCGTGTGGTAAATTCGTCAACGGGTAAACCTCCGGTTGAATTATTACTGCAAATAATGGCTCCGCCACCTTTTATTTGTATCCTTAAACTGATTCCTTTTACCCTTACCGGTGGCGGTAATTGTGCCACAAGCAATAATGACCCTGGTATGGTACCCCAGTTATCTATTACAGCCGGGAGTTGATTTTTTACGGTAAAGCTTACAATTTTTATTGGTTGTACCTGGCTTAATAACCCGGTACAAAGAAGTGCCGACAACAGCACCAGCAGCAGTTTTTTCATAAAGAATAAATTTTGGTAAAAGCTATGTTAAGCATATCGTTTACATGTAACAATGTAATCTTATTAAATATTGTGTGAAAGCAAAACTTATAAAGGGCTGTTAATTACTTTTCCGCGCCCGGTATGTACAGTATTTCAATAAGGATGTCTTTTCAGGGCCATGTACTTTTACCGTGCCGGTTCTGCCATAAAGTTGTTCAGGTAACCATTCCAAAAATTGTTTAAAAAATAGCCCGTACATTTAGAGCGGTTAATTTTATATTTGCCAACTAAAGATATAATTATGAAGTTTATCGTTTCCTCATCGGCTTTGCTGAAACAGTTACAACAGATCAGCGGTGTCATTAATGCCAATACGGTTTTACCCATACTGGAAGATTTTTTATTTGAAATCGAAAAAAATAAACTGACCGTTGTTGCCACCGACCTGGAAACAGTGATGAAAGTGCATCTTGATATTGAAGCCAGGGACAGCGGCAAGGTTTGTATTCCTGCTAAAATTTTACTGGATTCTTTAAAGAATATTGCCGAGCAGCCACTTACTTTTAATATTGATAAGAACTTTGCAGTAGAAATTACCAGCGATAATGGTAAGTATAAAGTAATGGGCGAAACGCCTGATAATTTTCCTAAAGAACCGGCTGCTGACGATGCCAATGCATTTACCATGACGTCTTCCGCCCTGGTTACCGCGATCAATAAAGCATTATTTGCTGTAAGCAATGATGACCTGCGTCCGGCAATGACAGGCGTATTTTTTGAGCTGGATAAAAAGTCTATAACTTTTGTTGCAACAGATGCCCACCGTTTGGTGCGTTACAGCCGTACCGATGTAAGTTGCCCGAAGAAAGATTCTTTTATCGTTCCGAAAAAACCTTTAAACTTATTAAAAAGCGCTTTGCCTGATAATGATGATGAGCTCAATATTTCCTACAACGGCAATCATTTATTTGTAAAGCATGGTGGTACCGAACTGGTTTGCCGTTTGATTGATGCCCGTTTCCCCGATTATAAAGTAGTGATACCGGTTGACAATCCATATAAAATGACGGTTAACAAGCATGATTTTCAAAATTCGTTACGAAGGGTGAGTGTATTCAGTAATAAAAGCACCAACCAGGTTGCATTAACAATCAGCGGCAGTGAATTGCAGCTGGCGGCACAGGATGTGGATTTTAGTTTTGAAGGCAATGAACGTATGGCCTGCCAGTATGATGGCGAAGACCTTCAGATCGCTTTTAATGCAAAATTTTTAATTGAAATGCTGGGCGGTGCCGATACCGGCGATATTAATATGGAACTGAGTACCCCAACCAAGGCCGGTATAATAAAGCCAACCGAACAGGGCGAGGGTGAAGAGTTGCTGATGCTGGTGATGCCGCTGATGTTGAATAATTAAACCCAGCCTTCCGGCTGTAGGCAGCATAACCTGTTACTTTATCTATTTATACCACTTTCAGGAACGAAAGTGGTTTTTTAATTCCTTTTGATCCAACTCTTAAAATTCATTCCCCGTATTATTAAATATTTTTATTGAACTTGCATCCTTAAACTTATAAACCATGTTTTTAATTGCAATAGGAATTATTGTTTTAATTATTACTGCCGTAGTAATTAAAAGCAGCCCGGCACTGGCAAAATTTAAATCCGTTGGGCGCATTGCCGGTTTTATATTTATTTTACTCGGCATTTTAAATGCGTGTGTTAAACAGATAGATGCCGGCCAGGTAGGCGTAAAAGTTTTGTTTGGCAGTATTCAAAACGATGTGATGGGCAGTGGCCTGCATTTTATTAATCCGCTGCTGGATGTGAAGAAGCTGGATGTGAAAACACAGAACTATACCATGAGTGGCGTACATGATGAGGGCAACCAGGTTGGTGATGATGCCATCAGGGTTTTAACTAGCGATGGACTGGAAGTAACCATTGACCTTACGGTTTTATACCGGGTGGTGGCAGTTGATGCTCCCAGGTTATTAAGAGAAACCGGTGATGATTACCGGGATAAAATAGTGCGCCCCATTACCCGTACCAAGATCCGCGACAATGCGGTGTATTACCAGGCGGTTGATCTGTTTGGCAGTAAAAGAGATGTTTTTCAGCAAGGCATTTATAAAAGTATTGAAGAAGATTTTAAAAAACGCGGCCTGATGCTGGAGCAGTTGCTGGTACGGAATATAACCTTACCAAACTCTGTAAAAGCCTCTATCGAGTCAAAAATTAATGCCGAGCAGGATGCCAAAAAAATGGAGTTTGTATTACTGAAAGAAAAACAGGAAGCCGAACGAAAAAGGGTGGAGGCCCAGGGCATAGCCGATTATCAGCGCATCATCAATACCGGCCTTACCGATCAGCAATTACAATATGAACAGATAAAAGCCATGAAAGAACTGGCGCTCAGCACCAATGCAAAAGTGATCGTAATGGGCAAAGGAAATACACCGATCATCATTGATGGCAAACAATAGGAACATGAATTTTAAGCTGATCGCAACTTACGATAATTATATGCTGGCCAATATGACCATGGGCCTGCTCACCGAAAATGACATCAATTGCCAGATGAAAGATGAGCACATAGTAACCATTGATCCCTTACTTAACCCGGCGGTTGGCGGTATAAAATTATTGGTAGCAGAAAATGATTATGAAAGAGCAGTTACCATAATCAAAGATGCTGAAAATAATTATTTAAAAGATATATATTGCCCAAACTGTAACAGGCTTTCATTGATTACAGAAGAAAAAACAAATATCCCAACCGGTTTCTGGGGCAGGTTAAAGAACCAGGTCCTGTTCGGGCAAACATCAACCTACAGCAAAGGTTACCGCTGTACATCCTGTAACAAAAGTTTTTCTGAATTACCGCCGTCTTTTTAATAATGATCTTTTTTGAGCTATGAAAAAAATTGCTATGATCCCGGCACGATATGCTGCCACCCGTTTTCCGGCCAAGCTGATGCAGCTGCTTGGTAACAAAACCGTTATCCTGCATACCTATGATAATACCCTTGCTACAAAACTCTTTGATGAAGTACTGGTGGTAACTGACAGTGAAATTATTTTTAATGAAATCACTGCTCATGGTGGTAAAGCAGTGATGAGTAGTAAACAACACGAAAGTGGCAGCGACCGTATTGCAGAAGCCATTGCCGGTGTTGATGCAGATATTGTTGTAAATGTTCAGGGCGACGAACCCTTTGTACAAAAAGAACCGCTGGAAAAATTATTGGCTGTTTTTACAGATGACCAGGTGCAGGTGGCTTCGCTGATGCAGGTATTAACAGAACAAAAATTTATTGCCGATCCCAATTTTGTAAAAGTAGCCGTTGATAAAAATAACAATGCTTTGTTTTTCAGCCGCAGCCCCATACCGTACCACCGCAATACAAATATTACCCCCGTTTATTACGAACATATTGGTGTGTATGCATTCCGCAAACAGGCCTTATTGAATTTTACCGCCTGGCCAATTACACCGCTTGAAGCTGTTGAAAAAATTGAATGCCTCCGGTACCTTGAAAATGGAGTACCCCTGAAAATGGTTATTACCCAATATATGGGAATTGAGATCGATACCCCCGAAGATTTAGTTAGGGCAGCTTCGCTGTTATTAAAGCATTAACCACAAAGGGCACAAAGTTGATTCACTAAGAATACAAAGATGGAATTTAAAAATATACCTCCTGAATTAAATACCCTATCTAATCAGATCATTGGATTGGCTATGAAAGTACACAGTGCCCTTGGACCCGGTTTGCTGGAATCGTCTTACAAGGAATGTTTGTTTTATGAAATTGTAAACTCCGGGTACATGGCCGAAAAAGAAAAAGCCCTACCGTTAATTTATGGAGAAAAAAAACTTGATATTGGTTATCGCATAGATATCATGGTGGAAAACAAATTAATTTTAGAAATCAAGTCGATAGATGCACTTGCAGATAATCATACAGCACAGGTACTCACTTACCTTAAGCTTTCCGGTAATCGCCTGGGTCTTCTTATGAACTTTAATATTAAATTGCTGAAAGATGGTATTAAGCGCCTGGTATTCTAACTTTGTGCTCTTTGTGAAAAGTCTTTGTGCCCTTTGCGGAAAAAAAAATAAAATATATGAGTTTCAGAAATTTTAAAATGGTGGGCTATGTTGTTTATGGCCGTGGTGCATTCAATCAATTAGATGAAATTATTACACCGCACCGCAAAATTGGTTCACCTATGGTTTTTTTGGTTGATCATTTTTTTGAAAATAAAGAACTAGTCAATCGTGTTCCTGTACGTGGAAGCGACAAAATTATTTTTGTTGATGTTACTTATGAACCAAAAACAACTTATGTTGACAGTATTGCCAAACAGTTAAAAGAAGCGTTTGGTACGGTGAGTGGTATTATTGGTATTGGCGGCGGCTCTACGATGGACCTTGCCAAAGCCGTTTCGTTAATGATGAACAACCCCGGCAGCAGTGCCGATTACCAGGGATGGGACCTGGTGCAACATCCCGGAGTTTATAAAGTAGGTATTCCCACTTTAAGTGGTACCGGTGCCGAGGTAAGCCGCACTACCGTACTTACCGGCCCAACAAAAAAGCTGGGTATGAACTCTGATTTTACACCGTTTGACCAGATCGTTTTAGACCCCGAATTAACAGCCGGTGCCCCTGCCAACCAGCGATTTTATACCGGTATGGATTGTTATATACATTGTATTGAAAGTTTGAACGGCACTTTTTTAAATGAGTTCAGTAAAAGTTATGGTGAAAAAGCATTGCAGCTTTGCCGGGATGTGTATGTAAATAAAATCAATTGGGATGCTGACAGTGATGATAAACTCATGATGGCCTCTTATGCCGGCGGTATGAGCATAGCCTACAGCCAGGTTGGTGTGGCACATGCTGTTAGCTATGGCCTCAGTTATTTACTGGGTACCAAACATGGAGTTGGTAATTGTATTGTGTTTGATAAACTGGAGGAATTTTATCCGGAAGGAGTAAAAGAATTTAAATGGATGGTTGAAAAGAACAGGATCGATATCCCTAAAAATATCTGTGCCGGGTTGAGTGATGAAGATTTTGACAAGATGATCAATGTATCGCTGGGTATGAAACCGCTTTGGGAAAATGCATTGGGGAAGGACTGGGAAAAGAAGATGACGAGGGAGAGGTTGAGGGCTTTGTTTGAATTGCTGTAAGTTTTAAAAAGGTAATTTTTCTTCTCCTATTATTAATTTTGTTTTTTGCAGATTCTTTTTTATAGTTGTAAAGCTAAAGCGCTTTGATGATCCTTTCTGCCTGAACACGAGTGCTCCCCTGTATGTTTCAGTAAATAGTTTAACAGGATAAGGCTTCACTAACAGCCAGGCTGTTTGCCAGTCTTCGAGGCCAATATTCAGTTTCGTGTTTATGTAATTTATAGCCGGCATTTGTTCACTAATATATTGAAAATTAGTGAATGTGTGAACAAATCATTGCGTATATTTATGAGTTGG
>JAYTOF010000028.1:0-6520 GCA_043747955.1 Chitinophagaceae bacterium
GTTGTAACCTCTCTTTCTCTTCCGCCAGGCTCACGATTAGGTTTCGGTGTGATGGCCAGGATTAATGGTGACGATTATATTGTAAAATTTGATGCGGAAAAGTCTCAACTTGAGCAATTGCGTAGCCTGAAAGTTGACGACAAAATAATTATAAGAAGCCGTAATGTATCGCATGCGCCCAAGTATTCATATCCAATAGTATCGGGCGACTATATAGAACGAGATAGTAAAATAATTTATAAACGTATCCCTCGCAAAGGCGGCTGCTGAGTAAATAAATTGTGAAATACGCACACGTATATGTTTTCTTTCGCTGTCGTGGGTGTTCCCCGTTCAGACAAGCCAGGTGGCAAATCAGCGTACGCCACCGTGTGTGTAGTCCCGATCATTTCGGGAGTTTTATGACCAACGGCAAAGAGCCACAGCAAAGTTCATAAATAAAAAATAAAATGCATTTCAATTTAAATCGCCGTTGGCCGGGAGGCCAGACGGCGGCAGCTCAAGGATCACCTGATGCCTCTTAAACCTGCCTGCCGGCAGGCAGGTCTGCCGGACTCACGCCAAAGCGGGACAAGTTGTGCCCGGAATTGAAAAAATAGGTTTAAATTTACAATAGCTAAATTCTACACTATGTCAGCATCAGCTACATCGCAGGAACTGATAACTTACTTCAATCAGTTAAGTTCTGCAGAACAAAATACTGTCTTGCAGATGCTTAAAACATTTTTAACTGACCGCAAAAAAGGAAATCACACTCAATCGTTGGAAGATTATACAAAAGAACTGGAGCAGGCAGATGCAGAAATTGAAGCCGGCGATTTTGTTTTGCATGAAGATGTGGTTAAATATTTCAGCAAAAAATAGATCATGCTGTTAACTATTAAGTGGAATAAATGTGCCATTAACCAGTTAATAAAGGCTGTTGAATATATTGAAGAAGCGTCTGTACAAAATGCAGAAAAAGTAAAAAATGACCTGCTTGCTGAAATCTCAAAACTTACTGCACATCCTGAAAAATATAATCCCGATAAGTATCATGTAAATAATGATGGCAGTTTCAGGGCATTTGAATTACACAGGTACAGGGTATCATACCGGTACACAAAAAATGAGATCCGGATCATCAGAATAAGGCATACCAAACGCAACCCTAAAAATTATTAAAGAATTTTTGCCGCTGTAGGAGTTCCCCATTCACACCCACTTTTTTGCCGACGTTGGTAAACCGTTGCATTGCCGTCGTCTGGTCTTTTTGCCAAAACCTTATAAGTCTTTACCTTTATTACTACTTTATAATAACAAATATTTCAAATGATCTCAGTTAAAAGGGCAATGGTAGAAGACTACCAATCAATCGTTGCCATTGGGAAGGTAGCCGTAGAAGAAGCTCACCGGGACAGCACTTCAGCTGAAAATCTGAATGCTTACCTGGAGAAGCATTATAATGACGATGCGATCAGGGAAGAACTTGCTGATCCGGATAACATTTACCACATCATCAGTTACAATGGAAAGCCGGTTGGGTTTTCTAAAATTATCTTAAATACAAAGGAACCTGGTATTAAAGCAGCAAATGTAACCAAGCTGGACCGGATCTATTTACTCAAGGAATTTTACGGCTTGAAATTAGGTCTTGAACTTTTGAATTTTAATATCGGAGTGGCAGGAAAAAATAAACAATCGGGTATATGGTTATACACCTGGACCGGTAATAAGCGGGCAATTGATTTTTATTTGAAGACAGGTTTTACAATTATCGGAAGTCATAAATTTTACGTCACTGAAACCTACTATAACCTGAACCATCTCATGTTTCTTGATTTAACAGAAACCTAAAGTACCCCAACCGGCGACATTTAGCTCCAACTTTGCTGCCGTGGGTGTTCCCCCATTCAGACAAGCCAACTGGCGCACCAGCATACGCCGCCGTCTGGTCTTATGACCAACGGCACAGAGCCGCAGCATACTTCATAAATAAAAAATAAAATGCAGTTCAATTCAAATCGCCGTTGGTCGGGAGACTCCCGAAATAATCGGGACAGGCACACGGCGGCAGCTCAGTCATTTTCTTTTTTGCGCCGCCTGTTGGCCTACTGCCTCTTAATTCCGCCCCGATTGTATCGGGGAACCTGCCAGCCGGCAGGGAAGTGAAGTAATACAGAGTAGAATATTAAAAAAGCCGTTCAGCAATGAATGGCTTTTTTTTTGCCGCTTTAAGTATTTGCTCCCGTCTGGTCTTTTACCAACGGGTAGCAAACTCTATGCATCTGGTTGTGGAGGCAAGAACCCAAAACAAGTAATAAAAAATGGTTCCTAAAGAAACGAATCTTACTGAGTGATTCTGTTTTGCGTGCCTCGAACCAGTGCAACTGCAATTTTTTACTTTTTGGATTTAAATGCCGAAGCACTCTTTTTTCCCTCATCCCGAATATTGATCCACATTTTGGTCATCATTGGAACTAGTTTTTTTAAAAGTTTCGGATGACTATTGGAAATATCAAACTGTTGCTCCGGATCCTTTATGATATTATATAATTCAAATTTTTCGGGCAATGAGTTATACATCCAACTTAGTAAGGCAACTGAATCAGCTTTTACTGCCATCCTGCCGATTAAGGTATACTCATTATAGCGCATAGACATATCCGCCATCTTTGAATACATATCTTCGTTCAACTGCAGCAGCCAAATGACTGGCTGGTTTTTATTGTTAAGCTGATTTAATAAAGCAGGCATAGCATTTTTACCATCAATAACCCTGTCATCTGGTTGCTTAACACCGGTAATTTTACATATCGTTGAAAAAAAATCGGTACCATTCACTAATTTGTCGCTCACCATTCCTGCCGGAATTTTAGATGGCCAACGCACAATACCCGGTACCCTATGGCCTCCTTCATAAGTAAACCTTTTCATACCCCGCAGCAAACCCGGCGTTCCAAAACATTTGTCTCTGATCGTATCCATCCACTTGCCTCTCGACTCATCAAAATTTACAGGCGATTCGGGGCCGTTATCGCTGGTGAAAATAACTATTGTATTTTTTGCCAGTCCGGTACTATCCAGAAATCTCATCAATTGGCCAAAAGCATTGTCAAGCTGGGCCACAGTTCCATAATATTTATCCTTATTCTTTGCAATACCTGCTGGCCTTGGAACACCGCCATATCTTATGGTCTTTTCCAGTGAATCAACCGCTGCATTATTGTATGGTTCACTAAATTCCTCCGGTGGATCTATTGGGGTATGAGGTTCATGTGGGCAAACCTCCAGAAAGAACGGCTTGTCTTTTTTAAGTTGGCTCATCCAATCGCAGGCTTCTTTAACAATCACATCGCAGTAGGAACCTTTTACATCTCCAACAGGAGTTCCGTTTCTTATAAATTTCTTTAAATTCCGGGGTCCTTCAAAAGCATTATGTGAAGTAGCAAACCAGTGATCAAATCCCTGATCTCCCGGAGAGGGTTGATTGTTATCTCCACGTTTTAATACATTAATATTGAATTGGGATAAATGCCATTTGCCAACGAAGCAGGTTGAATATCCTGCAGGCTTCAGCATTTCCGGTAATGTGATTTCCTCACTCTGAAAATAACAGTTAAAGCTTCCCAATATATCATAAAAACCACTCCGGTAAGAATTCCTACCTGTTAATATGGCGGCTCTGGAAGGTGAACAAACTGTAGCAGCTGCATGACAATCTGTTAACCGAACACCGGCCGAAGCTAAACGATCTATATTCGGTGTTTTTATTATTGGATTACCGTAACATCCGATGTCTCCATAACCAAGATCATCAGCAAGAAAATTTATTATGTTTGGTTTGCCCGATGAAAAAACATCAACAGCTTCACTTCCTGATTTTGAAGAAGATTGTGCAGAAGAACATAAAAATGGACAAATGGAAATGCAAATAATAAAAATAACTGTTTTTTTCATTATTGACTTTTTGATTGTGTAGCTTCAGTTTATTTCAAATAATTCCATAAGTCACATGTGTTCAAATAGAATCAACCGAAACTTATTAAATCTTCGTTAAGCAGTTGTTTATTACAAATTATTAAGTATAGTGCTTAATTAAAAGTACAATTATTTTCGCCTCCGTTGGTCATCACCTTCAATCGGCAAATCCATATTCGCCTCCGTTTCGCCGCTGTTTTTCGCAGCTATTGGTCTTCGCCCCAATTTCCACCGTCGTCTGGTCTTATAACCAACGACGAATAATTAACGGGTACATAGCCAGCTAATCACAGAACCTCATAGAGGCAATATTTTGGTAACAATAAAATGTACAAGGTAACAAAGCCCTGGCGGGGCGGTAATTTTTTTCTACAATATTATTCATTTTAAATATGTCGCACCGCCGGGGCTTGAACTCGAAATAATGGAATTATTTCAATCAATATTTCGCCCGGATGGGGCTTTAATCAAGTCCTTTATGCCGCCGGGCTGTGTCCGGAGTTTACGCTACTTTCTGGTCATGTAACCAACATCAAAAACTATTTCATTTCTTTATCTAACGGAAACAAAAATATAATCGGTATCAACAGCAAAATAATAAATGAAATAGTAAGGTTAACTCAGCAAACAATTGCGGCAGTTAAATAAAAAGTTGGTGCAATTAAAAAAGAAATCTTCACATATTTTAAAACACTCTTTTTATTGTAAGTTACTTTTAAGTAATGTTTGGCTATATAGGCATACATCCAGCAAAGGGTTAAACTCACTAAAAAAAAGATGGCTGCAAATAATGTGAATGCAATGGGGTTATTATAATTTTTGCCTAATAATGAAGCTGTAAATGGTGTTAAGCAAATGCCCATCAGGGAAATTTGATTTAAAACCATCAATTTCAAATCTATTTTACTTGCCATGTGCAAGATGTTATGATGCTGAAACCAGTAAATGCTCACTAATAAAAAACTGATAAGCCAGCCCAAAAATTCTTTTTTCAGCTCCATGATCTTCTCAAAACCCGCCTGCATATTATTGATATCTAAATGAGGTGTTTTTAAATCTAATATTAATAAAGTGATCACTATGGCAATAATAGCATCGCTATAGGCTTCCAGGCGAACTTTGCTGTATTGGAAATCTTTAAAATTATGCTTGAGTATCATACCCTTTTTAATTTAATTGTAAACCTGCTTTTTAAAAAGCAGGTTCAGATAATTTTAAATATACCTTAACTATTGGACATTTCGTAAAACAATTGAAGCTTATCTTTAGAATTACAAAAGATAAAAATGGAACATAAAGCAAAATCAATCCGGCCTTTTATTGGAGCAAAAAACTATGAGGTATCCCGTAAATTTTACCAGGACCTTGGTTTCCGGGAAAGCATTTTATCAGCTGCTATGTCCTATTTTAAAACAGATGGGGCAGGCTTTTATTTGCAGGATGCTTATGTAAAAGACTGGGTAGACAATACCATGATCTTTATGGAAGTGGATGATGTAAATCGCTTTTGGAATGAACTGCTGGCATTGGATCTTACCGCTAAATACAGCAATGTTAGCGTAACCCCAATCCGAGAACTGGAATGGGGAAGAGAATGTTTTTTACACGACCCC
This sequence comes from Chitinophagaceae bacterium, assembly GCA_043747955.1. GTDB lineage: Bacteria > Bacteroidota > Bacteroidia > Chitinophagales > Chitinophagaceae > Ferruginibacter. Next base: position 5,574 of record JAYTOF010000028.1, read on the forward strand.
TCGGGAATTCTATGGCATTTTGGAGAATTTAATAACAAATAATTTTTTCGCCGAAACAGGTCTTTGCTATCATCTCCGCTTTTGATTTGTTTAAATTACCACAGATATCCGCAGATCAGTATCACAGATATCACGGATTATTTTATTTTTTACAGGCAACATCTGCGGTTCGGGAAGTTGTATCACGATTTCATGTTACAAACAGAACGTCCTTCCTCCGCTGTTGGTCTTCGCTCCAACCTGCCTGTCGGCAGACAGTTCTCAGCTGGCGTTCTAATCTTATAACCAATGAAAAATAATTTAACGGCTTACCAATTTATTGTTTCTTTGTTTTTTCCATGGGTAGTTTTTCATCACGGCTCCATTCCTGCATACTACCATCGTACACTTTAATAGTATAGCCAAGTGAACGGCCTACTACATAATCCACACAGGCAGTTTGGCCAATAAAACAATACAGCACTATTTCTTTGCTCTTATCGGGCGCCACGGCGGTAAAATTATTTTCCAGTATGGCTATTGGTTTAAGACTGTTGGTGGAGTCAACCATATCCGGGTAGGGTATATTGAGCGCCCCGGTAATATGCCCGTCCCTGGGGTTACCGGTGGCATCGCCATCGTACCAGCGCTTCAGCCTTGCATCCACCACCAGCTGTGATCCGGTATTCAATGCATTCATTACATAATCCTTGTTCACCAACACGGAGTTAATGCCGGCAACATAATTTCCTTTTTTATAAACAGAAGCTTTGTTGGTAACGGGGTATCCTGCTTTTTTCCAGGCTTCAATGCCGCCATTTAAATAAGATACTTTACCCTGCAGGCCAAAATATTCCAGCGAGCAAAACATTCTTGACGTAATGGTGACATCCCCACCCTTATGGCATAAAACAATTTTTGAATTTTTGTTGATACCCAGGCCCTGTAACCGTTTGGTGGCTTCCTTC
>JAYTOF010000029.1:0-1935 GCA_043747955.1 Chitinophagaceae bacterium
GAGTGTTGAATAAAAACAGACGTTTTATTTTGCTTCATTGGCTTTTAATACCCTCAATAAATTTCCTCCCAGAATTTTATTAATATCTTTTTTGCTATAACCTTTTTCAACCAATGCTTTTGTAATTAATGGATAGGTTGTAACATCATCTAATTGTTGTGGTGTAAGGTTTATGCCATCAAAGTCGGAACCAAGGCCTACGTAATCTGCTCCAACCAATTTTACGATGTAATCAATATGATTGATGAGCATAGATAATGGCGGCCGCATTGGCTCTGCTTCTGCTGTATATTTTTTATACAGTAAAGTCATCATGTACCATTCATCCATACCGCTTTTTAAAAGAGAATCACTTTCTGCTTTATGCATTTTAAAAAAAACCTCTTCTTTCTTATGAAAGCTACTGTCGATAAAACCGGGGTTAAAATTTATCTGTATCACTCCTCCATTTTTTGCAATAGCTCTTATCTGGTCATCCTTTAAATTCCGGCGGCTTGCCACCAGGCTATATACCGAACTGTGTGATGCAATAATAGGTTTTGTGGTTATTTTAATTACATCCCAAAAACTCTGGTCGCCAAGATGACTAACATCAATCATCATTCCTAATTGATTCATTTTTTGTACTACCTGGATACCAAATTTTGTAAGGCCTTTTTTGCCTTCGGAATTAAGCCCCTTTCCTGTAACAGGGTTTGGGCTGGTTTCGTCTGCAGCGCTGGTAGCCCACGATGGAGCTATGTTATGCGTTAAGGTTAAATACCGTGCACCACGTTTGTATAGCGCTTCCAGTTTGTAAAGATCATCTTCTATCATGTGGCCACCTTCTACACCAAAAATAGCAGCAATCTTATGCTGCTTAACTGCATTCATCAGTTCAGCATAGTTGGCAACCTTCACGATCTTGCCCGGGTTGCGTGCCACTACTGCATCCAGACTATCCATTTCCCTGTTGGCATAGGCATAGGCATTTTTCAGGCCGCCATCGCAATACACTGAAAATATCTGTACATCAAGCCCGCCTTTTTTCCAGCGGGCAAGATCACTATGTGTTTTACCGGTAAGGTCCTGGTCAAATACTATTCCCTTGTCAGCAGCTTGCATCAGTATATCATTGTGTGTATCCACTACAATGGCTTTTCGATGTATTTTTTTATAGGATTGTGCATATAACGTCAGCGATGCCAACAAACTGAAAAATAATATGTATAATTTCATGCTATTTTATTTTTATTTATCATTACTCCATTCATTATTTTTTCTATCCATATCCGGAAATACATTTTGAGGATCCAGGATTACTTTATTTAGTTTTGATGTGGAAGTATATTTATAAACCCAGCTTCCCCCACGCTGCCATATTTCAACAGGCAGTTGAACTGTTTCGATTTTTCCATTAACCTGAATAATTTTTATGACCACCGGTAAAATCATCTTACCCTTATTATCAATCGTAATCAAAGCTCCTTTGGTTGGATCGTTATCTACATAATTTACCGCAGTTATTGTTTGATCCAATTGACCGGTGGTAAAGAACCATTCTTTCCAGAACCAGTTCAGGTCTTCGCCCGCTGCATTATTTATACAATGAAAAAAGTCGTATGGTGTAGGATGTTTAAATGCCCAGGCTTCGGTATATTTTCTAAAGGCATAATCAAAACGCTCTTTGCCAACGATTACTGTGCGCAACAGGTTGAGGCCATAAGCTGTTTTGCTGTAGAATTGAAAATGCTGATCTTCATCCATCGCATCAGATACTGTCATCAACGGATCTTTGTTGTTCATGAACGTATGGTAATTACGGGTCGCAAAAAAGCCATTGTCAATATAGGCGGGGTCATTTTGATACTCACCATTATTGAAAAGTTCGTTTGCTATGTAATCTACATACGTATTAAATCCTTCATCCTGCCACATATATCTTCTTTCGTTGCT